>JAITHL010000131.1 GCA_031279975.1 Treponema sp. | reverse complement strand
TCCAATCGAGGATTTAATCAGTGTATCTTACCCGCATTTGCGTAATGAAATGAGCAAATGCAGAGGGTAACGCTGATTAGCGTCAAGTTAATCAGCGTTACCCTAGGGAACCGCTGATTTAACCGGCATTATCAAAAGGGTCCGCGGATCGCGAACCTTCGGTTTGACCGGGATTAAAAATGCTTGTTGCCGGAAATCCGTGGTAATCCGCGCAATCCGCGGGCTGTGTTTGCAAACCGGTTTAATCAGCGTTGCCCTATTATTTTTCTCGTTTTCCCGCGGAAAACCGCGAAAAATAAAGCAGCGCTGAATAATTCCTTGCATTATTCAGCGCCTTCCCAGGGGGCGGCGCTGATTGCGGGCCGGAGGTCCGGCATCAAGGGAACCAGCGGTTCCGGCGGCTGCCCGGCGTTCCGCTTTGTTATGGATGAGCAGGCCCCCCCGGAGGGCCAGCAAAAGAGCGGCGATGAGGAGGAACAGGGTTTGCGTAAAGACCCCGGCGTCCTGCCCGCGCAGGCTGATAACGAGGGTTCCCGCCGTTCCAAGCAGCGCGCATCCGGCGCAGATAAAAACTCCCCGGGGAAAGGGCAGAACCCCGCCTATGGCGATAAAAAATAATACCCCGATACACCCGGCGGCCCGGGTAATATCGATACAGACCGCCCAAAACAGCCCCCCGATGGCGGCGCAAATCGCGGCGTTGCCGAAAAAGTCCACCCGCCCCGGGATGGCGATATGGTGGCGGAACGCTGAATAGAGCAGCACTATCCCGGCGCCGGCGCCGAGGCCGCTGAAAATCATAAGCAGTATGCCCCACTCGGTGATAAAAACGGTCTTCCCCCTACGGGTCAGCGGAATGTAATGGGCATCCAGCCCGCCGGCATTCCATTCCAGCAATCCAGCGTATTCCTCAAACAGGCCCGCCAGCAGATCGGCCCCCAGCCGGTCCCGCTCCGCGCCGCCGGCGGCCCGCACCAGCAGGGAGGGAAGCTCCCGGCTCAGGGTAAGAGCCAAGGGGGAAGGTTGTTGGTCCGCGCCCTGGACATACCGCGCCGGCGGGGCAAGGGCGTAGGGAATTCGCCGGCCTTCCGCGATAAGGGCCAGGGTGCGGAGCAGGATCAAGGGGGCTGTCTTTCCCGCGGCGCGGTAGTGGACGGCGACGGCTCCCGGCGGCTCGAAGAGCTCCAGGTAAATCAGGGCGGAATTTTCCGGATCATCCAGGAGCAGATAGAGCGCCTCCAATCCCTGATGCGCTTCCCCCTCCGCTAAAGACGCGGGATATTCATTCCCCAAGAACGCGACCATAAGCCGCCGCCGGGGGGCCTGTTTCTGGAACCGCCCGATAAGGCGGAGGGCCGTCTGGACCCCATAGGGCAATCCCCCGGGGGCCTCCCCTGGTTTTGAAAGGGGAAGGGCAAGAATCAAGGTTTCTGGAAATAGCCAATCCTCCGCCGCAGCAGGGGGTTTCCCTGGAATCGTTACCAGGATGGAGGCCCCCCCCTGGCCGTCAAGCAGGTATTCCTCATACCCCGCGCCCAGGGCCTGTAACACGCCCGTTATTTCCTGACGGAGCGCGGCCTCTAGGGATTCCCGCGATGGAGGGTCTTGTGAAAAAGACGGAACCGCCGGGAGGAACAGCGCGAAAACAATGATCGGCCCTATGGGGGAGCATGACATGACGGTAAAATTTTACTACTATTGGAAGTACCATGCAAGATGTACTATGGAAGGGGCTAGGGCTTTGCCTCATCTTCTGCGGCCTTTCCTGTTCCCGATCCGAACCGAAGATTGCCTACGGCGCCATACGGCTGGTGTACTATGGGGGAAGCGGGGGGGCCGATCCGCGGTTTTCCTTTTTTATCCTTCCTGAGGATGACGACGGTATAGACGATCTGGATGAATTGTATTTGTACCATGATCTTGAGGGCCTGGTTTGGCGTCTCAGCGCGGATGATTGGGTCCGCTATGAATTTGACGAAAAAATCTGGATAGGAAGCCACGGCATAGCCATGCGGGAAGGCGAATCCCTGCCCCAGGGACAATTCCGGGTGGTATTGATCGATAAGGGGGGGGAACGCTCCGAGGTCTTTCTTGCCTTTGACGCCCCCGCGAATCCCCGGCGCCCCTTCCCGGTGTTTTCTATCGAAGACGGCAATTACCGCATCGAATCCCAGTATCCTGAACACTATCTTATCTGCTATGACGGGGCGGGCGCCTATATCCAAACTATTCCCGTTACGGCCCGGAACGCTCCGGTGGCAAGCCTCAATTTGCCTTCCAATATCCGGGGGGCGGCCCTCTGGGCTGAGGACGGGGAATACTATACCGCGGCGGTAACGGACATACTTCCCCTGCGTTGAGGAATTGGCATGGATCATATCAAGAGCTATGTACTCCGCGCGGGGCGTATAAGCGCCGCCCAGCGCCGTTCCTATGAAACCCTGTTTCCCCGTTACGGCCTGGCCTTAGGGCCGGCCCTGGCATTGCCGCGGGTCTTTGGGAACGATCATCCGGTCATCGCGGAAATCGGCTTCGGCATGGGGTCGGCAACCGTTCTTATGGCGGAAGAAAATCCAGGGATCAATTATCTGGGCATAGAGGTGCACCGTCCAGGAATCGGACGGCTGCTCTGGGAAATCGAAAGGCGGCGGGTCTCCAATATTCGCGTTATCGAACATGACGCGGTGGAGGCCCTGGAGCGGATGATCCCTGACGCTTCCCTGGACGGGCTCCATATCTTCTTCCCTGATCCTTGGCCGAAAAAGCGGCACCGCAAACGGCGGCTTCTTGCCAGGCCGGTTACGGACCTGCTGGCCCAAAAACTCAGGCCAGGCGCGTATCTGTATACCGTAACCGATTGGGAGGATTACGCCCAATCAGCCCTCAGGGAGCTTGCCCAAACTCCCCTGCTCCAGAACGCCTATCCGGGCTTTGCCCAAACTCAAAGCTGGCGGCCCCGTACCAAATTTGAGCAAAGGGGGATCGCGGAAGCGCGTCCCATACGGGAATTATTTTTTATTCGCGGCGGATCAAGCCCGGCGGGGCATACTCCCGCTTCGCCGTAAAGAAGGAAGGAACTATGGCTAAGGCGCCTGCCAAAAAGAACCATCAAAAACCGCCCCCCGGGGCAAAGGCTGAACGCCTGGAAGCGTTGGAACAGCTGATCCGGCGTTACCAGGACTCCTATTATAACGGCGAGGCGGAAATTTCCGATGAGGAATTCGACCGCCTTTGGGATGAACTCAAGGCCCTGGACGGGGAACACCCCCTGCTCAAGCAGGTAGGCGCCAGCGGGGTTGACGGCTTTCCCAAGGCCAGGCACCTCATCCCCATGGGGAGCCAGGATAAGGCGGCCAATCCAGAGGAATTCAGAGCCTGGGCCCGGAAGATGCAAGCCGCCGGCGCCCAAAGTTTTGTGGCGCAATACAAACTGGACGGCGCTAGTTTAGAGCTCCAGTATGAACAGGGGGCGCTGAAGCGGGCTCTTACCCGTGGGGATGGAACCGTGGGAGACGTAATAACCCGGAACGCCCGGCGCATGATTGGGGTGATCCCCCGCCTGGACCTTCCCTTTACCGGGGGCGTCCGGGGCGAAGTGGTGATGACCCGCGCTGTTTGGGAGGAAAAATACCAGGACAAGGCCAATTGCCGGAACGCCGCCAATGGGATTATGCGCCGGAAAGACGGGGCTGGCTGTGAAGACCTCCGCCTCATCACCTATGACGCCGCGGCAGCCGGAGACGACGGGTATTTCACCGATGAAATCGAAAAAATTGCCTGGCTGGGCCAACGGGGATTTGAGGTTGCCGTGTACCGGGAAATCCAGGACCCAGAGGAAATCATTACCTACCGGGCCGGGGTATCGGAACTGCGGAAGGGCCTTCCCTTCGATATTGACGGGCTGGTTGTTAAGCACCGGACTACCGATATGGAAGACCTGCGCCGGCCCCGTCCGGAACGGCAGATCGCCTTTAAATTCGAGTTGGAAACCGCGGTCAGCGTACTGCGGGCGGTGGAATGGAGCGAATCCGGCGCGACCTATACCCCCATCGGCGTTGTGGACCCGGTACGGCTTGCGGGGACCACGGTACAGCGGGCCAACCTGAATAACCCGGATATGATCCGGGACATGGGGCTGCGGATCGGCTCTGTAGTTCTGGTGGTTAAACGGGGAGAAATCATCCCGAAAATAGAGGGGCTTGCGCCCGCCGGGGCCGTCCCGCCAGGAGGGGCGCAAGGGCCTGCTGAAATCAGGGATATCGAGTTTCCCCAGACCTGCGGCAGCTGCGGCAGCCCCTTGGAGGATGGGGGAAGCCGCCTCCTCTGTCCCAATGTAAACTGCCCGAAACGGCTCCTCCACCGGATAGAAAAATGGGTTGCCGTGCTGGATATACGGGAACTGGGAGAAAAGCTCATCCGCCAGCTCTTTGATAAGGAACGGGTCAGGCATATTCAGGACCTCTATACCATCACGCCGGAGGAACTGATGGAATTCGAGCGTATGGGCGAGCTATCCGCCGCAAAGGTGGCCCGGCATATCCAAAAAAAACGGGAATTACCCCTGGCCGCCTTTATCGCGGGCTTTGATTTTGAAGGCGTGGGGGAAACTATTATGGAAAAGGTGGTCCGCGCAGGCTTCAATACCTTGGAAAAACTCCGGGCCGCACCGGTGGAGGATTTAGCCGAAGTATACGGGCTGGGGGACATAACCGCCCGGGCCATTGCGGAGGGCCTGCGGGAAACCGCCGAATCAATGGACGCGGTATTGGCATCGGGAATAATCGCCATCGCCCCTCCCCCGTCCGGGGCGGTTCAGCCGTTGCTGGGCTGCTCCTTCTGTTTTACCGGGGAACTTGCGTCCATGAAGCGGAACCATGCGGAGGAACAGGTTAAAGCGATGGGAGGATCGGTTAAATCTTCAGTAGGAAAGGCCCTTTCCTTCCTGGTAACCAACGATCCCGCGTCTAGTTCCAGTAAAAATAAAAAAGCCCAATCCCTGGGAATCCCGGTTATTCATGAGGATGCGTTCCTGAAGCTGCTATCGGATCCCTCCATCCTGGAAAAGCTCAAGACAGGGGATTTCCAAGCCGATGACCCCCAGGCCCAGGGAGAACTTTTTTAGGATGCCGCCGTTCCCTCCCCGCCCGGCTCAGGGCTTGCGGAAGTTTTGAGCAGACCGCTTGACGCATTTTTTTATTTTTAGTATACTAAAGGCGTTCCATTATGCGCCATCTTAGCTCAGTCGGCAGAGCGCGTGACTTGTAATCTCGAGGTCTTCGGTTCGATTCCGAAAGATGGCTGGCCGGATGGCATAAAATCATGGGGAGTTTCCCGAGCGGTCAAAGGGAGCAGACTGTAAATCTGTTGGCTCAGCCTTCGTAGGTTCGAATCCTTCACTCCCCAAAGCGGATACGGAGGTTCCGCCCCATTAGCGGAACCTCCATTTTTGCGATACCGGCGCGGCTTGTCCGCCTGAGTCAACCAGGCGCATACCCCTAAACCCCTCATACCGCCTATTTCACAAAAATACAAAATGATCCAATATAAGAAGGCCCCTTCATTGAAACGGCGATCCGTTGAAGGGGCCTTCATACCCAATGCTCTTTGGGGAGCCTTATCGAGTTGTTCTATTAATGTATGCGCCGCGCAGTACCTATCCGGTTTTTCTGATAAGCTTCCTGCTTTTTTTAGTAACCGGCCCGCCGCTCTTTGCGCGGGAAGAAGAACTCTCCATCGCTCCTGAACTGCGTTTAGATACCGAAGCCCTGCGCCGGAACATTACCGGAGAAGCCCGGTCCGAATTGCTCTCCCTTTCCCTGGGGGATACGGATGTTTCCCTGTTCCTGGCGGGTTCTTGGAAGGCAACCTTAAGCGGAAACGCGGGAATTGCCCTTACGCCCCTCGGATTAACCCTAACGTCCGCCGAGTCCCCCATCCTGTTTACCCAGGAGGCCGACCTGAGCCTCTCCCTTTGGCTTAGGCGGCGGTGGTTTGTGGAGGCAAATGTTCTGGATGACTACCATCTCAATACATACCGGGCAGGATACCAGGGCGGACCGGGAGAGGCGGTCCGCTATATCGGCATAGGCAACACGGGGCTCGATTATCCCGCGTTTCCCTATCTGGACCTAGGCGGGGATTCCCCCTATACCTTCGGCGCCTACGGACGGTTCGGCTCCGGGCCCCTAACGTTCCACAGCCTCATCCGCTATGACGCGGCGGCCCGGGAAGAACGGGTTTTTGTAGGAAACCGGGAACGGACCTACAGTTACCTTTCCGTAGTAAGCCCCTTGCGGGGGCTTTCCTTTGTGCTGCCCCAGGACATGCTCCCCGCGGTTCCTGAGGTATACCTGGAGGACCCCAAGGGGGCCATTCCGGGAAGCGACGGCAGACGCTGGCGGCTTGCGGGTCCTGGAGAATACGCCGCCAGCGCCCGGTACGGCATACTAGAACTGAGCGCCCCCCCCGCCGGAAGGGTCGCGGTCGCCTATCCGGGGATAGCCCTGGGAACCTATGGAGGCGCCGGGTTTCTGGGGGACGCCCAGGCATTTTTCGGAGACCTGCGGCTCATTGAATATCCCCAGCCGGGCCAGGATGATCCATCCCTCTTGGGTCAAGCGCATAATACCCCCGGAATGGTAACGCTCGCCAACGGGGGCGGCGGGATTACCGCCCTGGTTATCTATGAACAGGGAAGTTTTTCCCCCTTTGAACGGCAAAGCCGCTATCAAGCCCCGACCAGCAACGCCGCCGAGGCAGCCTTGGTCCGGGTATCCTCAGGCGATCCCATCAGGGACTATGAACTCCAGGAGGTGGAAGCCATTACCAGCGCTCCAACGGCGCCGCCGCTTACCCCCGTGGAAATCAAGCGCGGCGTCTTCGAGCTTATCAAAGCTGGCCTTGCCCCGGATATTCGGGACCCCCGCGGCCGCTGGCCCTTGGGGAGGGACTATCCCGCACTGTACGCGCCGGGAAACAAGGGATTTACCGAGGATATGGCCATACGTTTTACTAATTACGAGGGGACCGGCGGCTATTCCCTCGGAACCGATGTGATCCCCGGATCGGTCCAGGTTTACCGGGGCGGCCTTTTAGACCCCCAGGTTTCCTTCAACTCCGCCAGCGGCATGGTAGAACTGCAAAACCCCGCCATGCTCAATGAGGTTATTCGGATACGGTATTTAAAAAAACATGAGGAACGGCAATTCGGCAGCTTGGCCGCCGGTATCGGCGCGGTATACGGCGGCGAGGGGCCTTTCAGCGGCGAGGCGGCCCTGGGGATACGGTGGAACCTCAATGCCGGTTCCTATTCCGAGTATGGAAAAACTAGTCCGGGCATAGTGGGCATGGGGAGTAAGGCGGCCCTGGAATTCGATACCCTGAAGGCCCAGGTAAGCCTGGGGCTCAACTATGAGCAGCCCGATACCGCCGGGCTGTACCGGGTCGCGGGTATGGAGGGCGCTGAATTCACCCTCAGCCTGCCGGTTTCCGCGTCCTTTATCGCCGTCCCTCCGGCGGATTATCTTGGACCGGGGGTTTCCTTTTCCGGCCTTACCCAAGATAACCGGGCGGATTTAATCTACCGGGACTATCAAAAACGGGATATCCTGGGCGCTTCTATCGGCGGCATAGAATCCAACGGGCCGGTGGTTCCCGGACAAACCGGACCCTACCCGGTTACAGATGCCGCGGTATCCCAGGATGTCTTATTGGCCGCGGAATTCGCCCTGGGGAACGGCAAAACCTGGACCGGCTTTCAGGTCCCCCTGGGGATAGAGGGGAGCCTCCTCGAACAGGCCCAGGAAATAGCCGTCCCGTTCCGGTTCTACGGTTTTGATCCGCTGGTTCCCGGAAGCGGAAGCCCCCGGGTCCGGGTACTCATCCAGTTGGGAGCCCTGGGCGATCCGGATACCGCAGACCGCGAAAACCCCTCTTTGATTGCGGCCCGGGAAATCTATCCCGCCCATTATGAGGATGCCGGGGATGCGCGGAAAATCGGACGGATCATCCTAACCGATGAGGACCGCCGCCGGCTCCAGGGCGCCCGGTATCTGCGCGTAGTGATCCTGCGTGAGGAGGCCGATGACGTGAACGGACGGTTCCTGCTCGCGGCGCCCGTTGTTACCGGAGCGGGTTTCAGGCCCATAGTGGTTACGGATACAACTATCAAAGCCGCGCCGGATCAGGGGGGATTAAAATCCGTATCCGCGGTGGAAAAAATCGACGCCGCGCTGGGGGGCCGCTATGGGGATATGCTGAACAAACTGCATCCCGGCGGCGCGATCCAACGGACGCTTGAGGTTGCCTGGAACAACCTGGACAACGGCGAGGCCCCCGGCGCGGACGGGCGAACCGGCGCAATCCCCCTCTCGAAGTACCAGGTCCTGAGTTTTTTCTTCAAAGCCCCCCAGCCCCCCCTCAGCGCGGCGGAACCGGCAAATTTTCAAAACGCCGCCCTCCGGGTGCTTATCGGACGCGGCCCCGACGCGCTCAACGCGCCGGATCAAGACCTCGCCTTGGAAGCCCGTATTCCCCTGGCCCAATTTAAGGCCGGCGAATGGTCGAAAATCGAAATCCGTTACAACGGCGGCGAAACCGGAATTTCAGCGGACGGCAATGGGATTCCCCAAAGCGCCGCGCGCTATCGAGCCGATGTCCTGGAAAGAACCGGCGCATACTCCGGCGTTCCAGGCGCGGAGGGGGAACAGGCCGCGTATGCGGCGTTTTTTATTGAAAACCACGGCGCCGCCCTGCCGGCGGGGTCCTTTTCCCTGGATGAGATCATCCTGGAAACGTCTAGCCCGGTCTACGGTTTAAATGCCGGCGCCGCCGTTGCATGGGCCCATCCCGGGGCGCTCATCGCCTTCCAGAACCGGCCCATACTTGGGGATATTACCCTCCGCGCCGCCCTGGAAGGAGTAGTTCAGGGCGATCCCTTTACCAATCCCGCCGGGAAACCCTCCTATGGAACCGTTACCCGGTCCTATGGGGAACTGACCCTCCTCGGGGCCCGGCTACAGGGGAATTACTCCCTCTCCGCCGCCCCGAATGCGCTCTTCTGGAACGGGGGCCACGAACTTTCCCGTTCCTGGGGCCCCTTCCGGTTCCACGAACTCTTCGCCCTTTCCCCGGATGATAAGGCCCTTACCCACCGTCTTGATCTGAACCTCGCCGGGCCGATACGGTCCCGCCTTACCGGAACGGCCCGGTATACGGATACCAAATTCGAGCGATACTGGCAGGCTTCCGCGCTCGTGGAGCCCGGTCCGGACAGGGTTCTCGGCGCGTCGATAGAGGGGAACGCCCTCTTGTCCAAGCCGGGGGAAGGGCCGGCGGGGCTTGACCGGTATGCCGAAGCCTGGCTTAACAGTTGGAAACCCCTCCTCCCCGATTCCGGACGGGACGCCCAGAACCGCCAATTCCAAGGGATTTTGAAGGTCCCCCTGGCCTTAAAGCCCGTGGGCATTGAGTTTTCCGCTGACGGCGCGGCGGGGTTTTCAGCGCCCGCTAATACCGCCCGGTCCGAAACCCTAGGCCGCCTGGACTTCCCCTTTGCCTTCGGCGAATACCAGGGCCTCCTCCGGGGAGAACGGAGCTTTAAACGGAGCGTTTTTTACCCCAGCGCCGACGCCCTGGAAGACGGAAGCCGGTACTATGAAAGCCTCTGGGATTCCCGAAATCTCTGGGTTTCCCTACCCTTCTATTCCCTTTTCGCCCCCGCCCTGGAGGATACTATGGAGAACGCCCTTTCCGAAGCAGCAGCGGCGGATATCACCGAATACGGGCGCTTTACCGACGCCTTTCAGGTTTCCCTCAGACTTCCTGACGCCTTCGGCCTCAAGACCCTCTGGATTCCCCGGCACATCGAAACAAAACTTTCCCGCAATCTGGAACGAAAGCTGGATACCCGTCTGGATGTCTTTACCATCGCTTCGGCCTTAACCTTCAACTCGGTTAACCTCTGGGGGGCCTTCGGATATATGCCGGTCTTCAGCTTTTATCAGGATGAATTCACCCACCGGCTTGAAGGCTCCCTTGCCCTTCCCAGAAACGATGCCCTTACATGGCGGTTTCAGGATGAACTGCTCCTGAGCATTTACGGCTTTACCGGCGCGGAGTTTACCCTCACGAACACCCTTACCCTTACCGCCGATTCCCGGGTGGAAAGCCTGGAAATTGCCTGGACCGCCCCGGCGCCCCAATCCCTGCTCGGCATACTCTATATCTGGTTAAGCGATAAGGCGCGGGACATGAGCGCCTGGCCAGCCTTGTCGCATTTGGCGAATACGGCGTTTGAGCGTCTGCGCAAAGAAACCCTCGAAGCAACCATCGAATCTTCCCAGGATGTCTTGAGAACGGCCTTTACCCTGGGGCATGAATCTATTATCAGGATACTGGGACGCTTCAATTGGTCCGTCTTTGCCAAACTAAGCTGCGCCCAGTACTACGATTCCCCGGTGTATTCCTTCACCGGCGCCATCGGGACCTCCCTCCAGGTCAGTTTCTAATCACAGGCGTTTTAAAATCAGGCTCGTGTTGACGCCGCCGAAGGCAAAATTGTTGGACATCACATAGGCGGTTTCCAGTTCCCGGCCCGCTCCGGTGATGTAGTCCAGGGGGGCGCAGCCGCCGTCGAGTTCCCGCAGGTTGATGTTCGGGGCGAACCAGCCTTCCCGCATCAGGTTAATCGAAATCCACGCCTCAAGCGCCCCGCAAGCCCCCAGGGTGTGGCCGGTGTAGTTCTTGATGGTGCTTACCGGAACAGGCCGCTGGAAAATATCATAGGTGGCCCAACTTTCGGCGGCATCCCCCGCGCCGGTGCCAGTACCGTGGGTATTCACATAGCCGATGGCATCGGGGCTGAGGCCCGCGTCTTCCAAGGCCAGGGCAATAGCCCGGGACATGGTTGCGCGGTTCGGCTGGGTGATATGGACCCCGTCAGTGTTGGTCCCGAAGCCCGCGATTTCAGCGTAGACCGGCGCGCCCCGCCGCAGGGCGTGTTCATACTCCTCCAAAATGAGCGTCCCCGCTCCTTCCCCCACCACCAGGCCGTCCCGGTTCTTGTCATACGCCGCGGGGGTCAGACCGGGCGCGTCGTTCTTGGTACTGGCGGCAAAGAGCACATCAAAAACCGCCGCGTCCACCGGCGACAGCTCATCGGCGCCCCCGGCCAGCATAATATCCTGTTTGCCGCTTTTGATAGTCTCGTAGGCCAGGCCAACGGCCATGCTGCCGGAGGCGCAGGCGACGTTGGCGGTGATAAGCCTGCCGGTAAGGCCGTAAAACACTTCCAGATTCGCGGCGCAGGTCTGGGGCATGGAGCGCACATAGGTGGTGGCGCTTATCTTCCTTACGTCGTTGAGAACCAGCATGGCATAGTAATCCATCAGCGCGTCAACGCTCCCCATACAGGAGCCATAGGCGATGCCAGTACGGCCGCTCGTGAGCAGGGGGGAGGCCCGTCCGTCCTCCGCAAGGCCCGCCATCTTAACCGCCCCTTCGGCGGATGACAGGGCCAGCAGGGATATCCGGCCCATGCCGCGGGTTTTCTTACGGGGATAGGGAGGAAACTGGTAATCCACCGGCGCCGCAAGGCGGGTATTCATCCCAGGGTATATATCCCACTCGTCCATACGGCGGACGCAGTTGCGCCCCCTCCGCAGGGCCGAGAGGATTGCGGGCCATTCGTTCCCCAGGGCGCTTACCACCCCGCCGCCTGAAACTACGACTCGTCTTCGCACTGGCCGCCCCCTATACCAATCCGCCGTTTATCGAAATAACCTGCCGGGTGATGTACGCGGCATCTTCAGAGAGGAGAAACACCGCCAAGGCGGCGACCTCTTCAGCCCGTCCTAGCCTGCCCAGGGGTATCTGGGGGAGCAGCGCGTCCAAGGGCGCGTCCTTTACCATGTCCGTTTCAATAACCCCTGGGGCAATACAGTTTACCGTGATGGAACGGCTCGCCAGTTCCACCGCCAGCGCTTTAGCGGCCCCGATAATCCCCGCCTTGGCGGCGCTGTAGTTCACCTGCCCCCGGTTGCCGGTAATGCCGGACGCCGAGGCGAGGGCGATAATCCTGCCCCGCTTTTTCCGGGCCAGGGGCATGAACAGGGGGCGCAGCACGTTGAACAGGCCGTCAAGATTGGTGTGTACCACCCGGTCCCAGTCATCATCGCGCAAGGCAGGGAAGGCGTTATCCGCGTGAACGCCGGCGTTACACACGATCCCCCAGGGAGCGCCCCCTTCCTTGACCCAGCGTTCCAGGTTTTCCCGGCATGATTCCCGGTCCGCGATATCAAAACGCAGCAGCTCAATTTCCCCGCCAGCGGAAAGAACCTCCTCCCGCAAAGCCAGGGCCGCTTCCTCGCTCTGGCGGTAACAGGCCGCTAAACTATACCCCGCCCGTGAGACGGCCAGGGCTATGGCCCTGCCGATGCCCCGGCTTGCCCCGGTAACCAACACTTTTTTCCCCGCCTGATCAATTTGTCCCATGAACTCCTCCCTTGGGCAAGAGGTCTTGAAACCGCTCAACCTCCATAACCGTCAGCCTGGCCCGGGCGGCAAGGCCGCGGCCCGCCTGGTCTTCCGCGTACACGGCGCCGTTAAAGACCCGTACCGCCTCAAGCCGGGCGCACTCCGTAGCGTTTATAAAGGCCCGCGGGGGAATAACCGGGCGGATTACCTCCAGGTTGGCGACGCTCAGGATAATACCGATGTTGGGCCGCCTCCCGGCGTGACGGGCCGCCAATCCTGACAGGGCGGAAACCGCCTGGGCTATGCATTCAAAACCTACCCAGGCGGGAACGCCGCCCAGCAGGGGATCGTAGAATAGACAGGACGCATCGCTGTCAAACTCCGCGTGTATGGTCCACTTTTCCAGATCATAGCTGGTAATCCGGGAAAGGAGCAACATCTTCCCCTTATGGGGTACCAGGTCTAACAGTTCTGTCCGCTCTATCATTCAAAAGCACCTCGCAGGGTATAACGGTAATTCCGTGGATGGTTCACATAGTATATCGCACCGGGGGTCTTGGTTATTTCAATAATGATTTCATTATTCCATTTTACCGTCCGCTTTTCCACGGCGCCATCCCCCCGGCCTACCTCAAGGCCCAGCCCCGCCGCTCCCAGCGCCTTCTCAAGGTCCTTCACGGCATAGAAGACCAGTTGAAAATCGGCAATCATATACTCCCCCTTGAGCGCGGGGAAGAAGGCGGATTCAAAGACGGCGGTTTTGCCGTCAAAGGAAAGGGCCGCCAGCTCTGTCCCCCAAGCGTCGTACAGGACCACCGTAAGGCCCTGTTCCGTGGCGACCACCAGGGCGTCCGCCAGAAACGCGGTTTCCCCGTAGACACCGGCGATCTGCTGCGCCATGTCTATCGGCTTTTCAATACGGTCCGGGGGAAGAAGCCGGTATGGAGCGCTGCCATACCAATAGACCGGGGCCGTGGCGCTTTGCCGTTTCACCCCAAGGCTCCCGCAGGAACCGCATAGGGCCGCAACGCAGAGGATCGGGAGAAGGAGGTTTTTGTTCATCCTACCGCGGGTCATGCGCGCCGCCCCCTAAAAGAAGCGCTGAAACAAAGGCTGTGGAGAGGCCCGCGCCTATCACCAAGCCGAAAACACGCACCGGCGTAAAACCGCTGAAAGCCAGGGCCCCAAAGGAAAGGAGGGTGGTCAAAAAAGAAAGCGCCACAGCCAGGGTTCCCGCCCCGTGGTTTCCACGCCTTTTATTTTCCAAACAGTAGAAGCTGTAATCAAGCCCCAGCCCGAAAACCAGGAGAAAGGCGCAGACCGGGAAAAAGCCCGCCGGAATATCCGCGAGGATCAAGGCCGAGGCGCAGGCCAGCGCCAGCAGTAGCGGAAGTATGCCGATCCTGAGGACATCCCGCCAGGGATAAAAGCATTTAGCCAAAACAAGGACGGCCAGATAGGCGGCGCCGTAGAGCTTCAACAGGAGGCCGGTGAGGGCATCCAGGTTTTCGCCGACGCCGCCGGCCTTGTTCACAAAGTACACCCCCTCAAGGCCGGCGGCGATTTGCCGGAACCTTCCGCCATCCCCTTCAGGACGGATGAGGAGTACGCAGGAATAGTAACGGCCCCCCAGTTCGCCTATCCAGAGATTTTCAAGGAGGTCCTTGAAATACCGGGGCATTTCGCTTGAGGGCCGGAGGCGCCGCCCCGCTTCCCGCTCAAAATCCGCGATAAACGCCTCCGCCGCGTCAGGCGGGAAGCCCAGGGCCGCAAACTGCCCCGCCGCGAGGGGGAGCAACTTCGCCGCGGCCGCGCGGTTCCGCTCCTGCCGCCGCAACGGGGGGATAACGCTCGAAACCGCCACGAAGGAGCGGAGCTGTTTTTCCGCGATCTCCCGGTCCAACAAGGCGCGGAGGGCCTCCTCTTGTTCCAGGGTTTCCTGTTCCGAGGCCCCCGCCACGAGGAAATACTGGGGGGATGCCCCGTAATCCAGGGTCTGGGAAACGATCTGTTCCTGTTCCGCCAAAAAGGGCGGCGCCGTATAGAGGCCGCGGATGTCGTTATGAACGGCGAGCTTCTCCCGGTTGAGGAACGCAAAGCCCCCGGCTATAAGCGCCAGGACCGCGAGGATGATCCGTCCGGCCAAGATACCGGCCCGCGCGCCGCGCCGGATACGCCGGGGAGCAAAAACGGCGTTCTTGACCCGAAGCGGCAACAGGGGGTAGAGGCGCGTCACGGTAAGATAGGAGGAGGCCATCCCGAACAGGGAAAACAGGGCGAACTGTTTTAGTATGGCAAAGGGCGCGAAGAGGAGGAGGAGAAAACAGATTTCAGTAGAGGCAAAACCCAGGGCGATCCCCCGGCCAATCCGTTCCCGGACCGCAGGGCCCTCAAGGCCGCCCCGGTACCGGAGGACGCAATAGTGGATTGAGTAATCCAGGCTGGTTCCGATAAGGGCGGTCCCAAAAACCAGGGTGATGAGGTGCAGTTCCCGGAAAAAGAGCAGCGAGCCAGCCAGGGCAGTCCCGATGGAGAGGAGGGCCGCCGCCAGAGACAGGGCCGCGGGCAGGAGGGAACGGAAAACCAAAACAAAGAGGGCCGCCACCAGGAGCAGCGAAAGGGCGGAGATACGGGCTACCTCTTTCCGGGTGGCCGAGGCGCTTTCAAAGGTATGGAAGGGTGCCCCGGAAAAATAGAAGGCCCCGCCGCCCTCCCCCGCCGCGGCGTCTTTGGCCGCGGCGTAAATCAGGGTAACGGCGTTTTCCCGGTGGGAAAACGCGGACCCCGCCGCGCTTACCGCGCCCCGGAGCATGACGAACCAGCGCCCGTCCCGTTCAGCGCAGAGCACCCCGTCCCGGGGGGAGAGCGCCCCCATGGTAAAAAGCGGCGAGGCGAGGAGGCTTCGCATGTTCCGCTCCCCCAGGAGAAAGGGGTCTGTTTCCAGCGTATCAAGGGAACTCAGGGTGAACATGCCGTAGGCATTTGCCAGGGCGTCCCGGGCGACCGCGCCGGCCTGGGCGGACTCTAGGAGCAGCGCGGTTTCCTCGTCCAAAAGCGCATACCGGTAGGCGTGGAAGAAGGCGGCAAGCGCGGAAGACGCATCGGCGTCCGTCTCGAAGGAGAGGCTTTCAAAAAAAGGCGAACCCGCCAGGGCCGCATAGAGCCGGGACCCGGCCCGGCGGGCCGCCGCAAAGTCCTGATGGGCCGCCAGCACGGTGATCTGCCGGGCGCTCCGTTCGGTCAATACCTTGTCCGCAGCCTGCGCCAGTAATTCCCCGCCCCTGGCCGGGGGCAGGATGTCCAGGAGGTCCGTGTTGAACCCCAGAGGCGAGGCGAACAGCAGGGAAGCCCCCAAGAGCAGGGCCAGGGCCCCATGAAAACCCAGCCAGAGCGGCAGCCCCTTACCCATAGGCGCACCCAGGGGATAGGGAGGGGCCTCCCGCCAATTCAGTCCCCATTGAAAAGCTCCCGCTCCTGGGGGCTGAGGCCCTCGAACCGCTGGCCGGAAAAGGCATAGGAGGCCGCATCCCCGTTCCTCTGGAAGACGGTTATGCCCCGGATAAGGCCCCCCTCGCCGTTCATGGCGATCCGCTCGATAAAGCCCTGGATTACGGCGTCCCGCGGGATGAGGCCCAGTTCCCAATGCCACGGGGATTCGGTAAAGTACGCCTGGAAGCCGCTCAACAGTTTGGCCGGATTCCCCGTAAAGAGCGCCCGCATGACCTCGGAAAAACGCAGGAAGGTCTCGTTTCCCTGGGCGGACAGCGCGGACCCGCTTCCATCAGGCGTGGTTTGCCTGATAAAGTCCCGGCCCATTGTCATCGTGGAGGGAAAGGGTTTTTTCGTGTCCCAGATAATGCCGTGTTCCGCGCTGATGATAAAGTTCCCGGAAGAAACCATAACCCGGTCCAGCTTTTTAACCGCCCGCCTCAGCTCAAAGCTCCCGCGGATCACCGGACGGGCGGACAGATCGGCGCAGAGGGAAAGGAAACGCGGTTTCGCAGCCTCTGTCAGGGGGCTGGAAAACACCGCTTCCCCAAAGACCGCGGGGGAAGCGGCCAGGGAAAGCATAAGCGCCCAGGCGAAGCGGCGTCCGCAAGGCGCGCTCACCGCCCGGCCTCAGAAGCGAGCAGGGACTCGGCCTTTTCGATTAAGGACCGGGGGCATACAAAGGAAGACTCATTTTTTAAGACGTTAAAGACCATCTGGGTAGTCTGTCCCTTGGTGGTCATCTCCCCGGTCCTGGCGTTGTACAGCTCGTAACGTATCTTGAGGCAGTTTTCGTATTCCTCCAGGATGGCCCGGGCCCGCACCCGGTCATTAAAGCGCAGGGGCTTCAGGTACTTCAAGGCAACCGAGGTAACGGGAAAACTACACCCTGAGGCCGCCATATCATCGTAGGTGTACCGTATTTTTTCAAGCAGCGCCCAGCGGGCCACCTCAAAGTACTTGAGATAGTTGCCGTGGTAGACAATGCCCATCAGGTCCACATCGTAAAACTCCACCTTAAACTCGGTTTCCACTATGATTTTACACGCTTCAGTTTTACCCATCCGGGGCCTCCCAAAAATCATAATAATTGTACCACTGATAGGGGTATACTTTGCATAGTTGTTCCAGGGTTTCCGCGTAAGAACGGGCAAGGCGCTCCATCCGCGCTTCCCGTTCCCGCCGGGGGCAGTTAAAATCAACGCCGCTCTTAATGACATGGAAATCATATTCGCAGGCCAGGGAAAAGGTCTTCCTTCTGAGGGCAAAAACAAAGTACACATTCCGCTTTAAAAGCGAGGCAAGATAGAAGGACCCCACGGGAAAGGGCGCGGGGCGTCCGAGAAATTCAATGAGAAAACGGCGGTTCCGGCCCCCATCGGGGGCGGTCCGGTCCCCGGCGCTCACCACCAGGCCCCCGCGGTCCAGACATTCCTCAAGCCGCCCCATGGTTTCAACGCCGATGTTCCGGGCGCTGATAAGATGGTCCATGGAGCCAGGGTTGATCTCCCGGAGCATCCGGCCAAACTGTTCGGCCATGGAGTAATCAACAATCGAAACCACTGGAAAAGCGCGGCCCGCACGGGTACGGCCGAAATCCGCCAGCGCCCGGAGCATCTCCGCGTTCCCCAGGTGGGAACAGAGGAGGAAGGCCCCCTTCTGGCCATTGATGTCCTCCACCAGGGACCCAATAGCGTCATCCTGATACCGGATCATCCCGCCGTTTATCCGCCCCCCCCAGGCCGCCGCTTTTTCCACCAGGCATATCGCAAAGGAGGCAAAGTGCCGGTATACGGAACGGCGCTTCCCCTCCGGTAACTGGGCGTTCACCGCGTCAAGAAAGCGCCGGGATTCCCGCCGGGCCCGCTTGGCCAAAAAATAATAGAAAAAACTAATGGGAAAGGCGCAGCAGATGAGGACGCCCAGGGGCAGGAGCCGTACCATGGCGATGAGCGCCTTGAATTGCCAGTAGGACCGGGCGAGCTCCGGCTGGCTGGCCCAATGGCGGCGGTCCGGTTTCACGCCGCTCCCCCCCCCCGGACGCGCCGCCGGTTCAGGAGGGCCGGCAACCGGGGGATCATCCCTAAGAAGAGCCGGGTAAAGGTCCAGGCAATGTGGAGGTTGTCCCGGACCAGGCGAAAATGGGACCTCCCGTTTTCAGGGTAGATCACCCTAAGGGGATAGAACCGGACTGGAATGTTCTGCCAGTAGAGCCGGACCAGGATTTCCGTGTCAAAACCCATGCGCCGGTTGATAGGGCGGAAATGGGCCAAAGCCCAGAAGGGCTCCACCGGGTAGACCCGGAAGCCGCAAAGCACATCCGGCAGGGCCTTGGAAAGGGTAACGATCTTCGCCCAGCCGTTGCTGATCTTACGGCCCCAGAGCCGGCTTGCGGGGGCCGACCGGTCAAACCGGGGGAGGCCGCAGATGACCGCTTCCGGGTGGGCCGCCGCCTCGGCAAGGAAAAAGGGTATCCGCCCCGCGTCGTGCTGGCCGTCGGCGTCAATCTGTAGGGCGTGGGTAAATCCCAATTCCCGGGCCGCGTCAATGCCCCGCATCACCGCCGCGCCCTTGCCGCTGTTTTTCGTCAGGCCGATCAGGGTAAGGCCCTGGCGGGCCGAAACCGCGTTTTGCAAACAGCGCTTTGTTTCAGCATCGCTGCCGTCATCAATGAGAATAATGGGGATATCGATCCCCTCCCGAATGGCGGTAATAACCGGGTCTAGGGTTTCGCCGTGGTTGTACACGGGGATAATAACGCAGGGCCTTGTGAAAGGCGCCCCATACATTACCCCCTTCCCCCCATAGTCATAGAGCCGGAAGCATAGCGGCATCCCCCTTCCGTAGCCAGCATTTTGAAGGAAAGGGTCCCGGCATTTTGGTCCCAGGCAAGTTCAAGCCGGATAGGAACACCGGGTTGTATTATTTTGGTAAATTTGAGTTTTTTTATCCCCGACGCGGCACGGCCGCCGGTAAGATAGCATCCGGCAAGGCGCAGGATAATAGCGACCTGGGCCGCCGCGCTGAGTATCTTACACTCTGGAAAATGGCCGTCAAAATAGGGGCTTTCCGGGGGAACGCGGAATTCCACCACCGCGCTGGAGCCGGAGCGCTGGAGGAGTTTCTCCTCAAACACCGCCGCCCCCCGCCCCTGGCGCGTCATCCAGGGCGCCGGGGGCGAACAGGGCCTCGATTTCGGCCCGCTGTTTCTTGCCCTGGGCGTCCTCCGGCAGGCGCTCCACATACCGCCATTTCTTCGGCGTTACCGCCCCCTCAAAGTATCCCTGGAGATACCCGGTCCAGAACTGGTTGATTTCATGTTTTTCTTTCCCGGCAAACCGCTCCTTGCCCTCGCTGGAGAGGACGATTGCGGCGGCAAGGTACTGCCGCCGGTCTTCCAGGGGAATTACCGCGGCGTCCTGGGCCAGGCCGGATTCCATAATCCGCGCTTCCACTTCCGTAAGGGAAACCCGCTTCTCCTCTATTTTAACAATGGAGTCCGCCCGCCCTTTAAGTATAAACCGGCCGTCGCTCAAAACCTCGGCCAAATCCCCGGTGGGTATGGGGGGGACATTGGGGAAGGGCAGGTGGATAACCAAACAGCCCGCCTCATTGGTGGAAACCTTGATGCTGCTGAAGGGCCGCCACTGGGGGCCGTCTTTGGACTGCCGCCAGGCGATACCGGATCCTTCGGTACTGCCGTAGATGTCAATGGGCCAGGCCCCCAAGACACGGCTGGTCTTTTCCGCGATCTCCTGGGGCAGGAACCCGCCGGAGGCCACAATCCACGGGTCCCGCAGCTTGGCATCCAGGCCGCTTTCCACCGCCCGTTTGAGGAAGGCCGGGCTGGTGAAGATCATGTAGGGCGTATCGGCGAGGGCCGGCAATTCCTCAGGCCGCTCAAGGCGTTTCCGGCGGAAGGGTACGCCCAGGGTAAAGGGCAGGATAATGGAAAACACGAGACCGTAGATATGGTGCTGGTTCACGGTAACCGCGTTTTTGCGGGCCCGCCAAGCCGCCACCCACTCAGGGGGAAAGCCAATGTCTACTTCAAATTCCACCAGCCGGTGGGGAATACCCTTGGGTTTTCCCGTGGACCCCGATGTGTAGATCATAAAGACCGACTCCACCGGGTTGATGGGGATATGCTCCGCCGACGGCGCTTCGCCGGAAGCGGCGAGGGTCTGGGGGATGGATACCGCGCCGGGGATATCCTGGTCGCTGAGCGCCGCCGCGCCGCCCTCCCCGGCAATCCCGGCGATAAGGGCCGCCGCCGTACTGGGCGGAAGGAGGGGCTGTTTCCGGCATTGAAGGAGGGCCACAAAGGCGGTGAGGAAATGCCAGTAGTCGTCGGCATAGAGTATCCACCGGGTCTGGGGCGACGGGGCTATGGCGGCCCGAAGCAGGGCGGTATCCCGGAGAAAGTCCCGCCACGTCTGGTACTTTCCATCGGCATACGCGCCGTCGTAGCAGAGTATGGCATCCGCTGGACGCGAAGCGGGGGTAAACCGGGAAATGGGAAGCTCCCCGGGAACTCCCGGCGGCCCGTTTTCCCGGCGCAGATTCTTATCAACTGTTTGGCGTACCATAAATTCTCCTAAAAATAAAATTCCCATCAGGATGTATGAAATACACCCGTTATAGAGCAGCCATGCCCCGTTTGACTGGAAGACCGTTGCCGCGGCTATGCCGCCGTTCACCAGGAAAAAGGCGCACCAGAGGAGCGTTACCTTCCGGCAGTACCGTTCTACTGGCTTTTCCCTCCCTGATCCCCGAATGGTCCGGTCCATTCTCAGGGCGAAGCGGAAAATAATCACCGGGGGCCGCAGGAAGCTCCCCGCGAACAGGAAGAACATCCCGCCGCTCACGGCGACCGGGTACCACTTTGCCGGGGCCAGCCCCTTAAACCTGAAGCAGAGCAAGGCCGCCGCCGGGGCGGCCAGGAAGCTCAGGGCAAAGCGGAGTTTTTTTTTCACGACTCCAGCAGGGGAAACAACGCCTCAACCACGTCTTGCACGGTCTTTGTCTGTTTGAAAAGATCAGGCTCGATTTTACCGGGGATGTAGGGCTTCATTTCCACAATAAGGTCCACCGCGTCGATTGAATCCAGCTCAAGCTCCTCATATAGCAGGGCTTCCGGCCTCACCCGCTCCGCTTCAATCTCAAATTTCTCCACCAGCGTTTCTTGTATTTTGGCAAACAGCTCTTCCTTGGTCATCCCCCGCGCTCCTCTCTGGTTTTCTCCGCGATATAGGCCGCCAGCGCGTCCACCGACCCGAAATGCCTTTTGTTTTCCTCGTTGTCCGATGAAAAGGTAACCCCAAAACGTTTTTTCAAGGCAAGGCCGAGTTCCAGCGCGTCTATCGAATCCAGCCCCAGACCGGCTCCAAACAGCGGCCCGGCATCGCTAATCTGTTCCGGCATGAGGTCTTCAAGCTCCAAACTAGCAACAATGAGTTCCTTAATCTCCGATTTCAAACCCTTCAGATCAACCATCATTAGAATTTACTCTAGAAAGAGCCGCAAGGTCAATGCCCAGGGCCCGGGGAAGCAGGGCCAGCGCGTATAAACTTTTGGGCGCGTTTTTGCTCCGCAAAAACCGCGCTTTCCGCTTCAATCGCCTGCGCGGGACGGGGGCGCCGCCCCCAGAACCCCCGCTGGGAGGCCGAAAGGCCCCCCAGACCCCCCATAAGCAGAGACCCCGCCTGTTTTCTTAAATTGTTGACAGTAGCATTGACAGGGGCGCGAAATAGCCCCATGGTATTTTACAGAGGGAATCCTTATGCCGGAGTATATGCCGCCCATACGCAGTTATCCCCGTTATTGCTGGCGGGTCGCGGCGAAATGGCTGAGTTTCTTGGTTTTTGGAGCGGGAACCCTGGGCCTAATCTTCCTTGTGTTTCCGGTCCAGCGGCTCTTTTCACGGACCGCGGAGGACTTCAAACGCCGGGGCCGGCGGACCATTACCGCGGGATTCCGCTTTCTTGTGGGATTCATGGACCTGCTGGGAGTGGCGCGGCTGGAAACAGCGGACCGGGAAGCCTTTGGCCGGCTGCGGGGCAAGATTCTTGTGGCGAACCACCCCTCCCTGCTGGACATTGTGATGCTCGTCTCCCTGATCCCCAACGCGGACTGCATTGTAAACGCCGCCCTGTTGCGCAACCTGGTCCAGGGCGTTATTAAACAGTTATACATCCCCAATTCCCTTAATTTTGAGGAGCTGTCCGCCCGGTGCGCCGGCTCCCTGGCCCAGGGAAACTGCCTGGTGATTTTCCCTGAGGGGACCAGAACCCCCCGCTCCGGCCCCATCAGGGTGCAAAAAGGCGCGGCCCGGCTCTCCCTGCTGACGGGCAGGCCGGTGGTTCCAGTGCGGATCGGCGGCAACGACAAGTGGGGCTTGGGCAAGAAAGACCCGTGGACCGCCTACAACCATACCGAAACCTACCGCTATGAGCTCTGTATGCTGGAAGAGATCAGCCCGGAAACTTATGCGGGCCTGCCCTGCCAAGGGGCGGCCAAACAAATGAACGAAAAGATAAAAGAGGCGTTGTTCCGGCCCCTGGGCCGGGAAATCCGGTAATATTCGCGCTTTTCCCGCCCTGGAGCGCCGCCTTCACGGAAATCGCGGCAAAACAACCGGGGCAAGGCCCGCCCGCTCTTGGGAAAACCAGCGGAATTCCGGCTCCCCCAGGTCCGCGCAAGCAGGAGGGAACTCCGCGGCCGCCGCGAGGGCGTAAGGGGACCAATCCCCCAGGCGGAGTTCGTAGAGGAAGAACCGGAGCCCCGGCGTACCCGCCGAAAAGACCGTTGCCGCCGCCACATCCGTTACAGAAAGGCCCCGCAGTTTGAGGAATGCCTCTTTTAAGACCCAGATATGGTAAAACCGCGCGGCCCTTCCCCGGCTGTCCGGGGCGGCGGCGATATACCCCTGTTCAGCGGGATCAAAGAACCGGGCCGCCAGCGGCTCCCAGGGCCGGGAAAGCGAGGCGTATTGAATATCGCAGCCCGTGCGGAGGCCCGGCCAGCCGGGAACGGCGAGGCAAGAAACCGCCGCCGCCCCCCGTGAATGGGATATGCTGAAATCCGCGTGGCGGTCCGCGAAAACAGGCCTCCCCGATGCCTCAATCCGCAAATCCCCGCCCCCGCTTCCCTGGTTTTCCCGGTCCAAGAGATCGAGGATGCGCCTGCCTTCCCGGTGCTGCGCCGCGTAGGGCCGCCGCCGGTTCGACAGGGACAGGCCCAGCAAAAACATTTTCCCCGGGGAAAGGCTCACCGGCCTTACCGCCGGGGCCGGAAATCCAGGGGATCAAGGCCGCTTACCTGGTATCCCCGCTGGATCAGTTCCCTTAGTAGTTCCTCAACCGCTTCGGGAATCCAGGCCCGGTTAAAACTTCCCTCCGGGTCCGCGGCCAGTTCCCGGTCCATGCGGTTGTGGGAATCCCGGGCGTCGTGGAGCAGTATCATCCCGCCACCGCCGTCCTGTATTTTCTTGAGTATCCCCCTAACCACCTTGTCCTTCGCGCCCCCTGGACTCACCGCGTCATAGACCCGGGCGCTGCTGGGAACCAGGGTATACCCTTCGGCCCGCCAGATATTCCGCTGCCCGGGCCGGTAATAGCCGCCCTGGGGCCGGTATAGTTTCGGGTTCAGCCCTTCCCCCAGGGCGGCGCTGATTGCCGCCTCCCCCCGCAGGAGGTTCGCCTTGAACGCCTGGGGTCCCATAAAGACCGCCCAGGTATCGGCATAGCCGTGGTTGATGATCACATGCCCCTCATCGCGTATCCGCCGGACCAGTTCCGGGTACCGCCCGGCGTTTTCCCCCAAAAGGGCAAACAGGGCGCGGACCTGGTATTTCCGCAGCACATCCAGGAGCCGCGCCGTGGTATCGCCCTCGCCGTTGGGGCCGTCATCAAAACTGAACGCCACCGCCATCCGGGGTATGCCCATGGCGTCCCGGCTCCGGTTTATGGTCCCGCAGCCCCCCAGGAGCAGTAAAACCAGAACTGGTAAAAGGCGCGGAAGGGAAGAAAAACGCATCGTTTGAATGTACTGAAAAACCGCCCCTTGGGGCAAGTCCGGCCTTGCGGAACCGCCTAAGACCTCGTTATAGTGGTTTTCATGGCGGAGGATTTTTATTTCGCGCTGGATAGGAAGGATATGCGGACCGTACTGCGCCTGCAAGGGTCCCGGCATCTCCCGGATTTTAGGCGCTATACCGGAGCGCGGCGGGAATTGCTGCGGGAATTTTTGGCAAAACGGCGGGAATTAACCCTGTCCCTCCTTGATTTTGAAGACCCTGATGCGGAAACCGATAGGCGCGTCCTCTTTAACCCCCCGGAGAAACTCCTCAAGGGGGCCCTTGCCGCGGGGCTGCTCCGGATGCCCGGCGGAGGGCTCTGCCGGCTGGCCGAGGGGAACTATTGCTGCGCCCTGCGCTTGCGGGATATAAACAAAAACGAAGTTGAGGCGTCCCTGGCGCTGGTGGATGACGCGGGAACCCTAACGGCCCTGGCCGAAACAGGGCCGGCGGCAAAACAGGCGGACGGCGCGGGCGGGCAGACCGGCCTTCCCCCGGCCTTTTACGCGGCCGCTCCGGGCCTGGTGGTCGCGGGGGATACCCTGTATCCGGTAGACGACCTGGGGCTCCGCTGGGCTGAGACCGCCTTGGTTTACGCCCGGTTTCCCCGGGCAAACCTGGCGGGCTATATATCCCTTATCTTTTCGGGATTTTCCAACCTGGAACTCTCCTATGAAGGCTGGCAGGTCAAGACCGCAAGGCCCGCGGCGGCCCTGCCGGGGATACTCTTCATGGAAATCGATGCCTACGGCTATCTGCACCTGCGGCCTATCAGTTTTCTGCGGGGCTTTCCGCCCCTCTTTCTAGAAAACGAAGACATTGTTACGGTCGCCGAAATAGACGAAACGGAAAAAAGCCTGGGAATCGCGGAGGTTGTCTTTCCCGAATCCCCGGAAGAGGAGTTCCGGCAGTTTCTGCTCCGCGGGCGCGGTGGCCGCGGGCGGGGCCGGAAAAGCGCGGATACGGGGGAATTTTATGAGGAAAACGGCCGGTTTATCCTGGCCCCGGACTTCGCGGGGGCCTTTATCGGCGAATCCATCATCGAGCTTTCCCGGCGCTTCGTGCTGCTGGAAACCGGGGTGCTGGCGGGGTATAAACTGAACTTTGCCAAGCCTAAAATAACGCTTTCCCTCAACCGGAAGAACAGCATGGGAAGGGGGATTGATTATCTGGGGGGCAGCGCGGCGGTGGAAATCGGGGGGCAGACCTTTTCCTTTGCCCAATTCATGGCCGAGTACCGCAGGGCTTCCTTTATCACCCTGAGCGACGGGACCCGTTCCTTCCCGGACAAACGGACCATGGACCGGCTCGACCGGCTGGTATCCAAAATCAAAGGCGAGGCTGAGGTAGAACTCTCATGGTTTGATATTCCCCTCCTTTTACAGGATGAGGCGATCCAGGTTGAGGGGGCCGTCTGGGAGGACGCCCGGCCCTTCTTTACCGGGTATAATACCATTGCCCAGCGCCGGGGGGCCTGGCCCCTTGAGGGCGGGGAACTGCGGCCCTACCAGGAATACGGGGTGCGCTGGCTTGACTATCTGGGGGAATACCGCATGGGCGCCTGCCTGGCGGACGAGATGGGGCTGGGCAAAACCATACAGGTAATCGCCCTGCTCCGGGGCCTGCGGCGGCGGGGGGAAAACGGCCCCTGTCTTATCCTCTGCCCCAAGTCCCTGGTGCACAACTGGGCCGCGGAGCTTGACCGTTTCGCCCCGGAGCTTCCCTACCTGGTGCATTACGGCCAGGAACGGGACGCCGGGGAAATTACCAGCGCGGCCTTCACCATCATCCTGAGCACCTACGCCACGCTGCGCCGGGACATCGAAGCCTTCAAGGACATGGAATTCCACTATGTTATCCTGGATGAGTCCCAGAATATCAAAAACTTGAGTTCCCAAACCGCCGCCGCGGTCCTTGCCCTGCGGTCCCAGCGGCGGATCGCCATGAGCGGCACCCCGGTGGAGAATAATCTGGGGGAACTCTACAGCCTCTTCCGCTTCCTCAATCCGGGGTTTTTCGGGACGGAGCAGAATTTCGTCCGGCGCTACCAAAAGCCCATTCAGGACGATACCGACGCCGAGGCCCTGCGGGACCTGCGGGCCCGCATCTATCCCTTCATGCTCAGGCGGCTGAAAAAGGACGTACTCAAGGAACTGCCTGAGAAGACCGAGGAAATCGCCTTTATCGATCTGGAGGAAGGCCATCTCAGCCTGTACCACCGGCGGCGGCAGGAGTATAAGCTCCTCATCGACGGGATCATCGCCAAGGGGGAAGCGGCGAAGTCTTCGCTGGTCATGTTCAAGGCCCTCATGGAACTCCGCCGGCTTGCCAGCATTCCCGAAGCGGAGGGTGAATATCCCGGCCCTTCGGCAAAGCGGCTGTACCTGCTGGACCGCATTGCCGAAATTACCGGGAACGGCCACAAGTGTTTAGTCTTTACCAACTTCCTCGCCGGAGTGGATATGGTAAGCCGGGACCTGGCGGAGCGGGGCATAGGGAACATCACCATGACCGGCGCGACCGCGGACCGCCAGTCCCTGGTGCGGCGTTTTCAAAGCGACCGGGCGGTAAAGGCCTTTATCATGACCCTCAAAACCGGCGGCTCCGGGCTGAACCTAACCGCCGCGGATTATATCTTTATCCTGGACCCCTGGTGGAACAGCGCGGCCGAGGCCCAGGCGGTGGACCGGAGCCACCGTATCGGCCAGGTGAATCCGGTTTTCTGCTTCCGCCTTATTGCCCGGGATACTATAGAAGAGCGTATAGTGGAATTGCAAAAACGAAAATCCGATCTGGCGGGCGCGCTGCTTGCCGACGATGCCGGGGCCCTCAAATCCCTGTCGCCGGAAGACGTGGCCTACCTGGTGGGAGGCCCCTGATGGGCCGCGACTCGGCCCCGCCGGTCCGGACGCCCCCCTGCCTGGCGGACCGGAAACAGCGGAAGAAGGAACTGGCTGAATTGCTGGATGAATACCCGCTAGACCTGCTGAAGGGGCTGTATTCCCTGGCCCGGGGCGAAAAGCCCAAGGCCCTTTCCCGGTATGATCTCATCCAGCATACCGCGGCGGCCCTTGCCTTTGCGGACGACCAGGCATTCCTCAACTGGCTGGAAACGCTGCCCCCCGCAACCCAGCGCCTTCTCTACCAATTCACCTTTGAACACTTTATCCCCGTCCCGCGGGTGGAACAGGAATGCAATATCCCTTCCCCGGTCCAGCGGCAAAAAGGACGCTTTTGGGAGGCCGAATGGGTACTCGCCAAAGAATCGGGCCTGGCCTTTCTCCATGTCTATACCGAATGCGGCCATCCCATTCTGGGTATGCCTTCAGCCCTGCGCCTCGCGCTGTTGCCATGGTTTGAGCCGCCGGCCTCCGCGAATCTCGCCGCCTGCGCGGTTGACGGCGCGCCCCAGAGCGGGGACGGGGATACGGCCTTTTGGGACAACAGCAACGGCGCGCCCCTAAGCCTGCCCCTCCTGTACGACGCCCTGGAGGAACTGGGGCGGCAAAAAACCAAGGCCGCGCTGCGCTACCTGCGGGGCTTTAACAAAAAGGAGCTGGAATTCCTGCGCGCCGCCTCGGCCTTCAAGCCCTTCGCGGTTCCCCGGCGGGAAGCCGCCTCCGGCGCCAAGGACGAACTGAAAGACGCGGACCTGGTTCCAGACAGCGCGGATATGCTCGCCCGGTTTCTGCTATTGATGCACAACACGGCCCTGGATGAGCGGCCCGAAAACGGCCAGGAACGGATCAAGGCCCTGACCGCCCTTTTTTTCAACGAAAAATCCCCGGCTAAGAACGCCGCCGGCCTGGACCGGCATTCCCTGGAATACAACCTGCTCTCGGATCAGTTCACCAAACCATCGGACCCCTATCTTAACTACGGCGCTATGATCCCCCCGTCCCGGCGCTTGTTTCATCACCTGCTGCTGGCGGCGGCCAAAGACGGGCGGGTATACGACGCCGGACGGCTTGCCCGGTTTTTGTACGCTTCCATGGCGGACTTTACGTTTATTATGGACGGCCCTTATGGCATAGAAAAATACCTGCGGTATAAGGCCGATTCCCTTGAGGCGGAGGGGATGGTTTTTGAACATTCCAGTTATGAGGATTTTAACCCCCTGGGTTTTTTAGGGTATTATCTTTTTTTACAGCCCCTGGTAAAGGCCTACTGCTACCTTTTCGCCGCCCTGGGGGTGTTGCGGATCGCCCAGGAACCGCCGCCCTTGGCGCGGGCCTACAAGGGGAAACGCTATCCCCTAACGCCCTACGATTCCCTGCGGGCCTTCCAGGTTACCGAATTCGGCAAATGGTGCCTGGGGCTTGCGAAACAAGCGCCGGAGCGCCCCAGGGAGGACTATCAGGCTGTGGCGGACAAGGAACTCCTGCTGGTAACCATGCGGGGGGATTCCCTGGAACGGAGCGTCTATCTTGACCGGATCGGCAAAAAACTGGGGGAGGACCGCTGGCGCGTCAGCCCGGACAGCTTTATCGCCGGCTGCCTTGATAAGAGCCACATTCAGGAACGGATAGACCGGTTTAAGGCCCTCATCGATCCAGACCCCGCTCCCCATTGGCTTTCCCTGTTTGATAAAAGCCTGCAACGGGCGGGTATTTTCGACCGCCGGGAAGAGGACGTGCTGGTATACCGCCTCACCGGGGACCGGGAGGTCCTGGAAGAGCTGTTACAGGACGGCGCTTTCCGCCCGCTTGTCCGCCGGGCCGAAGGGGGCTACCTGCTGGTTCCCGCAAAAAACCAGAAAAAGTTTTTCGACGCCCTCAGAACCCACGGTATCGCGGTGTTTAGCGCATAGGCAGGAAGCGGCCCGCGCCGCCGGTTCGCAAAACCCTTGACTAAGCGATTGGATGAAAAAAAACTGACGCTCTTTTTGTACGCCCGCGTATTTAGGCCTGTCCATAAAGTGTGTCCACATTAGACGTGTTCCAAAACCCGGTTGGTTTCGGAACACGTCCTGCGGTTTCTCAGGTTAAAGCCTGCGGACTAAAGTCCGGTGAAACCGCGTTTTAAGCGGAAGCTGTTCTGAAACTTCAGTTTCAGAACAGCTCTATTATAGACAGACACTATTTAGCCATGCGGATCGCTCCGGCTGTTACTTTTCCGGGGATTGCCGGATGACCGGCGCGTTACCCGATAGAGCGCCGGACACCCGCGCCGCCGGCAAGATCGTCCAGGGCCTTCCCCTCTTCAGCCAGAAATTGCTTGCGGTACTCCCGCTCCCGGTTTTCCTTAACTTTTTCAATAACCTTCCGTTCACGGGAGGCGCCGGTATAGACCTTCCGGGCCTCCTCCACCTGAAGCGCGGCTTTGGCGGCGTCTTCCAGCAAGGCGTTCTTGGCGGTGTCCAGGCGGAGCATATAACAATCATACTGCTTAATAAGGGCAGTAGTATTCCCCGGCGCAAACCGCTCCGCCGCCGCCGAGACCCGCTGTTCCGCTATCGTTTGTATCTGCCGCTCTATGCGGCTGAGCGCGCCAACCGCCTTGCCCAGCGCGAGTTCCGCTTCCCGTTCCCGGTGGGCCCGCAATTCAAGGACCTTTTCCAGATCAAAGGTAAAGCGCTTCACCGCCGCCGCGTATCCAACAGGGCCGATAAACGGGACTGCCCCGGAGCGCCCGGACTGGCGGCGGAAACCGGTCCGGCAATTTCCACGTCTCCCTTGCGGCTTCCCCGGTTTTCCCCGCGCCTTGCCTCCGGGAACCCCTCCATTTCCTCCGCCGGTATCTCCATCTCCGCAATGGCGGCCATGGCAAGCAGGGTCTCCTTCAAAGTTGACCGTTCATCCACGCTCTGAATAAGAAAGGCTTCAATGGCCTCCCGCTTGGCGATGGCGTCGTCAATGGCGGGATTAGACCCCGCGTGATAGGCTCCCACATTGATCAGGTCCTCCGCTTCCGCATAGACCGCCATAAGCCGCCGGATATACCCCGCTACTTTTTTAGTTACCGGTCCGGCGACCAGGGGCATAAGCCGGGAAATACTGCCCAGCACATCAATGGCGGGATAGTGATTGGCCTGGGCATACCGGCGGGAAAGCACGATATGGCCGTCCAGTATGCCCCGAACCGTATCGGATACCGGCTCGTCCATATCATCCCCGTCTACCAGTATGGTATAAAACCCGGTAATGGTTCCCTTATCCGAAGCGCCGCTCCGTTCCAGGAGCTTAGGCATGGAGTCGAAGACGCTGGGCGTATAGCCCCGGGTCGCGGGGGGCTCTCCCGCGGCCAGCCCGATCTCCCGCTGGGCCCGGGCAAAGCGGGTAATCGAGTCAAAAAGGAGCATCACATCCTTGCCCTGGTCCCGGAAATATTCCGCCACGGCGGTAGCCGTATAGGCCCCCCGCAACCGCGCCAAGGGCGGCGAATTGGAAGGAGACACGATTACCACCGACCGGGCAAGCCCTTCGGGACCCAGGTCGTTTTCGATAAAATCTTTTACCTCCCGGCCCCGCTCCCCGATAAGGGCGATAACATTCACATCCGCGTTGGTATTCCGGGCAATCATGCCGAGGAGCGTTGATTTTCCCACCCCGGACCCGGAAAAAATACCGATGCGCTGCCCCCGGCCCGCGGTTAAAAGCCCGTCCAAGGCCCGTACGCCGGTGGTAATCCGCGCCGTTATCCGTTTCCGTTTGAGGGGATCCGGAGCGCCCGCCATAACCGGATAACGCAGGGCGGATTCGACTTCCCCCCGGCCGTCCACCGGGCGGCCCATGGAATTCAAAACCCGCCCCAGCAACGCGGGGGAGACCGCCACCTCCAGGGTATTCCCTGAGGCAATAACCCGGTCCCCAACCTGTATGCCCCTGGTTTCGCCGTAGGCCATGAGCTGGGCGGTTTCATCCCGGAGCCCCACCACCTCGGCGTAGACAGCCCGCGACCCGCCAGGGCTTTTGCTGAGGGTTTCAATTCTGCATACTTCGCCAATGATCGCCTGGGGTCCCCGGCTTTCAAGCAACAATCCCTGTACCTTGCAAATATGGCCGACGCACTTAATCGGATCGATCTGTTCCGCAAGGGCGAGATATTTTTCAATAAACGCCTCCCGGACCGGCGGCTCCACCGGCATATCAGGCACCTTCAGCGCCACCCTTGGCCCGGCCTTTGATGGGGGAGAGCTCCAATATCTTGCTCTCCAATTCCGCCAGCTGGCTGGAGATACGGGCGTCGATTTCGCCGAAATCGGTTTCTATGATACAGCCCCCCTGATCCACCGTTGAGTCCTCGACTATCTGAATAGTCTTCCCCCCTTCCATCAGCTTAATAAAATCCTTGGTATGTTCCGTGGTCAGCCGCAGGTCAGCCGCGTTCACCCGGATACTAACGCTCCCGGCGCCCCGGTCCCTCACCTTCCGCAGGGCCTGGGCCGCGTTAGCAATAACCACCCCCCGCTGGTTTTCAGAGATGGCTTTAACGACCTTCCGGGCAATAAGGAGGATCAGATCGATGATCTGCTGTTCCGTTTCCTCCAATATCTCCGCCCGTTTGTTTTGCGCCCGCTCCAGTATAACCTGGACCCGTTCCACCAGCCGCTCTACCTCCGCGGAGCCCGCTTGAAAGCCCTGTTCACGGCCCGCCGCCATCCCCTGCTCAAGGGCCTCCTGGCGCTCCCGCTCAAAGGACTCCCGGGCGTCCGCTTCCAGCTTTGCGGCCCGCTGCTTTGCCTCGGCGATGATCCGTTCCGCCTCGTCCTCCGCTTCCCGCTTCAGGGTTTGGGCTTGATCGGCCTTCCGTTTTACTTCCTGGAAGGCCGCCGCTTCCGCCTCTTTGATGATGCCCGCCGCTTCCGCTTTGGCGTCTTGAACCATGGTTTCCCGTTCGGCCTCCCACTGGATTTTAAACGCCTCCGCTTCCCGGCGCAGGTCCTCCGCTGTGGGGCCGGTATATTCCTCCACCGCCTCTATTTCATGGGCGGTTTCGGCGCAGGGGGCCAAACGTTCCAATTCGCAAAATGAATTAGGGGGATCGAGGATAACTGTTTTATCAAGCAGCGTAATCTCGCCGGGCCTGAATACCGCCTTTGCCATGTGCTACTTCCTTTATACCACCAGTTCGTCCTCTCCGGACCGGGAAACCACGATTTCTCCCGTATCTTCCAGATGCCGGATGATGGAAACGATCTTTTGCTGCGCTTCTTCCACGTCCTTTAACCGTACCGGCCCCATATATTCCATATCTTCTTTCAACATGCCCGCGGCGCGTTTGGACATGTTGCGGAATATCTTATCCTGTACTTCCGTATCCACCGATTTCAGGGCCTTAGCCAATTCCTGGGAATCGACTTCCCGCATAACCTTCTGGATGGCCTTGTCGTCCAGCATAACAATATCTTCGACCACAAACATCCGCTTCGTGATTTCCTCGGCCAGGTCCGGGTCCTCGTCTTCCAAGGCTTCTATGATCTGTTTCTCCGAGGCCCGGTCAACCAGGTTGAGTATCTCAACAATGCTTTCCACCCCCCCGGCGGTGGTATAGTCTTCACTGGACAGGGTGGAGAGCTTCTTCTCCAGCACCCGTTCCACCTCCCGGAGCACCTCGGGGCTGGTGCGGTCCATGGTGGCGATACGCCGGGCCACATCGCTTTGGACCTCATGGGGCAAATTCTGCAGGATCACCGATGCCTTATTGGGCTCCAGATAGGCCAAGATCAGGGCTATGGTTTGGGGGTGTTCCTGCTGAATAAAGTTCAACAGGTGGGCCGGATCGGTGCGGCGGATAAAGTCAAAAGGCCGGACCTGGAGGCTTGAGGTGAGGCGGTTGATAATATCTATGGCCTTCTGGTTCCCCAGGGATTTTTCCAGGAGCTCCCGGGCATAATCAATACCCCCGATGGAGATAAATTGATTGGCCATCATCAGTTCCTGGAATTCCGCCAGCACCGTATCCTTCTGTTCCGGCTCTATGGTTTCCAGCCGGGCGATCTCGAAGGTCAGGGTTTCGATCTCATCTTCCCGCAGGTATTTAAATATCTCCGCTGAAATCTCCGAGCCTATACTTACCAGAAACACCGCCGCTTTCTGCCGCCCGGTAAATTCTTTGCCGCTCTTTTTCTTCGAGCCCCCCCCGCTGGCCGGGGCGGCATTCGATCCCGCTTGAGCCATACCCTACTCCTCCAAGAGCCATGTTCTGATAAGCTGGGCCACATCGCCGGGATGTTCCTTGGCCATATTAATAGCGTTCTCCTGTAGTTCCATACGCTTCTTTTCCTCCACCGACATCGATACTTCCACCCCTTCGTTTTCCGCGTCCAAAAGGGCGCTTGCCCGCAGCTCCTGCTGCTGCCGGGAAATCTCTTCTTCCCGCAGCCGCTTCCGGCGCTCCAGCTCCCGGGAAATCATGCGGAAGGCCACAAAGCCGATAAGGAGCAGGGCCAGCCCGACCAGGAGTATCACCGCCATAACTTGGAACTGCTTCTGCCGGAAATAACTGGCATCCTCATCCTTAAACTGCTGGGTCCGGTCAAAGGGGATATTCCTAACGGTTACCGAATCCCCCCGGGCGGCGTTATACCCGATGGCGTCCTGTATCAATTCCTGGGCCGCCTTGAGGAGTTCCGGCTGCACCGGCGTGTATTCCCGCTCTATGAGCCCGTCAGGCTGGACTACCAGCTTATTCTTTTCATCGTATTTCAGCTTCCATACCCCGTCGATATTAACCGCCACGCTGACCCGGTCAATCTGCGGGCTCCGCTCCTCCTGAATGAGCCGCTCATTGATCTCGTCGTTCTGGGTCAGGGTCTCCTGGGTAACCTTGCCGAATATATTGGACATATCCTTATAGTTCGGGGGGGTCTGCCCCTCTACCCCCGCGGGCCCTTCGGGAATGATCCCGGTTCCCTCCCAGAAAGTCTTGGAGGTGGCGGTGGACCGGGGTATGGACGGGACCCGCACGGCGTCGCTATAGGGGAGGCCCGGGGTCTGGGGCTGCATGGTAATGGGGTAATATTCCTTCGTATTGATCGTTTTGGGGGACATATCCATAGTTATCTTCAAATTAAGGTCCCGGACCCGGTCAGGGCTAAAGGTGTCCTGGAGGGATTTGAGGATAACCGCCCGGTATCTCGCCTCCAGGGTTTGGACTATCTTGGATTCCCGCTCAACGCGGTTTAGATGATCCATGGCGCTCATGCCCTCAAAATCATTCAATACCATGCCGCTTGGATCGGTGATAACAATATATTCATCCCGCAGGCCCTGGATAGCGTATTTCAGCAGCTTCTGAATCCCCTCCACCTTTTTGCGGTTCTGAGTAATGTCGCTCCCAGGTTTCGGGGTGATGATCACGCTGGCGGTTACGGGGTTTTGATCCGCCGCGAACAGGCTCGGCTCAGGCTGGACAATGGTAACATTCGCGTCGTCCACATCATCCAGGGCCTTGATATGATCGGTTACCATCTGGGTTATGGCCCGCTGGAAATTCACGCCCCGCTCCCAGTCGGTAAGGGTCCACCGTTCCCGGTCAAAAATTGCCCACGGATCGGTCCCCGAGGGAATCAGGTCTTCCCGGATGAGGATGCCCCGCATCCGGCGGGCGGTCTTTTCATCAGGCACTTGTATTACCCCTGAGGGGCTGAGGGTGGTCCGTACCCCCTCTTCATTGATCCGGAGGATAATCCGATCCCGCGCCGCTTCATCCTTGATGGGGGCGTCGATAACCGGAACCCCGGCGGGGGAAGCGGAGACGGATACCAGGGCGATAATGCCGCCGATAACCGCCGCCCCAATTCCGATAAAAATAGCCTTCTGGATAATAGACCACTTACCCCAAAGCGATTTAATTTGTCCCATAACTTTTTTGATGAAATCAGGCATACTCCCCTCCCTCAACCATAGGCGCCGTCCGTCCCAAAATCAGGGCAATGATGATTACCCGGATGCCGGACCCACGGTCCGCGCTTCCCCAGTAAACCACTGATTAACTTGACGCCGGACCTCCGGCCCGCAACCAGCGCCGCCCTAGCTATTTACTCATTTCATTCCACAAAAAACAGTTAAGAAGCGGTGGTTGCGGACCAAGGTCCGCATCCTTGATTACATTCGGACCGAAGGTCCGCAATCACCGCTTCCCTAGCGGGTGTTTATGAGATCCCGCCATCCTTGCACAACCCGGTTCAAAATCGTTCTCGTAATATCCAAGGACATCCTCGCCTTTGCCTGGGCAATGGTTAGGTCATGGGGGTCCACCGCCGCCGGATCGGTTATGGCGGTCTGGGCCAGATCGCTGGAAAACTGCTGGGCCGCGCTCACCTGATCCAGGGCTTGCAACATGACATCCGCGAAGGTTTCATCCGGGAGGACCGCGCCGGCCCCGATCTGACGCCCCATTCCGGTAATTACGCGGCCCTGGGCACCCCCCCCCCTTGCCGCGTCCAGGTGTTTTGGATGGGTAAGCGCCAGGGGGACCTTATCCCCGCTTACCAATTCCGGTTTGTATAGCAACATCGCCGCCAATCCTCTTGGTATAAGACCCTTCCAAACCATGGGTTTTGCAAGGGCGGCCGCGGAAGCGCTCTTCCAACGGCTTTAGGGAAAATCACGCCCGATCCGCCAATCCACCGGTTAGCGGTTGCCAATATCAAGGGCCTTCAGGAACATGGCCTTAGACCCCTCGATAATTGAAGCGTTGGCCTCATAGGCCCGGGACGCGGCAATCATATCGACCATTTCAGTAACAATGTCCACATTGGGCATTTCCACATACCCCGCCCGGGGACCGCTCTGTATCGCGTCCGGGTGGGTCGGATCATACACCAGCCGCAATTCCGAAGCGTAATCCTTTTGCACCTCCGCGACCCGCACCCCCTTGCCGGTCCCGCCGTCCAGCATATCCGGAAGAAAGGGAGAACGCCAGGCGGGTTCCTTGGCCCGGGGCCGCAGGACCACCCGGCTCCGGCGAAAGGGCCCGCCCTCGGCGGTGCGGGTGGTTGACGCATTGGCGATATTATTCGCTATAACGTCGGACCGGAGCCGCTCGGCGCTCATGCCGGTGGAGGCTATGGTAATCGCGTTAAATAATCCCATCCCATCCTACCTTAATACCAAATTGATTTGACTGAACTCAAAGGACTCCGCCGCCGCCAAAAGGGTATAGGTCATCTGATTTTGCAGGGCCAGCGTCATTTCCTCTTCGGGGTCCACATTGTTCCCGTTACTCTTCGCGGCGGTGAGGTAATCCAAAACCCGCCGGGGCTGTACTTCCCGGTAATCCCGCTCACGCCAGTTGGGGATATGCTTCGGATTCGTCAGGGTTAAATCCAAGACGGGCCGCCGCTTTTCGCTTGCCAGGGCCTTCTTCAGCTCGCTTTCAAAACTCAACTCAGAACGCTTAAAATTGGGGACCTCCGCGTTGGCCAGGTTATTGGCTATCACATCCCGCCGGATAAAATTCGCGTCCAAGGCGCGATGCAGGAGATCAACCGTCTTTTCAAAATTGTTTGCTATCATTCTATCACCCCATTTAATTTTCGGAATTCCATCGGGTTTCTTAAAGGAAACTCTACAGGGGCTGCTAAGGCCGCAGGGCGGTTTTAGCTTGAGAGTTTTTGCGCGGAGCGCAAACTCTATCCGCCCAGGATTTTTGCCTCCGGCAAAAATCCCAAGCTATCCGGCGAAGCTGGATAGCGCCGTAACGCCCCCGCCCCCTTCAGTTGTTGACAGCCCTTTGCCGCCCCCGTGTTAGAGGATGTAGCGGCCCAGGTCTTGATCGGTAACCAAGTCCGCCAGCCGTTCATTCACATAGGATTCCGTGATGGAAACCGACGCGGGGGCAATATCCGGCGCTTCAAAGGAAAGCCCCTCCAAGAGGGCTTCCATAATGGTATGCAGCCTCCGGGCGCCGATGTTCTCCAGCCGGGAATTAACCTCCGCGGCCAACACGGCTATCCGTTCCACCGCTTCCGGGGTGAACTCAATAGCCACCTCCTCGGTGGCCAGCAGCTCGACGTACTGTTTGGTCAAGGCGTTTTTCGGTTCCGTAAGTATCCGCAGGAATTCATCCTTGCCCAGGGATTCCAATTCCACCCGCAGGGGGAAGCGGCCCTGTAGTTCCGGGATCAGATCCGACGGTTTACTGACATTAAAGGCCCCGGCGGCAATAAAGAGGATGTGATCCGTGTTGACCGGCCCCCACTTGGTGGATACGGTCGCCCCCTCGACTATGGGGAGTATATCCCGCTGCACCCCCTCGCGGGAAACATCGGGACCCCCGCCCCGGTCGCCCTTTATGGCTATTTTGTCAATCTCATCAATAAAAACTATCCCCATCTGCTCCACCCGGTGCCGGGCTTCCTCGCTTACCCGGTCCCGGTCGATGAGTTTGTCCGACTCCTCGGCGATGAGTATCTCCCGGGCGCGGCTTATGGAAACCAGTTTCTTCTTTTTATTCCCCCCAAAAATCCCCGCTATCCCCGAAAGGCTGGATTCCAATTCCTCCATGTTCCCCCCCATCATCTCAAAGGCGGGAATCTGGGGGCTCTGGTTTACCATGATTTCCACCATACGGTCTTCCAACATGCCGTCCCGCAGGAGGCTTCTAAATTTCTCCCGGGTCGTCTGCTTTTCCGCGCGCTGTTCGGCGCTTTCCTCAAATGATTCGCCGTTTTCCGGCTCCCCGGGCTCCTGGTTCCGCCGGAGGGGTATCCCCACTTGAATAGCGGTTCCCATGAGGGAGGGGCCGTGGCCGTTGTTAGCGTTGGGGTTTATGGAAAAGGCGCCCATGGGCCGCACCACCGGCCCTCCGGCGCCCTGCCGGGATTCCTTGTTTTTTTTTCCGGTTCCCGGAAGCAGCAGGTCCAACAGGGACTCCTCGGCCCGCGTCTTCGCCTCCGCGTTCACCGATTCCTGCATTTCCTGCTTAACGATCTGAACCCCCGCGGCCATGAGGTCCCGGATCATGGACTCCACGTCCCGGCCCACATAGCCTACTTCGGTGTACTTGGTGGCCTCCACCTTGATAAAAGGCGAACCGGCCAGCCGGGCCAGCCGGCGGGCGATCTCCGTTTTCCCTACCCCGGTGGGGCCTATCATCAGGATATTCTTAGGGGCGATATCCTCCCGCATCTCCGGCTCCAGCTTCAGCCGGCGTATCCGGTTCCGCAGGGCAACCGCCACCGCCCGCTTCGCCTTCTTTTGCCCCACGATATACTTATCCAATTCGGCGACTATTTCCCGGGGAGTAAGCTGCTCCATCTGGGCTTCCTTTGATTTTTTCTCGCCGGGTTTTTTTTCACTCATCAGTTAAGTTCCTCCAGGGTAATTTGTCCGTTTGTATAGATACAGATGCTTCCCGCGATACGCAGGCTCCGCTCGGCTATTTCCCGGGCGGCAAAGGCGCTGCTGTCCAGGTACGCCAAGGCCGCGGCATAGGCATAGTTTCCGCCGGAGCCGATGGCCAGCACAGGCTCCGCCGGTTCCACCACATCCCCGGTTCCTGAAATAAGCAGGGTCTTGACGCGGTCCGCCGCCAACAGCACAGCTTCCAGACGCCGCAGGGACCGGTCGGTACGCCAATCGGTGGCAAGCTCCACCGCGGCCCGGGTAAGGTCCCCGGAATACTCCTTCAGTTTTCCCTCAAAACGATCAAACAGGGTAAAGGCGTCCGCGGTGGCCCCGGCAAAGCCGCAGAGGACCTTGCCGTCCATAAGCCGCCGGACCTTGCGGGCGTTGTTTTTCATGATCGTTTCCCCAAAGGTTACCTGCCCGTCCCCCGCCATGGCAACCTTGCCGTCCTTCCGAACCGCGATTATGGTGGTAGACCGGAATATGCCGGCCTTATTCTTGTTCTTCACCTGTCTTTCCTTTTTTATCACGCGGTTCCCGCGCCGCGCCGCGCCGCGCCCCATGGGGATGGGCCTGGGCGTATACCCGCTTGAGCCCCTCAATATCCACATGGGTATACCGCTGGGTGGTGGATAAACTCGCGTGCCCCAGAAGTTCCTGGACGACCCGGATATCGCAGCCCCCATTTACCAAGTGGGTGGCAAAACTATGCCGTAAGGCATGGGGGTGTATGTTCTTTGACGAACCCGATTGCTCCCGGTAACGGCTGATGATCCACCGGACACCGGAAGCCGAAAGGCCGCCGCCCCGCCGGTTAATAAACAGCCGGTCCTGGCCCTCCCCTGAAGCAGCCCCCTTCCCCAGGCTGAGGCTTCTCACGGGCAGCCACTGGCCGAGGGCTTCCCGGGCTTCACTGGAAAAAAAGACCCGCCGTTCCCTTCCCCCCTTTCCCACGACCCGGGCCCCCCGCAAATCCCCTTCCAAGGACTGGACCCGCAGGGAAACGCCCTCGCCGATCCGCAGCCCCGCGGAATACATGCCCAAAATCAACGCCCGGTCACGGGGGGGCCAGAGGATATCCGAAAGCTCCGGCTGGGCCGCGAATTCCGCCATCTCTTCTTCCCATAAAAAAACCGGCAAGGTCTTGGGCGCCTTGAGATTCTTCAACTGTTCCAGCGGATTATCCGCCCGTATGCCCATGCGGATCAGCCAACGGTAAAACCCCCGGAGCGCCGACAGTATCCGGTTCACGCTCACCGCGGCCAAACCCTGGGCGCTTAATTCCCTGATAAAGCCCCGGGCCTCAACGGCCCCCAGGTCCAGGACTTGCCAATCATGATTTTCACAATAGGCGGCAAACAGATCGAAGTCCCGGCAATACGCCCGCAGGGTATGCTCCGCGAGCCCCCGGACCGATTGGATATAGCGCAGGTATGCTTCGATTGCGGGGGGCCGGGAAGCCCCAAGGCTTCCAGACTGTTTACGCTCCCCCATGGGCATCCCCCGCCGGAGCTTCCTCCTCATCGGCATGTAAATACGCGCAATCTGGATTAATACAGGCATTGTGGGAGCCGCGCTTTTTATCGTACCGTTCCACTAAAAATTGCCCGCATAGGGGGCAGCTCAAACTGACGGGTTTAAAATGGGTGATAAAATCACAGGCGGGGTAGTTCGTACAGCCATAGAACTCCTTGCCCCGGCCCTTGGTTTTCCGGGCCACTATATCGCCCCCGCAGCGCGGGCACGCGGCCAAGGGAATAGACCGGGTGGTACGGCACTCGGGAAACCCGGAGCAGGCCAGAAAAAAACCATAGCGGCCCAGCTTTTTCACCATCGGCTTGCCGCATTTCTCGCAGATCATATCGGTCTGCTCATCCAAGGAACCCTTGAAGGATTCCAGGGTTTTGCCGATCTCTTCAACCTGATCCTTGAAGGGATCGTAAAACTCGCGGATCATATCCGGCCAGCGGATATGCCGCTCCTCCACCTCATCCAGCTTGGTTTCCATGGAAGCGGTAAAGGCGGCGTCCACCACATGGGGGAAATACTCCACCAGCATAGCGCAGATCATCTTGCCCAGCACTGTGGGAACAAGCTGTTTATTCGACCGGGTTACATAGTACCGGTCCAGGAGCACCGAAATAATCGGCGCGTAGGTGGAAGGGCGGCCGATTCCCTTTTCCTCCAGGGTCTTTACGATAGAAGCGTCGGTATACCGGGGCGGCCCCTGGGTAAAGTGCTGTTCCGGGTGGAAGGATTCCATGTTCACCCGGTCTCCCACCCGCAATTCAGGATAGGGATTGCCCTTTTCTTCCCGGGAGGCAAGGTATTTCATCGCCCGGTAAAAGCCCTTTTCGATGATCTTGGTCCCGGCGACCCGGAAGACCCCCTCCCCGGCCTGGATATCCGCGCTCACCGTCCTGGTTTTAGCCGGCTTCATTTGGCTGGAAACAAACCGCTCCCAAATAATCCCATAGAGTTTGAGCTGATCCTTACTCAAAAACTCCTTGAGGGAATCGGGCGTATAGGCTACATAGGTAGGCCGTATGGCCTCATGGGCGTCCTGGGCCTTCTTTCCCACCGCGTATTCCACCGCCTTTTCCGGCAACTCCTGGGGAAACTGCCCGGCGATCCAATGCCGCGCCTCCTCCAGCGCGACCTGGGAGGTCCGCACCGAATCGGTACGCATATAGGTGATAAGCCCGGCCCGGGAGCTGCCGATGTTCACCCCCTCATAGAGCTGCTGGGCTATCTGCATGGTTTTTTTACTGGTAAAACCCAAACGATTGGCCGCGGTTTGCTGGAGCTGGGAGGTGGTAAAGGGCGGTTTTGGCTTTACGGTTTTTTCAACCTCCCGGATATCCGCCACAATACATTCCGCCCCGGCGACTTTATCTTTGATCCGGTTTACCGCCTCCTCGTTTTTCAATTCCGGCTTATTGCCCTCCCAGGATACCAGCTGGGCGGTAAACAGGGACCTACCTACCTTGAAATCCGCGTCCAGGGTCCAATACTCCTCGGGGATAAAGGCATCCACCTCCTGTTCCCGTTCACAGATCATCCGCAGGGCCACCGACTGCACCCGGCCCGCGGACAGGCCGTTCTTCACCTTTTTCCAAAGCAGGGGGGAAAGGTTGTACCCCACCAGGCGGTCCAAAACCCGGCGGGCCTTTTGGGCGTTTACCTTTGCCTCATCAATAGCGCCGGGTTTGGCCACCGCGTCCTTAATAGCCACCGGGGTAATCTCGTTAAAGCTGATCCGCTGGATGGAAACCTCACCGGCCTTCGCGCTGAGGGCGTTCCGCAGGTGCCACGCGATGGCCTCCCCTTCCCGGTCATTATCGCTGGCCAGCAACACGGCGTCCGCTTTTTTAGCGTCCCCCTGGAGTTCCTTGAGCAGTTTGGCCCGGCCCCGGACGGTGATGTATTCGGGCTCAAAGTCGTTGGCAACATCAATAGCCATACGGGATTTGGGAAGATCAATGAGATGCCCCATGGATGCCTTAACCGTGTAGGCGGAACCAAGGTACTTTTCAATGGTCTTGGCCTTAGCTGGGGATTCAACAATGATCAGTATCTTCCGATCCTTGGATTTGTCCGTTTCTCCCTTTTTTTTTCCTTTTTTCTCCCCCCTTTTCAAGGGGGCGCCTTCTACCGTATCCTTGGCGTCTTTCTTCGCCGCGGCTTTTTTCCCCTCGTTTTTGCCGTTAACGCCTTTCTTTCCCGTCTCTGCCGTCATACCTGTCCTCTCAACCGTATCTTCAGCGCTTGGGCTAGGGAGCGGGCCAAGACTGCTCCTGGAGAAGCCCCTTCTGGGCTCTCCAGTTCCGCCGCGCCGCTTTCCCCCGCGGCCGGGGAACCCAAGGCCGCCGCGGCGCCCAAACCCCATTCGGCGAGAATCTCTTCCCCCCGGGAAATAAGCCGCCCCCCTTCTTGGGCAAGTTTGGCGGTCCCCTCCCCTTGGATCGAATGAACCCCTACGGCGGAAACCCACAGATCCCGCCCCTGGTCCAGGGCGAACTGGGCGGTAATCAAGGCCCCCGAACCGGCGGGGGCTTCCACGATCAAGGTGCCCCGGGCAAGCCCCGCGATAATCCGGTTCCGGGCGGGGAACTGCCATTTCCTCGGCGGGGTTCCCGGAGGGTATTCACTACAGAGCATACCGCCACGCTCAAGAATTTTCCGGGCCAGGGCGCGGTTCGCGGCGGGATACACGGCGTCCAGCCCAGAGCCCAGCACCGCGATGGTTGCGCCGCCCCCTTCAATGGCGCCCCGGTGGGCCATGGCGTCTATCCCCAGGGCCAGCCCCGAAACTACCGGGACTCCCCCGGCTCCTAAGGAGCGCCCTATATCGTAGGCCGCCGCGGCCGCCGCGCCGGTGGGCTTACGGGTGCCTACCACCGCGGCCAAGGGCTGTTCCGGGTCCGGCAGGCCCCCCTGGTAAAACAATACCGGCGGCGGGTCATAGAACTCCCGGAGCAGGGGGGGATAGGCCCGGTCCCCGTAGGACACATACCCAATCCCCCGCAGCCGGGCAAGGGCGTGATCCCGTTCCGCGTCTTTGCGCAGTCCGTCCATGGTCCAGGACGCGGTATAGGTCTTTCTGCCCAGCAAGGCTTTGACATCCTGGGGGGAAAGCCGGGCCGCGTCCGCTTCCCGTTCCAGAAGGGAACAGAGCCGTATCTTTTCGGCGGCGGAGATACGGGGAATCCGCCCGATTACCAGATCCAGCAAGCCCCGGCCTTCATCCATAGTATTTATCCATAATCGCCCGTCTATTCTCTTCAGCGTCCCTTTTTTTAGCGGCGTCCTTAGTAAGGGTTATGATACGATCATAGAGTTCCAGGGCTAAAACATACTGTCCGGTCATATAATAAGCGCCGGCCAGGACTATCATGCCGTCCACATCGTCATGGGTAAGTTCTAAAAAACGCAGCAGATGGGGGACGGCCTGATCCGGGCGGTTCAGCTCAAACACATATAAGACCCCCAGGCCGTACCGGGGCCGGGCATAGGTTTCATCCAGGGCAATGGCATTGAGATAGGCATGTTCAGCGAGGGTATAATACCGCGCGGCTCCTCCGGGATCCGATCCGGCGATGTCAAGATAACTCTTCGCCACCATCGCGGCTGAAATGCCGGTCATATACTGGAGGGCCGGATCCTCTGGATTGTAGTAGATAGCGCTTTCCAGGGCGTCCAGGGCCTCTCTATGCAGCCTCCTATCCTGAAGCCGGGTTGCCAGTATCTTCCAGTACACGCCGGTTTGCGCGGCGTCCTTCACATGCGCCTCGATCTGATCCTCATAGAGCGCTATGGCCTCCCGGAGCCCCGCGATGCTGGGCGGCGGACCGCCCCGGCCCCCTAAGGCCGCGATCCGGGCGGCTAAGGAATTGCGGTTCCAAAACTTTTGCAGCGTGAATAACCCTATCCCCCCAAGGATCAGGGCGATTATTACTAAAAGGCCGGTAAGAACCTCTTTTTTTTGCTTCATACTATAGTATACCTTATTTTGTTACTCGGTTGCGGAGCGGTAATCCTTAAGATTTGGTATATACCGCTTATGCTGTTCCCTAAGCATACGGTTATCCACATGGGTATATATCTGGGTTGTAGCCAGGTCCGCGTGACCCAGAAGCTCCTGTACCGAGCGAAGGTCCGCCCCCCCGGCAAGCAATTCCGTGGCAAAACTATGGCGCAGGCTGTGCAGGCGGGAGTCCATGCCGGCCTGGGCGGCAAGGCCCGCATAGTTCTTCCAGACGCCCTTGCGGGAAAGCCGTTTCCCGGTTCTCCCGATAAACAAAGCGCCGCTCTTCCGGCGGCCCAGTAAGGCCGGACGGGCCTGTTCCAGATACCGCCGCAGCCAGCCTTCGGCTTCGGCCCCAAAAACCACCAGCCGTTCCTTATTTCCCTTGCCCAGCACCCGGGCGGCCTGCTCGTTAAAAAAAATATCCCCCACATTGAGGCCCACGGCTTCAGAAACCCGGAGCCCCGAAGAATAGATAAGCTCAAAAAGCGCCCGGTCCCGGATACCCCGTGGCGCGCTAAGGTCCGCCGCCTCGAGCAGGGCTTCCACCTGTTCCCGGGAATAGACGGAAGGCAACCGGGGTTTCCGCTTAGGCGCTTCCAATACAGCCGCGGGATTATCCCGCCGCAGCCCCTCCGCAACAAGGAATCTATAGAAGGAACGGAGTATGGCAACCGCCTTGGCGAGGGAAGGCGCGTGAACGCCGTCCCCCTCGCGGCGGAAATCCAGATAGCGGCAAAGCGCCTGGGCATCCGCCCGGGCGGCTAAGATACCCTCCCCCGCAAGCCAGGCAAGGAAACGGCGGATCTCATAGGTATAGGTTTCCGCCGTTAACCGCGCCTGCCGTTCCACCGCGGCGAGATAGGAATGGTAGCGATCCGCTAAATCCCGCTCATCCACCGGCCTCAAGCGTCCTTTGCGTCGAACTTCGCTCGATGGTTCCCGGCAAATTTCTTATTTCCCTCCTGGCCGGCCTCCCCGGAATGTTTCTGATTCCGGTAAACCGCCGGAACGTCCAGATCGTCCTCCCGGTAATTCCGGTGGCTTAAACAATCCGTTGACTCCTTGGGCCGCTCGGTGAAATGCTTCCAGTCCTCATACCGGATAAATTCGGTTTTCGACGGCTTAGACGGATTGACGGCATCAGGTTTCGCGTTCATCGCAATAGCATCGTTCAAAAAACCGGTAGCTATGACGGTAACTTGTATCCTATCGCCCAGATTGGGATCGATGGAACTGCCGATGATGATCATCGCGTCCGGGTCCGCGCTCTTGGTAATATAGTTCACCACCTCCTGATACTCGGTCAAGGCTATGTCTTCCCCGCCGGCCACATTAACCAGTATATGCTGCGCCCCGTCAATCGTATTGTCTTCCAAAAGCGGGTTGTCCACCGCCTTGGAAGCCGCTTCCTCAGCCCGTCCGTCGCCGCTGCCCAGGCCGATGCCCATAAGGGCGTCGCCCTGGCCCCGCATGGTGGTTTCCACATCCGCGAAATCGATGTTGATGATCCCCCGCACGGTGATCAGATCGGAAATCCCCTGGACCCCCTGGCGGAGCACGTCGTCCGCCATGGTAAACGCCTCCTTCATGGGGGTCTTCCGCTCCACAATATGCATGAGATGCTCATTGGGAATCACGATCAGGGTGTCCACCGCCTCCCGGAGTTTCGAGATTCCCTCCTCGGCCAGGCGCATTTTATACCGCCCCTCAAAGGTAAAGGGTTTGGTTACCACGCCTACGGTCAGGGCGTTGCACTCCCGGGCGACCTGGGCGATCACCGGAGCGGCGCCGGTTCCGGTCCCGCCGCCCATGCCGGCGGTAACAAACACCATATCCGCCCCCTTCAGGGCATTGGCGATCATCTCCCGATCTTCCATGGCGGCCTTTTCGCCGACCTCCGGCCTCCCCCCCGCGCCGAGCCCCTTGGTCAGCTTGGAGCCGATGGGTAATTTTACCCCCGCTTTGCATTGGTTTAATGCCTGCACATCCGTATTGGCGGCAATAAACTGCACCCGCTGCAAGCCGCAGTCTATCATCCGGTTAACCGCGTTACAGCCCCCGCCTCCCGCGCCGATTACTTTAATGGCAGTCGGGCTTGGGTCCGACTGTCCATCTAGGATTTCAATATGCAATTGAGTCCCCTCCCTTATATTTTTCAGGCGTTCCGCCTGTAATTCCCTAACGCGGCGCTGATTAGTTTGGCTAATCAGCGCGGCCCGCCCCATAGCCGCCCGCTTCGCCGGGCAACGGCCCAGGCTCCCGGCTTAAAACAGCTCCTTTTTCCAATAGTCGGTTACTTTGGCGATAATCTGTTTGAAAAAGGGCGTTTGATTCCGTTCCGGCGCCTCGATTATGCCGGGCCGCTCAACCTGCGGCTGATCCCGGCCGGTTCCTTCCAAAATCAATCCCACCGCGGTGGCATAAACCGGGCTGCGGTATTCATCAACCAAGCCCCCCATGGCAAAGGGGACTCCTATCCGGACGGGCAGTTGAAACACCGCGGAGGCTAATTCGGCGGCACCCAAAAGCTGGGCGCCGCCGCCGGTCAGCACTATGCCGCCCCCCAGGGGCCGGAACAGGGAAAGCCGGTCCAGCCGTTCCTTGACCATGCAAAAAATCTCCTCCATCCGGGGGCGGATTATCTCCAAAAGCTGATACCGGGGTATGGCAATGGCCCGGCCTCCAACCCCTTGGGCAAGAATATCATCATCCTCGTCTTCCAAAAGGCTCTCCCAACAGCAGCCGGCCCGGAGTTTGATATCCTCGGAGGTTCCAAAGGCGATATTTTTTACCATAGATATATCGCTGGTAACTTGGACGCCCCCCACGGCAATCGTCGTGGTTGAATAGGGGGTCCCCTGGGAATAGACCATCACCTCCGTGGTGCCCCCCCCCAAATCAATCAGGGCGACCCCAAGTTCCTTCTCCTCCTCCGTAAGGGTCGCCCGGCCCGCCGCCAGTGATTGGAGGATCAGATCATTGACCCTAAAGCCGGCCCGGTTAACGCATTTGATAAGATTCCCAGCGCTCGTTACCGAACAGGTGATAATATGGACCTCCGCCTCGAGCCGCACCCCGATCATATCCAAAGGGTCCCGGATGCCCTTTTGGTTGTCCACGATAAAGGACTGGGGAATTACCTCCAGAACCTGCCGGTCCATGGGAATAACCACCGCCCGGGCCGCCTCCAAGACCCGCCGCACATCATCGCCGCTAATCTCCCGGGTCTCCCGGTTTTTTCCGCTCACCGCCACCACCCCGCGGGAATTGAGCCCGTCGATGTGGCTGCCCCCGATGCCGGTCCAACAGGACTGGACGTTTTGGCCGCTCATCCGTTCAGCCGCTTCAACCGCCGCCACCACCGAGCGCAGGGTCGCCTCAATATTTACCACCACTCCTTTCCGCAATCCCGCGCAGGGACTGGTTCCCACGCCGGTTATCTCCACCTTGCCGCTCTCAGCGCGTTCGCCGATGATAGCGCAAACCTTGGTCGTTCCAATATCGAGGCCGACAACTAAACCGTCATTAGCCAGAGGAGGCCCCCTTTATCACATAAGACGCGGTGCCGGTCCGTAAATCCACCACGTCGGCATCAACGCCCGTTGTCTTGAATACATCGATCATCAGTATCATATATCGAAGCATATCCTCATTCAAATTGGATTCCAGCCTGAATTTAATGGCATTATTCACCGGATACAGGATCAGATCAAACCCGTCATAGGTCTTCCGGTTGATACGGATTTCGGAAATAGGCGCCAAAAGCTCCGGCGCGGCGGTATTGATCGCCTCCAATTGGGCGAGGAAGGGCGCGAACACCGGGGAAAGCCGCGTTCCCAGGCGTACCTGTTCAAGGGGAAGCCCGGAAACAAGCGGCAGCGCCGGCGTTTGGGGAAGTTCCCGGACATCCCTCCCGATCTTCACCGCCACCCCGTGTTTATCGAAAAACACCGGCAGGAGCTTGCCCTCCACCATGCACAACGAAAGGGCCGCCAGCCGCCGCGGTTCCAGGATGATTCTCACCGTATCGGGGTAATACTTGATCACCTGGGCGGATTCCACCTGATAGAGTTCTTCCAAGGCCGTTTCCGCCGCTTCGGGATTTACGGTCATATAGGATGAGTGGAGGCTTATCCCCGCCCGGCTTAATATCTCCGAACGGTCTATGCCGCTTATGCCGCTGACCTCCACCGTCGCGAGGGGCAGGAGGGGGGTGATCCCAAATATCCAGACGAGTTCCGCCCCAAGAATACCGGTTACGACAAAAATAAGGCGCTTAAACCATTTATCCATCCTGGGGGAAGAGCGGGCTTCCCGGCATTCCTCCGCAATACTGTAGTTAGACACGGCCCGCCCCCGGTTCCCTGGCATGCCGGGAAATATTTACAATGAATCCCGCTATGGTTAAGGTGGTCGCCAGGGATGAGCCGCCGGCGGAAAAAAAGGGCAGGGGTATTCCCGTGGCCGGAAGGGCGCCGGATACCACCGCGATATTGATGAGGGTCTGGGAAATGATAATCGTTACCAAGCCGCAGGCCAAAAGCCGCTGAAACCGGTCGTCCGTCTGTAGGGCCGCCTGGTAGCCCCGGACGGCGAAACCGGCTATTACCAGATAGAACAAGAGGACCCCGATAAATCCGAACTCTTCCGCGTAGGAAGAGAAAATAAAGTCGGACTGGATTTCCGGCACGCTGGCGTTTTTTCTGGTTCCCTGGCCTATCCCCTTCCCCAGTATGCCCCCGGATGAAATGGTTAAAAGGGATGAACGAACCTGAAACCCCGCGCCCAGGGGTTCCCAATCGGGCCAGATAAAACTGATCAGCCGCCGCAGCCGGTGTTCCTTGGTCAAGACCAGAAAACTTGAAAGGGGAAAGAGAATAACCGCCGCGCCGATAAAGAACCGTATCCGCACCCCGGCCAGGAAAAACATAAAAAGCGCGTTGAATATGATAAATAAGGCGGTGGAGATATTGTTCTGAAAATAGATGACCACAAAGAACAGGGTGGTAATAAGCGCCGGAGGCGCCAGCCCCGAGGAAAGAGAATGAATTTGATCGAATTTCTTATCAAAAATATGGGCAAGGTAGAGGGGCAAGACCAATTTTACCAGCTCCGAAGGCTGATAGGTGGACGCGCCGAACCTGATCCACCGGGACGCGCCGTTTTTAGTTACCCCGATTCCCGGGAACAGGGTTAAAATACAGAGCAGCAAGGTAATAACCACAATGGGTTGCATCCACTTCCTCAATAATTTCAAGGGGAACAGGGAGGCCAGGACAAAGAGGGCCAGGCCGATCATCCCTAACATAAGCTGCCGGGAGATAAAGTACAGCCCGTTCCCAAATTCACGGTTGGCATAGGCGTAGGAAGACGAGTAGAGGGTTACCAGCCCGATGCCGGTCAGGAGGAGTATACTGGCAATAAGAACCGGATCGGAATACCCTTTCCCCCCCGCCGGTTCACGGGCAACGCGATCCGCCATGATGTACTCCGCCAACCTCCTCCTATTGTATCTTTAATGTGGATAAGGCTATGATAGCAAAAAAACCGCCGAGTATCCAGAAACGAATAACCACCTTGGTCTCAGCCCAGCCGGAAAGCTCAAAATGATGGTGGAAGGGCGCCATGTTAAAAATCCGTTTTTTCCAAATTTTAAAACTCAGCACCTGAATAATAACCGAACCGGCTTCTAACACAAAGACCCCCCCAATGATAAGGGTAAGGATTTCCTTTTTAATGATAAGGGAAATGGTAGCGATAACCCCGCCCAGGGATAAGCTCCCCACATCCCCCATAAACACCTCCGCTGGATGGGTATTAAACCAGAGGAATCCCACGCAGGCCCCCATGACCGCGAGGCAGAATATGGTCAGCTCCCCCCCGCCGGTAATATAGGGAATGTCAAGATAGTAGGAATAATCCGCCCTGCCGGAAAGGTAGGTTATGATGGACAGGGTAATAAATACCAGGATCAGCAAGCCCCCCGCAAGCCCGTCAAGGCCGTCGGAAAGATTCACCGCGTTGGATTCCCCCACCAGAAGCAACACGGCAAAGGGTATCCACAGGGGCCCCATATCTACCACGGGATTCTTCAGAAAAGGGATATAGAGCAGGGTAACCCCCTCATCCCCGGAAACATAGAGGATGAGGGTTATGGCCAGGGCAACCGCGCCCTGGCCCGCCAATTTAGCCCACGCCGGCAGGCCCGCGGCGTTACGCCGCCGTACCTTGAGATAGTCATCGATAAACCCGACGGCGCCAAAACTTAAAAAGGCCCCCAGGGTAAGCCAAACCTTGCCGTTTTTCCAGTCCTGCCATAATACTACGGCGATTAAAACCGATATAATGATAAATACCCCGCCCATAGTCGGGGTGCCGCCTTTCTTCAAATGGGTCTCCGGGCCGTCGCCGCGGATTGACTGCCCCACCTTAAGCCGCCGGAGGGCCTCAATGATCCGGGGGCCGAATAAAAAACAGAAGAGCAAGGCGGTTAAGGCCGCATAGGCCCCCCGGAAGGTGAGGTAGCGGAATACATTGAGGGGGGGGAAATATTTCACCAGGGGATATATAAATTCTAAAAACACCTACCTAACTCCTTCCACCGCCGCCGTCTGTTATTTTTACCTTTATGAGGCGCCCGCATCATTCGCGGGCCTTATACTCAAGGAAGATCCCTTCCAGGGCCCGTTCCAAGGCGCATCCCCGGGACCCCTTCAGCAACACCAGATCCCCCGGACGGATATAGGCCCCCAGCTCCGCGGAGAGATCACTCATAGTATCGGTATAAACGAAGGGAACCTTTCGGCCCTGCCCCGCAGCGCTTTTGGCCTCCGGTCCGTAGAGGAAGACCCGGTCCGCCCGGGACGCGGCTAAGGCGGCGCCAAGTTTTTTATGGGCCCCGGGGGAAGCCGGCCCCAGTTCCCCCATCGCCCCAATAACATACACGCGCCGTCCGGGCCACTCAAGGGCGTCGCAGAACGCAAGGGCTTCTTCCATAGATTCGGGATTCGCGTTATAGCAATCCCGAATTACCGTAACCGGCTGCGGGGAAGCGGGGGCGCCGTCCTTGGCATACCAGCGCCTTCCTTGAAGCGCTCCCCGGATTATCTCCCCCCGGCCAAAAAGCGGTTTAACCGCCCCCAGGCCGGCGCGGATTGCATCCGGCCCCACCGGAACGGCCTTGGCGATTGCCGCCGCCGCTAAGGCGTTCTTTACATTATGCCGTCCCGGAAGGCCGAAGGATACCGAAATCCCTCCCCAGATTATATCGGTACCATCCAATCCTTTCTCCGCAATGGCTCCTAATTCCTCAAGGCTGTCAGGGCCGTAAAAACCTATGTTTCCCCGAATACCCTGGGCTAAAAGCTCCCCGTCCGCGTTGTCCCGGGGCAGCAAAGCCGTTTCGATTCCGGTAAATTGAGAAAATATCCTCCTTTTTTCATAAAGTATAGCCAACCGGCTTCCGATCTTTCCGATATGGGCGGTCCCAATGTTTGTTATAAGGGCGATTTGGGGTTTTAAAACCCGGGCAAGCTCCTCAATCTCCCCTTTCCGGTTCATCCCCATTTCAAATATCCCTACCTCATGGCAATCCCGGACCGCGAATACCGCTAGGGGCAAACCGGTCTCTGAATTGAGATTCCCCGGATTCATCACCACCTGTTTTTCCTGGCCTATCATGGCGGCGGCTATCTCCTTGGTCGTCGTCTTTCCCGATGATCCGGTAATGCCGATGCGTAGCAGATGGGGAAAGCGATCCAAATAGCATCGGGCCGCGTCCTGTAGCCCCCGCAGGGTATCTTCCACCGCCACCAAGACCCCCGGCTGCTTACGCAGCCCTAATCCGGGATCTTCCAGTTGGGACCGGGCGACCATGGCCCCCGCGGCGCCGGACTTAAAGGCGGCTTCCACATACCGGTGGCCGTCTTGCGTACTGCCCGGAAGGGCGACAAAGAGGGCGCCCGGTCGGAGGGAGCGGGAATCAAGCGCGACCGAGTCAAAGCCCCCGTCCGCCGGCCCGGACCGGGAGATACACTCCCCCTTGACGGCTTGGGCCAAGGCATGAAAGGTCATAAGCGGCGCCCCGGGCGCGTTAGCCATCGTTTTTCCGCCCCCCCTCAATCCGTATCTGCAAAACCTCCTCGGGGCGTTTCTTGATCAGCCCTAAATCATGTTTCGCAATGTATGCTATCCGCTCAGAGGATGAGAGAACGGCAATGCCCGCGATAAGCCGTTTATTGCTTTCCACCCATTCTTCCTGGGAACGTTCCAATTGGGCAATTTCCCATTCCAGTTCTGAAAACCGGTTGGACTGCCAGGCCGCAATACCCAAAAATACGGGTATGGTTAAGGAAAAAAAATACAAGAGCATTGCCGTTTTCATCCGTATCCCCCATCCAATACTTTTTCAGCCACCCGAAGTTTGGCGCTCCGGGAAGGCGGGTTGTTCCGCGCCTCAGCCGCGGAGGGCGTTACCGGCTTCCGGTTTACCAGCCGCATAACCGGAACAGGCCCGTCCTTCCCTATCGGTTCCCCGGAAAGCGCGGAAAAGCCCCGGCACTGTTCTCGAAAGAAATTTTTGACAATCCGGTCTTCCAGGGAGTGAAATGATATAACCCCCATGCGCCCCCCGGCTTTCAAAACCCCAAGGGCGTTTTCCAGCAACGCCCGGAGCTGGATTAATTCCCCATTAACGGCAATCCGCAGGGCTTGAAAAGTCCGGGTAGCGGGATGCGTCGGCCCATGCCGGTATTTCGGGGGAACCGATAGTTCCACAACCGCCGCAAGGCCGGCGGAACTCCCTATAGCCCCCCGGGATCGGGCCCTGACAATGCCCCGGGCAATACGCCGGGAGTACCGCTCCTCCCCGTTCTGGTAGAGCATATCCGCCAGCTCCCGCTCGGAAATCCGGGCCAGCAGTTCCGCAACGCTGGTTCCCCGGCAGGTATCGATACGCATATCCAGATATTCATCCTTTCTAAAACTGAATCCCCGGCCCGATTGCTCATAGTGGTATAGGCTGATCCCCAAATCGATCAGTATCCTGTCCGGGCGTTCCGCGTCCTGGGGATAGGCGCTAAAAAAATCCTGAGACCATCCCACGCGCCATTGCGCCCTATCCTCAAATTCCCTCAACCGTTCCCGGGCCCGCGCCTGGATATCCCGGTCCGCGTCAATACCGATCAAACGGAGGCCGGGGAAGCGGTTTAAAAAGGCATAGGCATGGCCGCCTTCCCCTAGGGTAGCGTCTACCATAAGCCCCTCCCCGTTATACGGCGCGAGGTACTGCATGACCGCGTCCAGCAATACCGGAGTATGCAGGGCTTCCATCTTCTTCCCGATTGCGGCCAAGCAGCCGCGGGGCCGGCGGTTTCCCGAAGGGCGGCGCGGAAGGCAACCCTCCCCCCCAGGGGGAGGCCGTACCAGCCCGGCCTTGAGTATATAAGGGTTCATGGGCAAAAACCGCGGACCTGAGCGGCGCCCTGCTTGTTACCAGCATTTTTCCTATAATTCCCCGATGCTTCCCAATCAATGTATTTTTGCCTAAGTTCATTCCTAAGTCAATGTGAAGAAATTAAGAAAGGCCGGAAAAACAACAAGATTTTTTTCCCCATACTACACAGGGATATAGAACTAAACAGAAATATAGGGCGCGCGGGCCCTGGTTCTTGTATAAGCCTTTGCGGAGGACTATGCTTATGCCATGTTCACCCAAGAGTACTATATCGTGTTTCCCGAAGGGGATGTGCAGGCCATAGCGGGACGGCTTGCGGTCAATATGCTGGTGGATATCAACGGGCGGGAACTGATCCCCCCCTTACCAACCCATCGCATGATCGCCTTCAGGGTCTCCCGGATACGGGTAGCTGAGTCCAAGGGGGGGAGCGCCGCCTATCATTATTTAGAGCTCATGGGCGCCGAAGAACTGCTCCCCTATACCGGCCCGCCCGCGCGGGGAACAGCCTAGGCATGGAACGGGAAAGCAGCCTGCACAGGGCCTTAAAATTCCACTATTCCGGGGGGATGGAACAGACCGAACAGCATGTTGACGGGTATGTTTGCGACGGGATTACCGGGTCGGGGGAGATCATTGAGGTTCAAACCGGCAATTTCGGCTGCCTCAAGAAAAAAATACCCGCCTTGGCCGAGCGGTTTGCGGTAAGGATTATCCACCCCATTATTATACGGAAGAAAATTAAACTCTACAGCCCCCAGGGAGGGGTGGTATGGCAGCGGCAAAGCCCCCGGAAAGGCACGGCCTGGGACCTTTTTAATTCCCTGATATATACGCCCCAGTTCCCGCTCATCCCCAGCCTAACCATTGAGCTGGCCCTGGTGGATATGCTAGAGCGCCGGATTCAGGATGGCAAAGGGTCATGGCGGCGGAAAGGGGTTAGTATAGGGGATAAATTGGTGGAACAATACCATCAATCCATTCCGCTCAAGGGCATTGACGCCTATGACCGCTTTGTTCCCTTTCAAAGGGATGAGGAATTTACGGTTAAAGATTTAAGCGGCAAGGCCGGTATCCCGGCGTCCATAGCCCGAAAAACCCTCTATGTACTCACCATACTCAAGGCGGTTACACGGATCGGCAAAGCCAAAAACGCCTGGGTGTATCAAAAAAACAACGGGCGCCGCTAAAAACCACCAGGCTTTTAGCGGCGCCCCTAAAACTTACGGGCGGGTATGTTCTACCATGAATCTACCATATCATCCGGGTCCCGGCTGTTTTCCGCGAACAGATCCGTAACCGCGCGAAGATCATCAAGATAGACATAGTAACTCCCTATGGCTTCGGAGGGGTCACAATCGATCCGGAAACCAAGTATCTTGATACCCATCTGGTTGTTATAATAATAATTCCGCTGGACTATCCCATTCTTGCCGTCTTCGGCTTGCGGAGGCACCGCCACTGTTAGGCGCTTCCAGCCCTGAAAATTCAACTTCCCCATATAGAGCTCAAATTTCCGGCCAAAGAAATCCTCAATGAGGACGTTTATAGAATGGTTAAAATTACGGCCCACCGCCCAAACCGATATGGTCTTGGTAATACCCTCAATCGGAATAGGCCGCAGGGGCAACAGATTGAAGCTGACATGTCCCCGGTGGAGGAAGTCAACCCGGGTACCCAAAACGTAGTTGTCCGGGATATTCAAATCCGCTTCGTCTTCAAGGGGAACCTTGCCAGCCGGACCCCCTTCAAACAACCGGGCGACCGTATATCCCGCGTCGCTGGATATGGTAGACCGCCAGAACCCGTCATGTTCGAATTTATCTATGGAGACTTCCTTTAACTGCTGTTGAGCCGCGTCAATCCCAATCTGTTCCGCATTCGGATCCCCGACATCCTGCGCAAAGATGCATCCGGCGCTTACAATGAACAAAACCAAAATACTATATCGTTTCATGTATGGTCCTCTCCTTATTGATTATTCCAAAGTTCTTGAACTTTTTCCGGGTTTGCCAGATCATTCCCATCGTATAGAGACTCAAAGGTATCGCTGAGAACCTTAAACTGGTCTATATACACATAGAAATCTCCCACCGGCTCATTCGGCTGGGTCCAAATGCGGAATTTAACAAATTTCAAAGAGGCCAAATGGGGAAGCACTCTTTTCGCCTGGGGTATTCTGGCAGGAACAGCCGCCCGCAGGTTCTTCCAGCCGGTATACGCGATATTCCCCAAATTAATAATATGAGGAACGCCCTGATAATCACGGACATAGGCTTCAACATAATAGTTTAAATTTGAACCCCATACCCATAGATCCAGGAATTTCACTCTTCCGGGAATTGGAATTTCAGCGGGCGCCGCATCATCTTCCCCTCCCGAAGCTACCGGGTATATGTCTACCCAGTTATACCCCCGGCGATCAAACCGGCCCCAAATGCCCAGACTCTGCTGTTCCTCACTGGGGCTGTAGCCGAAAAGAGCTACCGGCCATGCGGAAACATACGACAATTTTGGGAATGTTTCCTCGTCATTTTTGGTGGCAAATTTGCTGGCAGCTACTCTCCATTCATACTCAGAGTCGCCGTTAAAAGCCTCTAAAATAACGGATTCAAGACTGACGGTGTTCTCATCGCTAAAGACCGAAGCTACCGCGACAGATGCCATGAAAATTAAACAAACTGCTTTGAAACTACCATGTTTCATCCTTTACTCCTTTTTCTCTACCTTAGGAAATAGGTCAATTCAGATTATATTTCTTTATCGAACCTTTGTCAAACCCATTGAAGGCTTTTCATACAAATATTTTTATTTTAAGGCCCCCCGCAAATCAAGCGGTTTTGCCAGGGCCGCGTCTTTTATTTTTTTCACCCGGTCCTTTTGGGGTATCCGTTCCGCCAGTACCAGAACCTGGGAAGGGGCGTCCGCCGCGGCGCCCGCGGATAAGCCCCGCTGGAGCGCCGGGAAGAGCTGCGCCCAGGGGGAATCATCGAAGATCAGTTTTATCCTCCTGGGGGCGCTGTCCGGGTCCGCCCAGGAAAAAAGGATGACCGGAATATCCGAGGCTCCTTCCAAAAATTTCGGCGAACCTGAGGTAATGACCGCGCAGGCGGTTTGCTCCGAAGGCAGGTAATCGGATTGGCTGTTCATATAAACCGGGGTTTGGGCGTACCCCTGATCCCGGAGACCCTGGGTAAAGGCATCCCAATCATCCCCCGGAACCGGTTCATCCTGAAAACAAACGATCTCCCCTTCCATCCGCCCCTCCGCCCCTTCCGCAAAAAGGGCGGCGCACCTGCCGGCCCGGTAAAAATCCGTCTTGGATTCGGTTCCAAAGTACCGGAGCGCCGCGCCCTCCGGCGAAGGCCGCTCCCTGCCGGCGAGGAGGAGGACCGGCGTTTCAGGAAATTTCCGGCTGTACTGGGCCGCCGCCTCAATATACCGGTAGGGGAAGGCCGCGCAATAGGGCGCGCCGGACGCTTCTTCCACCGCAAAGAGGATCACATCCGCTCCAGCGGTATCTGAAACCTGAACGGTCTTAACCCTGCGGAACAAGCGGAGGGAATTGAGCAGCCGGGCTTTCCGTATCCGGGGCATCCCATAGAGCTGATCAAACAAGGCGTCCGATACCATTAAAACCGGCGGGCGGCGGTAAAAGACCAATGCCCCGGCAAGAAAAACGGTGAATATAATAGAAGAAAAAATGATCCATTTGAAAAAACGAGCCCGCCCCATGTCCCGCCGCCTTCCTAGGGAAGCGCTGAATAATTCAATTGAGAATCTGGACCGAAGGTCCGAAGTCTATTTAATCAGCGGTTCCCTAGTGATTAGGAAACGGTTCGGCCAAAATGTCAAGCTCCCCAGGACCGGCGCGTACCGCCCCGGGGTTCTGTTCTTGACCAAGGCCGGTTCATCCACTACTATAGATGACAAATGTACTGAAGGAGTGCTGTATGGTTAGTTATACCGAATTAGGTTTGGTAAATACGGTAGGGTTGTTTAAAAAAGCGGTGAGCGGCGGCTATGCCCTGCCGGCCTATAATTTTAATAATCTGGAACAATTGCAGGCTATTATCCAGGCTTGCGTGGAGACCAAGTCCCCGGTAATACTCCAGGTTTCTTCAGGGGCCCGGAAATACGCCAATCAGAATTTGTTAAAGAACATGGCCCGGGGCGCGGTGGAGTATGCCCATGAACTGGGCTATGATATCCCCATTGTACTCCATCTGGATCACGGGGATAGTTTTGAACTCTGTAAAGACTGCATTGAAACGGGATTTTCCTCTGTTATGATTGACGGCTCCCATTTTCCCTACGATGAAAACGCGGCTTTAACCAAAAAGGTCTGCGAATTTGCCCATTCCCGCAAGGATTATGTCTCCGTGGAGGGAGAGCTGGGGGTGCTGGCCGGCGTTGAGGATGATGTGGCCGCCGAGCGGAGCAACTACACCCAGCCCGCGGAGGTAGAGGACTTTGTCAAAAAAACCGGCGTCGATTCCCTGGCCATATCCATTGGAACCAGCCACGGCCGGACTAAATTTAAGCCCGAACAGTGTACGCGGGACGCGAAGGGCATACTCATTCCCCCGCCGCTGCGGTTTGATATTCTGGAAGAGATTGAAAAACGCATTCCAAACTTTCCTATTGTGCTCCACGGTTCTTCCTCCGTGCCGGTTGAATACGTCAAACTCATTGAACAGTACGGCGGCAAACTCAAGGATTCGGTGGGCATCCCGGAGGAACAGCTCCGCAGGGCCGCCAAGAGCGCGGTCTGCAAGATCAATATCGATTCCGACGGACGGCTTGCCATGACCGCCCTCATCCGCAAGGTCTTTGCGGAAAACCCTGGTGAATTTGATCCCCGGAAGTACCTGGGCCCCGCCCGGGATGAACTGAAAAAAATGTACGCCCATAAAAACATACACGTCCTGGGCTCCGCCGGACGCGCATAAGCCGCAAGCCGCTGGGAAGGGCGCGTCTTTGCGGGCTTTTTCATACAATCCACGGATTATACGCCCCGGCAACCGGTAAAAATCCGCGGCCCCTTTTGATTAGGGCCGCTAATCAGCCTTGCCCTCAAGACCGCGGCGCGGCCTTATGCCGCCCAACCCAGGCTTTGGCGGCGGCGTATTTTCCGGGTCCGCAAAAGCGCGGCAAGGAAGACGGCCATGGTAAGCCCTAAGAGGCCGTACCCTAAGAGGGTATACTGGATAAAAAAAGCCCAATAAGCCGTAACCGCTAAAAAGCAATACAGGAAGCTGCCCGCAACCGCCCCTATCCCCGCCCACGGGGGATAGGAAGGGATGCGCCGCGTAAAGGAAGGAACCCCCACGGCAATGGCGGTCCACAAAAGGGGGGCCGCTATAAGCTGGGAGGGCTCGTTCAGAATATGCCGGTTTACGGCGAATAAAAAACCCTCTGGGATAAGCCATAACAGCGCAAACAGGGTTATATCCTCAGCGCCGGAGAGGATATGGAAGGCCGAACACAGGGCGAATACCAGCAAGGGCAGCCCCGGCGGGAGACCCACCCAATCTACCAGGGCGCTTACCCACCGGGCGGCCCCCAAGCCTTCGGCGCCCACCAGGGGGCCGTTATAATACCGCATAAGGGCGGCGGCGCTCCCGCCTAAGAGCGCCCAGACCCTCCAAACGCCCCGGCGCTTTCCGGGAATAAACGCAAGCCAAAAGAACGCAAAGAGGGGAATCCAAAGGAAACAAAAAAACAGCATACCCTACCCTAGCATAAGGCGGGGGCTTGACACAAGATTTTTCCTCTACTGGACAGATTATCCTGTTTTTGGTATAGTTATACCGAAGTTTCAGCCCCGCGCCTTGGGGGAAACTTTGGTTTCCAAGAGGGAGACCCAACAAGGAGGTCAGTTGGCGGATAAGGATTTACGGATAAACGAACAAATTCGGGTGCGGGAAGTACGGTTAATCCGGGACGAGGGCGAACAGCTGGTAATGCCAACCCCGGAAGCGCTCGCAATAGCCCGGGAACAAGGACTGGACCTTGTGGAAGTCGCGCCTCAGGCGGTTCCGCCGGTAGTCAAGATAATGGACTACGGGAAATACCGGTTTGAAAATGAAAAAAAGGTCCGGGATTCAAAAAAGAAACAAAAATTGCTTAAATTAAAAGAAATCCGGATGCAGCCTAAAATTGACGACCATGATCTGGATTTCAAATCAAAGCATGTCCGGGATTTCCTTGGCGAAGGCAATAAGGTAAAGGTAACGGTCCGTTTCCGCGGGCGGGAGCTTGCCCACACCGAACTTGGTTTAGATGTCCTCAAGGATGTATTAAAGCGTATTGAAGGGGAATATATTATGGAAAAAGCGCCTTCAATGGAGGGCCGTTTTATGTCCATGGTTTTAAGCCCCAAGTCTAAGAAGTAGGGGGTTGGTTATGCCGAAAATGAAAACGAAAAAGAGCGCCGCCAAACGGTATTCTTTTACTGGAACGGGGAAGGTAAAGTACAAAAAGCAGAACCTCCGCCATATTCTCACCAAAAAGTCCAGTAAGCGGAAGCGGAAGCTCCGCCATGCCGGAATCTTATCGCCGGATAATGTCCGGGAGATTAAAAAGCGGCTGCTACCCTACGGATAAACCGGCGGCAGCAAGCGCGGAAAACAAGGAGTTTATATGCCGAGAGCAGTTGATGGGTTAAGACGAAAGAACCATCGCAAAAAGATACTCAAACAGGCAAAGGGGTACTGGGGCCGCCGCCATTCTAACTATAAGGCCGCCAAGGACGCGGTAACCAAGGGCCTGTTCTATGCCTACCGGGATAGAAGGGATAGGAAAGCGGATTTCCGGCGTCTTTGGATAGTCCGGATTAACGCGGCGTGCCGGGCTGAGGGAATAAACTATTCCCGGTTGACCGCGGGCCTCGCCCTGGCGGGGCTTGCCATTAACCGGAAATCCCTGGCTAATTTAGCGATTGAAGATACCGGCGCCTTTAAGGCGGTGGTAGCCCAAGCAAAAACAGCGTTAGGAGTCTAACTATGGTAACCCTTGAACAGATACGGCTGCTTGAAACAAAGATTGCCAAGGCAATCGCTATTGTTGATCAGATAACCGAAGAAAATATCCAGCTAAAAGAAAAAATGGAGGTTATTCAAAAGCGGAATGACGAGCTTGAGACGCTTCTGCATAGCTTTCAGGAAGAACAGGGCCGCATTGAGGAAGGCATTGTTTCCGCCTTGGATAGGCTTAATCAGTTTGAAGTTACCATAGAAAACAGCCCGCCTTCACCGGCGGTTCAAGAGGAAGCCCTGGCCCCGGAGCCGCGGACTGCCGCGCAAGCGGAGCGCGGCCCGGAGGCGCCCCAGCCCCAGCCCCAGCCCCAGCCCCAGCCCCAGGAACCGGCGGGAACCGGCGGGGAGGCATCCGGCGCGCCAGCGGAAACAGGCGAAACCGCGCCGGAAGAAGGGGCGCCCTATGGGGCGGAAAACCCGGTTCCCCCCTATCCCGCCGGCAACGGCGGACAAGACGCCGCCGGCACTGCTGATACCAAGGAATTGGACATTTTTTGAGGAATGACGTGCCCAAAAGCAACCTTCGCATTGATTTGTTGGGGACTTCTTTTTACTTAATCGCCGATGAAGATTCCACCTATCTGGAAAGCATCTTAAACCGGTACCGGATCAATATCGAAAATACCCGGAAAAATACCGGCCTTACGGACCCCCTCAAAGTAGCGATGGTTACGGGTTTTTTGCTCTGTGATGAAATTCAAAAAATGACCATGCACCGGGAAACCCCCGAATCAAAGGAGGCGGAACGGCTTACCTTGGACCTGATAACCCGGATTGATGAAGCCCTGGACAGGCGGAAATAACGGGCCGGCCATAGGGGAAACCAATGAACCGCCTTTTAAAATTACATACCACCATAAAAAAATATGCCTGGGGTTCTCCGGCGTGGATACCCCGGCTCGTAGGAGCGGCGAATCCCGCCGGGGAACCCTGGGCCGAACTGTGGATGGGGACGCATCCCGAAGGCCCTTCTCAAGCGGAGCTTGACGGGGCCTTGCCTTTTTTAGGGCATCTGATTCAGCAAAATCCCCGTTTTTATCTTGGGCCTCATGGGGCGGAGGCCTTTGAAACGCTGCCCTTTCTCTTAAAATGTATCGCCCCGGCTCAACCGCTTTCCATACAGGCCCACCCCGATTTACGCCAAGCCCGGCTTGGCTGGGAACGGGAAAACCAGGCCGGCATACCCCCTGGGTCGGCGAACCGGAATTACCGGGACCCGAATCACAAACCGGAACTGCTCTGCGCCTTAGCGCCCTTCCGGGCGCTGTGCGGTTTCCGGAGCCTTGCGGCAGTACGGGAGATTCTGGACCGTTTTAGCCGGCCCGGAACGGAGGGATTACCCAAGCCCTTGGCCGTCGCTTTATCAGGACTCACGGCGGCCCCCACCCTGCGGGACTTCTTTGCCGCCCTGGAGGAATTCCCTGAAGAAACCCGGAGCCTCCTCTGCGCCTATACCCGCCAACACGGGCCGGAACTTGCAAAGCGCCATCCCGCATTCGCCGCCGAGTGGCGGACCGCCGCCTATCTGGCCGGACTCTACCCCAAGGACCCCGCGGCCATCGCTCCCTTCTACCTGCATCTGCTCAACCTTGCTCCAGGGGAAGCCCTGTTTCTTCCCCCCGGGGTACTCCACGCCTATTTAGAAGGATTTGGGGTGGAAGTGATGGCAAATTCCGACAACGTATTGCGGGGGGGGCTTACCGCCAAACAGGTGGATATCCAGGAGCTGCTCAAAATTGTGAATTTTACCCCCTTCCTTCCCAAAATACTCAAAGCGGAAACGCCGGAGGGCGGCTCCTTTGCCCGTTTCCCTTCGGTATGCCGGGAATTTTCCCTTGGGGTCCTGGAAAACCAGGGAGGAACCGCCCCGCTCCATCTTACGGGGCCGGCGATAGTCCTGCTCATCCAGGGGCGCGTAATACTTTCCCAGGGAACGGAACGGCTGGCCCTGGTAAAGGGGGAAAGCGCCTTTATCGCCCCGGGAGAAAAGGCGGAAGAAGTCCGCTGTAGCGGCAGCTATACGCTCTATATAGCCGAAACCGGCTTAACGGCCCCATGAAAATCCTGGTGGACGCCGACTCCTGCCCAAAACCCGCCCGGGGCCTCATCATCCGCGCGGCCATCCGCAGGGGGTTGCGGGCCGTCTTTGCGGCCAATAGGCCCATCCCGGACATTAGCGGCCGGGGCATAGCCATGGAACTCTGCCCGCCGGGGGAGGGCTCGGCGGATGATCGCATCATGGCCTTAGCCGTGCCTGGGGATATGGCGATCACCCGTGATATACCCCTGGCCTCCCGACTGGTGGCGGCCTCCGTGCATGTGCTTGATGATAGGGGGCGGCTCTATACCCTGGAAAATATACGGGAACGGCTGTCCCTCCGGAATTTTACGGTGGGCCTCGCGGAAAACGGCCTTGCCTTACAACGAAACGCTGTCTATGGAAAACGGGAACTCAAATCCTTTGCGGACAGCCTTGACCGGCTCCTTACCCGGCTGGACCAATAAGCAACGGCGGCCCTAGGGAAGCGCTGATTGGTCTGGAATTTTTAACAAGGCCCGCGGATTACCACTGATTATATGCTCTTACCATCCGTATTGATCCGTGGACCCCTTTAATGCCCCATTACGCAACGCCGCCCCTCTATTTGTTCATTTCATTGCGCAAATAGGGGTAAGCAGCCAGGACCAGCGCATATAAATTTTTTATGGGGGGTCTGGGGGGGCTTTCGGCCTCCCAGCGGGGGTTCCGGGGGCGGCGCCCCCGTCCCGTGCAAGCGATTGAAGCGGAAAGCGCGGTTTTTGCGGAACAAAAATGCGCCCAAAAGTTTATATGCGCTGGCCCTGGGTAAGCAGCCAGGATTCCGGACTATGGTCCGCGATGAGATTTAATCAGCGCCGCATCAGGAGGTTTCCGGGTAGCGTTTTTGAATTTCCTTAAGGCTCGGATATATTTCAAAAAAAATCTCCATTAATTCAGGATCGAATTTAACGCCCGCCAGATGCTGTAATTCCTCCAATACCTGATCCTCGGTCCAGGGCTCTTTATACACCCGTTTGGAACAGAGGGCGTCGTATACATCCGCTATGGCGACGATCCGGCCAACCAGGGGAATCTCTTCCCCCTTTCTCCCCAGGGCCTTTCCGTCCATAGCGGTTTTCAACGGCCTCTGGGTAACCTGATCCACCCAGCCCGGATACCCCGTGCCGTCCCAGTTTTCATGGTGGGTCAGGGCAATGTCCCGGGCCAGCCGTTCAAGGGAAGACTGGAGGTCGTCAAACAGGCCGGCCCCGTAGAGGGTATGGTGCTGCATAATCAGAAATTCTTCCGGGGTAAACCGGGATGGCTTCTTCAGGATGATATCCGAGATAGCCACCTTGCCCACATCATGGAGCATGGAGGCTATCTTAAAATCATCCTTGAAACGGTCCCGTTCCTTCTCTGGAATCCCATGGCGGAAGGCCCAACGGTCATATATTTCCACCGCGTAACCCGCGACCCGGTTTACATGGGTTCCGGTTTCCTTGGGGTCCCGAAGCTCCGCCATTTTTATCATCCGTAGTATCATGGCCCGGTTTATATAGGCCCGCTGGAGGGCTATCGTGGCGTTCGTGGCAAAATGGGTAATAACAAACTCATCCTCCTGGGTAAAGGGAACCGTATGGCCCTTTTCATCCTTGGCGTTGAGCATTTGGATGACCCCTAAAAGCTGGTCGTCCGCGGTAACGAGGGGGAAGGTCAGGGCGGAAACGGTCTTATACCCTGACATTTTATCGTAGGCGTCGCTATAGGAATAGGGAACATCCGGCGGAATATTGTATACATCCGGCACATTCAGCAATTTCTTTGTTAAGGCGCAATACCCGGACTGGCCTTTTTCATTAATGGGAACCGAAAACGTGGAAAAGGGCAGTTTATTCCCCGATGGAAGCCGCGCCTGTAGGGTATCGTTTTGGGCATAGCGGATGGCCAGCCGGTCCAGGGCTTCCCCCTTTACTTTGATGGTTTCCTTCACATAGATAGAGCCGGCGTCCGCATGGACCACCTTGCGGGCTTCCAAAAGAATACGTTCCAACAGTAAATCCACATCTTGAATTCGGTTGAGTTCTGAATCAAGGCCAATTATTGACTTATAATCAAGCTGCTTTCCCGGCATTACTACCTCTGCCGCTTACACTCTTGCGGGGTATGGCTCCCCCGCGCCCGCGCACGGCCGGGGGCTGCCCCCTCTGCGGGGGCTCCGCCCCCGCAACGCCCCCGCCGGGGGGCCTGCGGCCCCCCGGCCCCCCCGGTTGCGGGCGGTTTTTTACTTAACGCTTGTTAATCCCGTTTTCCGGTGCACTTAATGATATGGTATCCAAACTGGGTTTGGACCACGCCGCCCAGAGAACCGGCGGAAAGGCCTTTTATCGCCGATTCAAAGGCCGGAACCATTTTCCCCGGCCCAAACCAGCCCAGATCGCCCCCGGAGGATTTGGAGGGGCAGGTTGAAAACTCCCTCGCCAGGGCTTCAAAAGAAACTCCCTGTTTAATCCGTTTAAGCAGGTCTTCCGCCAAAGACCGTTCTTTTACCAATATATGGCTTGCGCGCCATTCCATAGCAAACTCCTCAAGGTTTTTTATTTCCCCCTGTATTTGAATATATACTATAAAAAGCCCCGGGGAAAGGAGTAACCCCGGGGCGCGCTAAAAAGGGAATGAGGATGGTAAGACCCCGCAAACGCGGGGTTTTGAGGGCCCAGATCAATCCAATGCAATCATCCGGGACATACTGGGGATCACCGCTGGGAAACCCGGCATTGATTAACATGGCTGTTCATAAAACAACGGATGCCCCCCAAGGTAACAAGCTCACCCCTTTTCTTGCTGGCCATGCGGGGAGGGCTCCGCCTTCCATTGGGCTATGGCCAGCTCATAGGCCGCTATCGTGGCGGAAAGCGCCGCCTCCTGGACTTCCCCCCGGCCTCCCCAATCGGCGCCTTCCACCTGATAGAGGTTGGCCAAGACCCCCTCAAGGTCCGCCACCGTACACGAGCGGTCCGCTTCCCGCCGCCTGCTAATAGCGCGGAGTTCTTCCTCCAGCGTTTCCTCATAGGTAACGTTCCGCCAATCGGCTGCGCCGCCCATACTTACCGCCCCCCGCCAAGCGCCATGGCGTCTCTCGTTTCATCCTGATACCCAATCAAGCGCGTAATACGCCCCCCGGAAGGGGCGCTTCCCTTCCCAGAACGCTCCCGCCGTTCCATCCAGTTCTCCCGCATATCCAGGCGGTAGGTATAGTCCCGGCCCTCGCCCCCCTCAGCGCCGCCGGGGCCGGTCATCCGCCTTAAAAAGGCCCCCTCATCCCATTGCAGGGCATACCGCTCCAGCCGGGGCGCCGTTTCCAGGACCTCCGGCTGTTCCCCCGCCCCGGCAAGCGGGGCCGGTAATTGCCGGGTCCAGTACCGGGGCCGCCCCTGCTGGACATAGAGGGCGGAAAACTCGCCCCGGCTGGAGCTGACGGCGGACACATTGCCCCAGGCGTCATAGTAATAGGCTTCCCGGGGCGTTCCATCCCCGTCTTGCAGGGCCGCAAGCCGGGCTTTGCCGTCCGAACCGCTACGGCAATAGGTATAGGTTCCCAGCACAGCCCCCCGCTCGTCATGCCAGACTTCCCATGCCTGGGAACTGGCATAGAAAAACCGCGCGACATGGACGGCGGCCCCATCGCTTACCCAGGCCGACTGGGGGAGGCCGGGGGCCGCGGCGGGGCTGAACAATGTTATATGCCAGGGTTCTTCGGCTGCAACCCTAAAGCCCTGGACGGCCCCCCCAGGGCTTAGACGTATGGCAACGCCATAGAACGAGTCTCCCAGCAACAGGGGAAATTCGGTCAATATGCCTTGGCTGTTCCGCCGGAGTATCAATTCCCCGCCCGGGGGAAAGCGCAGCGCAATGGCGGACACCGTAGTTTCCGGGAGTTGAAAGGCGTCGGGCGGCAGGTCCGCCGGCCAATCAGGCCGCCAGCGCAGGACCCCGGAAAGGGCGGTTTCATACATATCCAGCAAGGGGCAGATGAAGGGCCGGCCCGCCGGGGCTTCGGCGCAAAGGGTCCCGCCGGGGGAAAGGGAACACAGGAAAAAAACCAGCAGGGAACAGGTCTTGGTATACATAGGGTAAGTATAGCTATAAAAAACGGGGGGCCAAGCCCCCCGCAAGGCAGAAAGGTTTTTGTTACTGCTTTGTATAGGTACCCGCAGTCAGAGTACCGCCCCCGCCTGAAAGCGTAATCTGCTTGGTTGTGGCATTGTAGGATACCGTGTAAGCGGCTTCGGAGGCACTATTAGTCGGCGTTACAATAAGCTGCCCTACCGTCGTGCCCGCTGTAGGAGCCCACTGAAAGGTTCCTTTGGGCTGCCAATTGCGGCTCTGCCCCGCCTGAGGCGCGGTGCTGGTGGACACCACCGTTCCCTCAAACTTAATCCCAACATCACTAGCATTAATCCAAATCCCCTCCAATGAGGACAAGCCGCCGCCGCCATTGTTATTGCCGCCGCCGCCGCCGTCATCGTCGCCGTCTTTGGGGCAACCAACCAAGAGGGCCAACCCAACTACCAAAGCCAGGCCCATCATGCCAACCGTAAGTACGCTCTTTTTCATAAGAAACTCCTTAAAAAACTAAAAATCTGATAGACGTAATTACATCATTAAATAATAATATAGCGTACTTACGATAATATGTCAAGTATGGCCCCCCCGCAATCATGTTATTTCTGGTAATCATGTCGGATTTTTCTGAACGGCTCCGTTCTGAAATCGATTACGCCGGTCTGAGCCAAAAGGAATTGGCCGCCCGGGCGGGGATAAAAAAACGGGCCTTGGATATGTACCTGGGAGCGCAAAAATCCATGCCCCCCGCGGACATAGCCGTAAAAATCGCTTTGGCCTTAGGCGTTTCAGTGGAATATTTGATAACCGGCACAGAAGCCCGGCATACGGTGAACATAGCGGGCTATATAAAACTGCGGGATGTGCTCGACGATCTCCTGATCCTGCCCGAAGAGCTATTTCTTCCTATAAAAGCTATGATCAGAACCGCGGCAAACCTAGAGCGGGAAAAAAAGGAAGCATTGCTTGCGTCTCGTTAAACAGGGAAGGGCTGATTAATTCGATTTTTTTAACAAGGCCCACGGATTGCGCGGATTGCCACGGATTTCCAGCAACAAAATCCTTCTCATCCGTGAAAAGCCGTGGGCCCTTATTCCCAGAACCGCGGATTGCGCTGATTTCCGCTGATTACCACTGATTTCCGGTAACAAAATCCGCGCTCATCCGTGAATATCCGTGTTAATCCGCGGACCCTTTACCAGGCCCACGGCTTTTCGCGGATGAGTAGCGTTTTTGGTCCGTGAAAAGCCGTGCCGAACCAATGGTTCGCAATCCGCGGACCCCTTTAACGGTACATGGATATTTGCAAGGGGCTCTCCCGGCGCTTATACTTATCGAAATGATCAATAAACAATACAAAGCCGGAGTATTTTCTTGGATATTCAGCGATCCCGCGATACTCAGGGAACTCTACGGCGCCTTAAGCGGCGCGGCGCTTGGGGCGGATATTCCCATCACTATTAACACCC
>JAITHL010000126.1 GCA_031279975.1 Treponema sp. | reverse complement strand
AAACATAGGAGTTTTACCGGAGGCAAAACTCCTGGGCGGATAGAGTTTGCGCAAAGCGCAAACTCTCAAGCTAAAGCCGCCCAGCGGCTTTAGCAGCCCCCGCAGAGGGGGTAGGGCGCTGCCACGCAGCGCCCGTAGGGGTCGTACCCCAGGGGTACGCGACCTCCCCCGCTTATTTTCTTAATTTATTGACAGGGGGCTAAAAAACCCCGCCTTCTTTCCCTAATCCAGCAAGCCGGATAATCCTAACGGCCCTTCTACCAATTCTTCCCACGCTGAAGGTTCAAGGACATCCTTATCGATCCGCATGTAGATAAGGGGATCGTATCCTGTTTTGGGATAGAGGGTGTTCTGGGAATTGAGGTACGCATGGCTGATCCCCGGGGCGGATAATTCCCCCGCGCCGGATCGGATCATGGTTTTAGGATTCCGGGTCAGGGTATCCCAAGCCCGCATCGATTCGGCGTACATCCCCAGGGCTTCGGAACGATAGCCCATATCCCCAGTGCGGTTTGTCAAGGCGTCCAGCGTTACCCCCATATTATTCCGGGCCGCCATGATCCGTTCCGCTAATTCCTGGTGATCCGTCCGGTCATTCGGGGTCAGTTCGGAAAACCGGGCCCTATCAAGATTCAGTATCTCCAGGAGCTTGCGGTAATATCCCTGGGCCACAAAATAGTCCCCCTGTAAATAGGCGGCGTTTCCCATGGCGTAGAGCAGCCTCCGGTTGTTGGACAGTTCAGTAGAAGCGGCAAAGAAGCGCTCCAGGGCCTGGTCCCAGGCGCCTAGATGATAGTGGGCAAAACCCATACGGTAGCGCATTTCCGGCGGGGCCCAGCCGTTTTGTTCTGAGCGCCGGTAATAGTCCAGGGCGGCTTCCATGTCCCCGTTCCGGGTAAAGTATTCCAAGTCCCCCAGGTCCGCATAGAGCCTGCCGTATTCGGGGCTTGGGGTGAGGCTGTCCCGGTTCAAGGCATCCTCATATATCCCGATTGCCTTAACCAAATGCTCACCCGCGGTGGTAAATTCCCGGTTATTGGTTAAGAGCCGGGCATAACGCCGTTCCGTGTCAAGACGGTACGCGGTCCGGCGGGGCGTTTCCAGTGAAGTCTCGTCAAAGACTTGTATCGCCCGTTCCAAGGCGGCTGTTTCTTCCCGGCTGTTTCCATAGTGGTTGTAATACCGGGAAAGGTGGTAGTAGGGTTCCGGCGGGGGCGGGATCTGCCGTTTTGCCCGTTTGGACGCCTTGACCGCTTCGGCTTCCGCGGCATTAACCGCCTTGAGCAGGATGTCCCGGATACCCTCAATGCGCTCAACATGCGCGTCGGGAACCCCCTTGGGGTCTTCCAGCCGCTTGTCCAGGAGGTAGCCCCCAAGCTCGGCCAGGGAAGCGGGGGTGATTACGCGCCCCTTCTTGTTGAAGTACTGCTGGAGGGAAAGCACCTCGCCCAAATTATCGGTTCTGATAAAGTAGCGCAGCATCCGCTCTACAACCGGGTCTTTCCAGCCGTACCGGGCAAGCAGCCGGGCATAGGCTACCCGGGCGTTTTCATACCGCTCCGGCGCAACCTCGCCCCAGGCCATATTAATATCCCCCAGGGCAGTTAGTCCTTCCCGGTCGTCAACCGCATAGTCCAGAATATTGTTCCGTATGATCCTATCGGCCTTGGCATAGTTTTTTATATGATCCGTCTCCAGCGCCGCATAGTCCAGGGCGCCTTTTTTATCCCGCGGATAGGCGGCGAGGAGCTGATCGTACTTTTCTTCCGCCAGGATATACTGGGGCTGATCCGCAAAGGCTTCCGCATAGCGGTAGAACCATTTTTTGGTCCGGTGTATGTTGAAGGCTTCCTGGAACCGCTCATTTGCCCGTCCATAGTCCCCAGCGGGTATCAGCGCATAGCCCCGTTTGTATAGGGACTCCGCGAAAAGGGGCTGGTAAACAAACTGGTAGGTTAAATAGAAAAGAGACGCCGCAACGGCGGCCCCAAACAGGAATATCCGCAGGGCCGGGAGGAATTGATGGACAAAGATATAGGGCAAACGGGACTGTTCGGCTTCCAGTTCCTCGCCGGTTTTCTTTTCAAACCCCCGTGGAATGGGGATGCCGCGCCCAAGGATCTTCCCCGCCAAGGCCGCGGTTTCCTTCGGCGGCGCTCCCTTGACCAGATTTTTGATCAGGGCCGACATAAGTTCAGGCGCTACCGCCTGTTCAACTATCAATTCTTCACAGGCAATCCGGAGGTTCAGGGGATAAGATGAAAGCGTGTTCTGGAGTTTGGCGAATTCTTCATTGGTCAGGTTTATCGCTTCCGCATCCTTGGACGCGGCGGCCCGCGTTCTGCCCGCCGGCGCGGAAACACCAGCGGCTCCCGCCGCCGGCGTTTTTTCAAGAAAGCCGTCAATGCCGTCAAGGGAAAAATCACCAAAATCCTGGGCCGCTCCGCCAGCGGAACCGGCGCTTTCCCTTGGTTTTTCCTTGCCAGTTCCGGCGCTCCCTTCGCCTTTACCCGCATCCAGATCAAAGGATTCAAAGGTATCCAACGGCATTTCCCCTTCGCCGCCCGCCCCCGGAGATGCTAGACCGCCTAAGTCATTGTCTGGAGGGAACACATCCCCTTCGGACGCCGGAGTTTCACCGGGAATGCCGAAATCATCATCGGGGAGATCAAAGCCGTCATTACCGGCGTCAGACGCGCGGGGGCCGTCCATCACGCTGGCGGAGTCTTCAGGAACATCGAAGTCCGCGTCCGAAAGCGTAAAATCATCCCCGTCAGCCGCGGGCGCGCTGAGGCCGTCTATAGCGGGAACGCCCGGCTCACCGGGAATACCGAAATCATCATCAGGAAGATCAAAGCCGTCATCACCGGCGTCAGGCGCGCGGGGGCCGTCCATCGCGCCTGAGGGGTCTTCAGGAACATCGAAGTCCGCGTCCGAAAGCGTAAAATCATCCCCGTCAGCCGCGGGCGCGCTGGGGCCATCTATAGCGGGAACGACCGGCTCGCCGGGAATACCGAAATCATCATCAGGAAGATCAAAGCCGTCATTACCGGCGTCAGGCGGGCTCAGGCCGTCCATCGCGCTGGCGGGGTCTTCAGGAACATCGAAGTCCGCGTCCGAAAGCGTAAAATCGCCGCCGCCGCCGTCCGGCGGGGCAAGGCCGTCAAAGTCCGGGCTTGCGTTATCGCCAGAAAAGGCGGCATCCGCATCCCTTGGGATCGAAGCCGCTTCCGGAGTTCCAGGACGGTCCGCAAGCTCAAAGTCTTCATTTGACGGCATAGCCAAATCTGATGGAACATGCGAATCTTCCGCGTCCGGCGGACCGGGGTCCTCACCGGCAAGCTCCTCGGCGGGAGCCGCCTGGTCTTCATCCGCGGGCAGGCCCGTATCCGGGCCGTCCCCATTGTCATGCAGTATATTGGCGCTTATGGAATCATCAAAGCTAAAGGGTTTACCAGCCGGGCCGCGGGCGCCTGATGGTTCTGAAAACAGGGATATCATCTGATTATGATCCATCAGCTCCAAGGGATCCGCGCCCGTTCCGCCCGCGTCTTCCCCGCCTTCAGGGGAAAGCGGGGAGGGTTCGCCGGCTTGAGCTAAATCCTCCAAAACCTCCGCCTTGTCCGGTCCGGCAAGGGGCTCCGCGTCCTTCGATGGCGGCGCGGGATCATCCGGGATAGTATCGAGGAAGGCGCTAAAATCCAGATCATCCCCCAGGGCGGCGGGGGCCGGCTCCGGGTCTTCCGGTTTAACGGGTCCGTTCCCCCCAGGGGCTTCCCGCCGGGGAGGGGGAGGCGCCGGTGGTTCCGCGCCGGGTAAGGAAAAATCTTCCGGGATCATGTGCTGCTCCGCCAGAACCGCCGGCTCATTGCCCAGGGTGAAAAATGACTTTCTAAATGCTTCAAGTTGTTTTAATGACGGCATAATTAAGATATTGGAACATTAACCGATAATAGTAAAGAACAGTATGAAACGGTACATAACATCGGCGCTCCTTGTCCTTATTATCGGCAATATCGAGGCGCTGGATACAGATTCTTATCAATTTATAGACCACCTGTTAGGGCTGAAAGCCCCGGCGGCCCCGGAATTATTTGAAGACGGGCTTATCTTTACCGCCCCCTCAAGCTACCGGAGCGTGGGGATCGCCTTTGCTCATGAGGGGTTTTCCCGGATATACTGGTTTCAAAAACTCATGGCCCCCCAAAGCGCCGGCGGCATACCGGAAAACATCCCCCGGAGCAAGCGGAAAAAAGAACCGGCCTATCAGGATTCGGGCGTTTTATTCCACGCCGTTACCATACCCCCGGGGATGCGGGAACTGGAATACCGGCTTATTATTGAGGGCCTTTGGACCGTTGATCCCCTTAACCCCGCAAGCAGGGTGAACCGCAATTCCGGCATCCGCTGTTCGTTAGTGCTGTTGCCGGAACTTGCCCAAAAGCCGGTTCCCCAAGAAGACGCGGCGGGAACCGTGCGCTTCCATTATAACGCTCCGCCGGGCGAGCTTATCACCCTGGCTGGCGATTTTAACGGCTGGGACCCTTTTATGTATGAGCTTATTGAAACAGCCCCTGGCCAGTATTCCATCGACCTGCCCCTTCCGCCGGGGACCTATCACTATGTGTTTTACCACCGGGGGCGGCGGAACGCGGACCCCCTCAATCCTAAGCGGGTATACACCCGGCAGGGGGAAGCGGTATCGGAATTGCGCATACCGCTTATAAAAGAGCCGTAAAACGCAGGGAAATAAGCGGAAAATAAGATGGATAAAATTGATGGATAAAACAGGCTTTTTTAGGGCGGTTTGCTTGCAAAACTATCGTTGTTTTGATAGGATTATAGGCGTTTAGGCGCAGAGGAAGCCGCAAAATAGCAATTTTGCGGCCGGCTCAATAACGTTGTTTAATAAATCAATTGTTAAACAACTTCCATTCTATATTTTAGTTTAAAGGAGCAATAATGAGCGTACGGGCTACAGAAAGACTTATTGGAGATTTGGTGCATACGCCGGGACTTCCCCACGGCCCAAAGATGATTGTTCAATCGGTTGACATTGAGGCTAAGTTGATTACCACCGTATGGTTTACCGAGGGGCAGGAGTATCAAGAAGGCGTATTTCCTTCCAGCGGACTGGACCGGGTTGATCCCGCGGAGGCGGAAGAAGAACCGCCTAAGAAAGCGGAGCCGGAAACCAGGGGCAGGGGCAGGGGCAGGGCTCCCCAAAAATAACCCGCCCCGCGCAAGGCTGATTACCGCGCAAAGGCCGATCAGCCTCAAAAGCGCGGTGGTTTGCGGTTTAACCGGCGCTTTTCAAAACTCCCCTTTTGCATGGAGACAATGAGTAGTTGTCTATATTATAGGGTGCATTATAGACAGACTTCCTTAAAAACCCTAGGAGTTTGTGGCGCTTCGCGCAATTCAATGGCAAAAAACGCGCCAAAAGCGCGTTTTTTGCCCTGCAAACCCTCAAAAGGAGCCCAAAAAATGGGATTTTTGCGGTTATTTTGACGCAAAAATCCACAAGCGCCACGGCTCCTAAATTCGCGGCCTAATGGCTGCGGAAACGCAGGGTTTATCCAAGACCGTAACCGGCTTTATGGACAGCCGCTCATTACTGCTAGAGAGCGTCTTTGTCCGCTTATGCTCTCTTCTCTGTTCCGTGTTACCGGCGGAAACCGCTGATTAACGCGGCCCTAATGAGCGGCTCCCCCGAACTATGGTTCGCGGGAACGGCGGTAGAGGCGGGGCAGTACCAGCAGGGCCGGAAACAAGAGGGCCAGGCATACCGGAAGGGTGATGGCCGCGCTTGCCCGGAACCCAAGCCGGGCGGTGAAGCCCGCCACCAGGTAGCCGATAACACAAACAGCCGCCACGGTAAGGGCATAGGGAATCTGGGTGGTAACATGATCGATATGCCCGCAGCCCGCGCCGGTGGAGGAGAGAATGGTGGTATCCGAAATAGGGGAGCAGTGATCCCCGAATACTGACCCCGCAAGCACCGCGGAGAGGGAGGTAACGGAAAGCCAGGGGGCCACCGTATCGCAGACCGAGATGGTGATGGGGATGAGGATGCCGAAGGTTCCCCAGGCGGTTCCAGTAGCAAATGAGAGCCCCGCGGCAATGAGGAACATGATAGCCGGGATAAAGGCAGCGGGAAGCCGGGATTGTTCCACCAGGCTGGCCGCATAGGGGCCGGTCTCCAGGAGGTCCCGGCAGACCCCGCTGATGGTCCAGGCAAGGGTGAGGATGATCATTGCGGGAACCATGGATTTTACGCCCGCGATAATGCTGAAGAAAAAATCAGAAAAGCCCATGAGCCGCCGGGGAATAAAGAGCAAAAAGGCGGCGCCAATCGACGCAAAGCCCCCCAGGGAAAGGGCCGGCCCCGCGTTGGTGTTGCCGAAGGCCGTCGCAAGGCGGGACCAGAAGCCCTCCGCCCTATCCAGCTTCCAGAACCCGCCGTAGGAAAGCATGGCTATAATAGAAAAGAATACCAAAAATAGGACTGGAATGACCAGGTCCGCAACCCGGCCGCGGCCGCAGGCCGTTAATTCTGGAAGTTCCCCGGCGGAACCGCCGGCCCTGGCATCGGCGCCCTGTATTTCAGCCCTGCTTTGGGCCGCGGCCATGGGGCCGTAATCCCCGTTCTTCCGCACACTGAGCCAGAGGGCCATAAGGATGGTAAGCACCGCATAGAGGTTCATGGGGATGGAACCCACAAAGGCTTGCATCCCGGTAATGCCCGTTTTGGTTGGGTAGTAGGAAATCACCGACGCCGCCCAGGAGGAAATGGGCGCGATAATACAGATGGGCGCCGCGGTGGCGTCAATCAGGTAGGCCAATTTTTCCCGGGATATGCCGTACCGGTCTGTTACGGGCTTCATCACGGTCCCCACGGTAAGGCAGTTGAAGTAATCATCAATAAAGATGAGTATTCCCAAAAGCCCGGCGGCAAGGCTCGCGCTTTCCCGGGTTTTCAGCCGTTCCGCGGCCCAAACGCCGTAGGCCCGGGACCCTCCGGCCCGGGTGATCAGCGCCGCCAGGGCGCCAAGCAGGGCAAGGAAGATAATCATGGAGGCGTTGGCCCCTGTTTTGGCTATCATCAGGTCGATGCTTATCTGAAACACGGCGGCGAACCCAAGCCCGGAGAGCAGGCTGTAGATCAGGGTTCCCGAAAGAATGCCCAGCAGGAGGGAAAAGATCACTTCCTTGGTAAGAAGGGCAAGGGAAATGGCAATGAGCGGGGGGAGGATCGAGAAAACGCCTCCCTGGATTGACGGTAACTCCATGGCATACTCCTCAACAGCGGCGCCGCATAGCGCAACCGGGAATCAAATCGAAGGCTCCTCCGCGGCGCTCCGGCGGCAAGCGGTTTTGACGCGGCCCCAGCATAGCATATTTTTCCGGCTTGGGGGAGGCGTTGCCCCGGGGCCAAGTGCGCTATATATGCTAACTCTTTATCCTGTAAAGAATTGCGATTTCGGCCCTGAAAAATGCGTGCGAGCTAATTCCTTATGTTATAAGGAATTAGAAATCATAGCGCACTGGCCCTGACTATACGGCGCGGGGAACAGATAACAAGTAACAGAGGGCAGAGCGCGTTCCCCGCCCGCTTCTTCTTGGCCCCCGCGCTGCCCTTTAGGGAACCGCTGATTAACTTGACGCCGGACTAAAGTCCGCATCCTCGATTGGATTTAATTAGCGCTTCCCTAGGGTAACGGTGAATAAATCAGATTTTTTAACCCGGCCCACGGATTAACACGGATTTCCGGTAACAAAAACCTTCTAATCCGTGTCGAACCGAAGGTTCGCAATCCGTGGACCCTTTTGATAATGCCGAATGAAGAGCCGCAGAGTAATCTTTGCGGTATCGAAAATTTCTCCTTGAATGATTTGCGCATTAAGGGGGGACCGGGGGGCGGGCAATCCGGCGTTGCCGGATTGCCTCGGAGTTTTGCCTTTGGCAAAACTCCACTCGGCCTGGAGTTTTGGGCGTTGCCCAAAACTCCCTAATGGTTC
>JAITHL010000101.1 GCA_031279975.1 Treponema sp. | reverse complement strand
CCCGAAAAAGCCTATCAGTACATCGTGAACGGCAAATCCGCCATCGAATGGATAATGGAACGCTACGCCGTAACCGTCCACAAGGAAAGCGGCATAACAAACGACCCCAACGATTGGGCAGCCGAACACAACAATCCCCGGTATATACTGGACTTGTTATTGGCGGTAATATCGGTTAGTATGAGGACGGTAGATATTGTGGCGGGCCTGCCAAAGGCGGAGTGGGAATGATGCTATTTATCAAAACAGCGCCTTTGGAGGAAGCGGCGCGCGAAGAGGAAGTTAATCTATCTTATAAAAATGATACAAAAGTAAAATTATTATCAGCGGAGGCGGCCGCAAAATTGCGATTTTGCGGCTGCTGCTTCTAAAAAAGCATGTTTCACAGCCCTTATGCGGGAAACCGCAAGCGCCAGCGCGAAAACAGCCGGTTTTTACAACTGGCCCGGCATTGAATGAAAAAAGACGGAAGGAAGCCTGTCTATAACATGGAAACATTAGGGTTGTCAGGAAATTGAAGTTTCAGGACAACCCTAGGAGTTTGCGGCGCTTTGCGCCATCCAACCCCAGAAAACGCGCAAAAGCGCGTTTTTTACCCTGCAAACTCCCCAAAGGAGCCCATAAATCGGGATTTTTGCGGCTACTTTGATGCAAAAATCCACAAGTGCCACAGGCTCCTAGGCGTTCAGGGGCAGCCCGGCTTAAAATTTCTTTTCGTTGTAAAAACAACCGCCTTCCCCGGCGCCGTATAGCATACTATAAGAGTGCGGCGTTGATTGAACGGCCTGGGACGGAGGCCCGCAAGCATTGCCGTACTATAAAACTGAGGAGGCAGTATGCTGCGGAACATCATCAAAATAGACCGGGATGCCTGCGACGGCTGCGGGCTTTGTATCAACGCTTGCCATGAGAAGGCGCTGGAGCTGCGGGACGGCAAGGCGGAGCTTATCGGCGATTCCTATTGCGACGGCTTGGAGGCATGTTTAAGCGCCTGCCCGCGGGGGGCTATCAGCTTTGAGCGGCGGGAAGCCGGGGCGTATAACGAAGCGGGCGGGCCGAAGCGTCAATGGCCCATACAGCTCAAGCTGGCGCGGCCGGAGGCGGCGTTTTTCAAGGACGCGGACCTCCTGGTGGCCGCGGACTGCGCGGCCTTTGTCCATAGGAACTTTGCCGCGGATTTTATAGCGGGCCGTATCGTGCTGATAGGCTGTCCAAAACTTGACGGCGCCGATTACAGCGAAACCCTCGGGGCGGTTTTTTCGGCCAATGCTATACGGTCGGTTACGGTGGTAAAGATGGAAGTTCCCTGCTGCAACGGCATTGACGCTATGGCGCGGAAGGCGGCCGCCAAAAGCGGGAAGGCCATACCCATAAGAACCGCCACCTTGTCCATAGACGGCGCGGTGTTGCCGGAGGGATAAGGGCTTGACGGGCCGGCGGTATCATGGGAGAATCAGGCGGCTTGTTTGCCAGGCCAAAGCAGCCGCCTGGGCAAACAAGCCCATTCTTAAAGCATAGGCAAGGGGCGTCTCTAAAAACTTCAGTGTTTAGGGGCGCCTTAAGGAAGCGCTGATTAGAGTCCATTTAATCAGCGCTTCCTTAAGGGAGCAGTATCATGGATAATGGGGAAATCTATACCGCTGAACCGGATTACAGCAAAGTTATCGCTGAATATACCGGGGCAATCGCGTCCGATCCCTTTGACGCGGTAAGTTATCTTTGCCGGGGCAGGGTTTACGCCGCGCAGGGGAAGCACGGCCAAGCTAAAACCGATTACGATCAGGCCGCGGGGATAGCTCCGGATAATGCCGCCGTCTATAAGAGCCGGGGGGATTGGCATCTCGCGCAAAAGCAATATGACCAAGCTATAGCGGATTACGATAAGGCCGGCGCTCTTGACGCGGACAACCCGGTATTCCGTAACGCCAAGGCGCGGACCTATTATGAGCGGGGATACGCCTTCTATATACAAGGGGATCACAACAAAGCCCTGGAGAATTACGAGAAAGCCCTTGAAATAAAGCCTGAGTATTCAGACGCCTATTTGGGCATGGGGATTATTCATAGTACGAAGGCGGAGTACGTTAAAGCCCTAGCGATGTACGACAAGGCCGTCAAAAGCAATCCACGCAACGCCGCCGCCTATAAATACCGGGGGGCCGCCTATGTGGCAATGGTGTCTGATGAGGCATCCGCGCGAAAATCATTGGGGGAGGGGAGCCGGGGCATACGGGAGTACCAGGAGAAGCTGAAAGAATACCGCTTGAAGGCGGCAAACCATAAAGAACAATTGCTTGAAAAAGAAAAACAGGATATAGCGGAGTATAAAGAACAGCTCTCCCGGAAAAAAGAACAGGACGCGGAGAAGTACAAGAACCAGCTTCTTGAAAACCACCGGCAGGATATAACGGACTATGAACAGCAGGTTAAAGAAGAGGCCGGACAGGATATAGCCTGCTATAAAAAACAAGCGTCGGATAATTTTAGTGAACGGTACGCCGGCGATTCCAAGAAATACGAAAAGGATATTATGGACCACGAAAAGGAGGTTCGTAAAGAACAGGAACAAAAGATCGAGGCATACAGAACAAGGATACTTGAGAGCCATGCCCAGGATATAGCGGGCAAGGAACAGGAACTTACGGAGCGGAGCCTTCAAGATTTAGAGGCGCACGAAAAGTACCTTAAAAAGGAGGCTGAACAGGCGCTCGGTATTTATGAGAAGGACGCGCTCAAAGAATTTCCGCTGGTTCAATTTTGCAGGCAAGCCCTGGATGATTACGATAAGGCCCTTGCCATCAATCCAAAATACAGCGCCGCCTACTATGAGCGGGGAAAATTCTACTGGGCTATACAAGAGTATGATCTTGCGTCCGCCAGCTTTACCAAGGCTCTGGACATTAACCCGAATGATCCCCAGGCGCGGCGTATACTGCAACAGGCGGAAACTAAAGCCGGAGAAGACAGAGCGGCGGAAGCCGCCGCGGAACCGGATGACAAGGTGTAAAGCCGGAAGCGCGCCGCGCCCCTATCCTGAGCGGGCCCGCGGTCCGGCGCGGATTTTTGAAATTACGCTGGAATAACCGCGCAACAGGGGGCTTTCGCTAAAAACCATCCCGCCGCAGCGCCCAGGCATATCCGTTTATCGTGGCGCAAATCAGCGTATGCGTACGCGGTTTTTGTATCCGTTCAATGCGGCCGTTAATATCGTCAATCCTGGGTTTGGTCTTGATTCTGGCAATCATCACCGTTTCGCCGTTTTCTAGAAAAACGTCAACTTCGGTTATCATAGAGGGCATCACTAAAAACTTCATTTTTTAGCGATGAACCGCTTAAAAATGCGTGTTTTGCCGGGCTTTAGCCCGCAACCGCAAGGGAACCTCTGAAAACAACCGGTTTTTAGAGGTCCCCTTGCTCTCGTCCTTAATTTTGGTACGGTTTGCCTTGGTAAAGGTAAACCCCAGGCCCTTAAATTTTGCCGAAAGGGTTGGTAAATTCGCCAAACTGTTTACCGGTTTCCTTCATCCGTCTGGCGGTTTCCGCAAACCTGAAATCCCTGCCCAGGGCTTGCGTTGTCTCCATAGGTTTTCTCCGGTCCAACAATAATAGACGTGTTCCAAAAACCGGTTGGTTTCGGAACACGTCCCGCGGTTTCTCAGGCTAAAGCCTGCGGATTAAAGTCCGGTGAAACCGCGTTTTTAAGCGGAAGCTGTTCTGAAACTGAAGTTTCAGAACAGCTCTAATGAAAAACCCAAGATCGCCATGCGGGAAGCCCCTCCACTGTCAACACCTTAAGGCGGGCAGGGCGCTGCCACGCAGCGCCCGTAGGGGCCGTACTCCGGGGGTACGCGGCTTCCCCCCTCATTTCTTCAGTTGTTGACAGCGGCGGGGCTTCCCGGCGGATTCCCAATCCCTCCGCCGGCCTTTTCATTTATTACCTTTTAGCTTATTATATGAAAATCGAATCGCCGTCAAAACTTAGGAACCGCTGATTAATACGGCAATATCAAAAGGGTCCACGGATTAGCAGGGTTTTGTTACCGGAAATCCGTGGTAATCCGCGCAATCCGTGGACTTTGCTAAAAAGTCCGAATTAATCAGCGTTGCCTTAGAGGTTGGCTTTTGATCCCTTCGGCAAGGGAAGAGGTATTTTATGCGTTACGTTATGGACAGCTCTTTTTTAACCGGCTATGAACCGGTGGACACCCAGCACGGCCGGCTATTTGACGCCATCAACAGCCTGCTTGAGGCGTGCGAACAGGGCAAGGGCCGGGAGGAACTGAAAAAGAGCCTGGACTTTCTCTCGGATTATACGGTGAAGCACTTCTTTGACGAGGAGCAGATGCTTAAAAAACAGGGCTTTACCGCCTTGCCCGGGCATCACCAGTACCACGAGGCATTTAAAAAAACCGTGACGGACCTTGCCCATGAGTTTATCATGAAGGGCGCTTCCGAAAGCCTTATCAAGGAAGTGGAGGTCAAGATAGGCTCCTGGCTGGTGGACCATATTAAGGGCCAGGATTTCCGCTGGGCCCGGGAACTCAAGGAAAAAAAACCGGAGCTCTTCAAGGCCCTCCCCCCCGCGGCCCCGCCGCCGCCAAAAAGCGCGGCGCGGGTCCGGGGCAAATATGTGATGGACGCCTCGTTTTTAACCGGCTGCGCGCTGGTTGACGCCCAGCACGGCCAGCTTTTCGACGCCATCAACCTCCTGCTTGAGGCGTGTGAACAGGGCAAGGGCCAGGAGGAACTGAAAAAGAGCCTGGACTTTCTCTCGGATTATACGGTGAAGCATTTCTTTGACGAGGAGCAGTTGCTCAAGAAATACGGATTCAGCGCCTTGCCCGGGCATCACCAGTACCACGAGGCATTTAAAAAAACCGTAACAGACCTTGCCCATGAGTTCATCCTCAAGGGCGTCTCCGAGGGCCTTATCAAAAGCGTGGAGGTCAAGATAGGCTCCTGGCTGGTGGACCACATTAAGGGCCAGGATTTCCGCTGGGCCCGGGAACTCAAGGAAAAGGCCCCCCAGATGTTTGCCCAAACCCCCGATGCGGCCTCCCCCGCCCCCGCCTCGTCCCGTCCCAGGGCCGCCGCCGCCGGGCCCGCGTCGCCCGCCAGGACCCCGATGCCGCGGCCCGTAGCGCCCGCCAGAACACCGGAGCCGCGGCCCGTGTCGCCCGCCAGGAGGCCGGGGCCGCCGTCCGGGTCTTCCTTTGCCATGGACCCCTCGTTTTTAACCGGCTGCGCCGTCATGGACGCCCAGCATGCCCAGCTTTTTGAGGTTGCCGGCAGCCTGCTTAACGCCTATGAGCAAGGGGGCGGGAAGGACGAACTACAGAAGAGCCTGGACTTTCTCGCGGACTATACGGTGAAACATTTTTTTGACGAGGAGCAAATGACCAAAAAGTACGGCTTTTCAGACCAGGAAAATCATACCCGCTATCACGAATCCTTTAAGGACAGCATAAAAAGCCTTTTACGGGAGTTCATACTCAAGGGTTTTTCCGAGGGCCTGGTCAAGGAAGTGCAGGGCAAGATCACCGGCTGGCTGATAGGCCATATCAAGGGCGAGGATTTCCGCTGGGCAAAAGAACTGCGGGAAAAGGCCCCGGAACTCTTCACTGGCAAAGCGCCGGCGCCGCCGGCGGCCCCTACCGCCGCGTACCGGGCCGGGGCAAAGGCGGCGGACCAAACGCACCCCGCCGGGAGCGGGCCCAAGGCGGGCCCCGCGGGAAGCATACGGCGCAAGCTATTCACCCTTATCCTGGCGCTGTCCCTGGCCTCTTTTACCGGATTCGGCATATTGGTTTATAACGGCCTCCTGGTGCAGAAAATATCCCGGAAACTTACCGGACAGTACAACCAGGCCCTGGCGCGGGATTTTTTCGCCCAGTTTAATTCCTACCTGGATACTATTCAGGCCAGTTCGGGAATTTCCCAAGACCTGGGGGAAACCTTCTACCTGTTGAAGGACGCCTTAAGCCGGGAGGAGCTGGCGGAGGCCATGGCCGCCGGATACCGCCGGGCCTTTGCCCGGGAACACTTTCTTTTGGGGGGCGGCGCTTTCTACGAACCCAATGTGTTTTACCAAGACGTGCGGGATTTCCACTACTTTGCCAGCAAGGACATTTCCGCCGGGGTTCCTTCGGAAAACAACGTACAATGGCTGGGGAATGAATGGGAATGGGACGTGGATACCTATGAACAGAGCTGGTATGTGGACGCCCTCCCTAAGGGATGGGACCGGTCAAGGCCCAGGGAAAAGCGCTATCACTGGAGCGAACTGTATGTGGATACCTCGGTAAACGCCCTCATGGTTTCCGTATGCCTGCCCATCTACAGCCGGGAGAACCGGATTGTGGGGGTGGCTACGGTGGATGTATCCCTTTCGTCCCTGGAAACCATGGTGTCCTCCTTTACCCTGCCCACGCCTTCGGCAAAGATCGCCGGGTTTTCCACGATCAACAACGCGGTTTTTGCCCAGAGCGGCAAGACCGGAACGGAAATAGTCCCCTATCCCCAGCATAGCTGGCTTTCCCAATTGGCGCGGCTTAAACCGGGAGAGGTGTACGATGAAGAGAATCTGCTGCTGGACGGGGAGCGCTATACTCTTATGGCTTCGGCCCACGTATCGGGGATAGGCATGGCTATTCTGGTGCCCAACCAGGAGAAATTCCAGACCCTGGACGCGCTGCGCAGGGGTAAGTACCTTACGGTCGTAACGATCTCCCTGGTGATGGCGGGCATAATCTTTGCGGTAATCCTTGCCCTTACCCGCTGGATCGTTAAGCCCATCAAACAGGTATCCCAGGCCCTTGAAACCCTGGCCCAGGGGGATTTGACCCAAACCATCAGCCCGCGGGGGGGGGACGAGCTTGCCCAGATGGCGCGGACCTTGGGGGAAACCCAGGAGAGCCTTAAAAGCCTTATCCGGGATATTACTGGAAAAGCCCGGGACCTTTCGGCCATAGGGATGGAGCTTCAGGATATGATGGCCGGCTCCGTATCGGTGATAAACCGGATAAACGGCAACACCCAGGCCATGAAAGCAAAGTCCGCCGATCAGTCCAGCCGGGTAGTTAAGACCAACGCCACCATGGGGCGGATCATCCTTAATATTGAAAACCTCAACGGCCATATTGAAAAGCAGAGCCGGAGCATTGCCCAATCTTCCGGGTCTATCGAGAACATGATAGCCAATATCAGTTCCATTACCGCGAATCTTACCCAGAACGAACAGGACCTGCGCCGCCTCAGGGAGGGCTCCTCCCAGGGAAACGCCGCCTTGCAGAAGGTGTCCGCGGATATTCAGGAGGTTTCCAAAGAATCGGAACGGCTTTTGGAGATCAACAAGGTAATACAGAACATCGCCAGCCAGACCAATCTGTTAGCCATGAACGCGGCCATTGAAGCGGCCCACGCCGGGGATGTGGGCCGGGGCTTCGCCGTGGTGGCCGACGAGATACGCAAACTCGCGGAGTCTTCCAGCCGGCAGGCCAAGACCGTATCCGGGGTGTTGAAGAACATAAAAGACGCGCTGGGGGGCATAAGCGCCGCGACCCTCGCTTCGCTGAAACAGTTCGAGGATATTGACGCGGGATTTGAAACCGCATCCACCCAGGGAATGGCGATACGGAACGCCATGGAACAGCAGGACGCGGGCAACAAGGAAATTCTTGAGAACATCAGTATCTCCAACGAGATTACCCAGAATGTCAAGAATAATTCGACGGATATCCAGAGCGGAAGCCAGGAAGTTATCGGCGAGGGAAAGAACCTGGAGCTATTAACCGGGGAAGTAACCAGGGAAATAAACGAGATAGCCCAGGACATGGATAACATCAGCAGCGCCATCGCCAGGACCAGCGAGATCAGCCAGAGAAACCGGCAGGACATGGAGGCGCTTTTGCAAGAGATCGGCAAGTTTAAGCTATAAACCGCGTTCCCGTGGACCGGGCGGCGCTGGTTGCGAACCGCAGGTTCGATACGGCATTATCAAAAGGGTCGGCGGGGACCGCTTACCAAAACCCGCGCCGCCGCGGCGGCTGCGCGCGCCCCCCGCCTTGCCGCCGTTGCGGAACTAGGACACAATAAAACGCAAAGCGTTTTATTGTGAGCGCGCCAGCCGGAAGCCCACATTGCTGTCCCGGAAGGACGGGCTATCGCAGAGCCGGAATGAGGAACGCAGGTCCTGCGCGTAAAGGCCCCACGACCCGCCCCGTATCACGCGGTCAGCGCCAGCTACAGGGCCGACGGGATTTGTCTGCGCTCCACTCGTATAAGCTCCGTACCAGTCCCAGCAATACTCATACACATTCCCGTGCATGTCATATAGTCCCAAGCCGTTAGCTGTAAAACTCCCTACATTGACCGTTTTTCCCCGGTACTCCCCTTTCGCGTTGCTATTGTACGGGTAATTTCCGTCATAATTTGCCTGATCCGTCGTTATGTTGTTTCCCGTGCTGAACGGGCCCCCCGTCCCGGCGCGGCAGGCGTATTCCCATTCCGCTTCCGTGGGCAGCCGGTAGCCGCTGGCGCTCCGGTCCCAGCTTACATTTGTCCCGTTTATCCGGTACGCGGGGGTTAATCCTTCCCTCCGGCTCCCTGCCGGTTTGGCTAAAATAGGGATTCCTCCAGGACGCGTCCGCCTTCTCTTCCAACTTGCCCCCAGTAAATACATATCCGCCGCCGCCGGTTTCCGCCGTTGTCTTGTACCCGGTGTCATTCACAAATTGCCGGAACTCGCCAACCGTTACCTCGTGCTTCCCCAGGTAAAACGTTCCCACCGTTACCTCATGCTGAGGGCCTTCCCAATCAAACCTTTCCGCCTCGTCCGCCGGACTCCCCATGGTAAAGGTCCCGCCGGGTATCTTCACAAAGTCCGCGGGCCGGGTTACGCCGCCTGAGTCCTCGCGGACCGCCACTTCCGTTTCTTTGTTCGTTACGCTTACCGGTTTATCCTTTGGCTTAGTGGCGCAGCCCGGCAGCGCGGACATGACTGACATCGTAATTACCAACAGGGCAATTACCTTTGTTTTACCTTTCATTCTTGAAACTCCTTCATTTATCTAATCACCGCATACGCGGCGATTCTTACAAAAAGCGCTTTCCGGCTTTCCCTTAGGGCAGAATCCCTAGGAAAACGGCTGTTCCGCGGCTGTTCAACATTCCGCGGGGCTGGGGGCGCGCCAGCCGGAACCAAGGTTGCGGAAAAATTTAGAAAGTATTATACAAATGGGGGGGGGGTAACTGTGCCTACTTTGATCTTGACAAAAATCATTGTTACGGCTCCTTGGGGAAATGCGGGTACGCCTTAAAATAGCACGGGTTTTTGAAAAACGCAACCAGGGCGGCGCTGTTTGCCGGTTTTTTAACGCGGGCTTTTTAACAAAGACCGCTGATTAACACGGATTACCACAGATTTTGTTACTGGAAATCAGCGGCTATCAGCGGTTATCAGCGTAATCAGTGGTTCCCTGCGGACCTGGTTAAAAAGGCATTATCAAAAGGGACCACTGATTAACGCGGATTAACACTGATTTTCACTGATTGCCGGTAACAAAACCCTTCTTATCCGTGAAAATCCGTAGCCATCCGCGGGCTTTTTTAACAAGGTCCACGGATTAACACGGATTACCACAGATTGCCGGTAACAAAACCCTTCTTAATCCGTGATAATCCGTGTCCATCCGTGGACTTTTATTCCCAGGCCCGGTTTATCAGACCCGCCCGGCGGACGGGGGGCGCAGGTGTCCGGCCAGTTTCCGTTTAATTTCCTCCGGGATGGGCCGGCTCTGGTTTGTTTGAAAGTTGAAGTACACCAGCACCGCCCTGCCGGCGGCGCACAGCCGGCCCTCCTGCCAGGCTTCATGGCAGATCGTAAAGGACTTGGTCCCTATCCGGTCAACGAAGGAGCGTATCTCCACGTCCCGGAAGTGAATCTGGTTTACAAAATCATAGTCCGTGTGGGCCATTATAAGGGGCCAGGTCTCGCGGTTTATGGTAAGGCTTGGGTCCACTATGGCGAACAGCGGGTTCCGGGCGGTTTCAAACCAGCAGGCTAAGGCCACATTGTTGATATGCCCCAGCCCGTCCACATCGCCGAACCGGGGGCTTATGACAACGCTAAACATACACCCTCCTCACGGGCTTGCCAGAAGGCGGCTGGTTCCAAAACAAGCCCCGCGAAATACGCTCCCATTTGAGCCAGTTGCAAAAATGGTTATTTTTGTGCCGGCCCTTGCGGTTTCCCGCCTAACCGCCGCAAAACACGCTTTTTTTAGAAGCAGCAGCCGCAAAATCCGGTTTCGCGGCCGCCTCATTTTGTTGGATTTTCAGCGGAGCCGTGAGCGTCCGCACTAGTTCAACCTCAGTAATGGGCCGCGGCGTACGCAAGCCAGCCGCCGGCGTCCACCAGGGCTTGCTCAAAACCGCTGAGGGCGAAGGGCGCCCGCTTTTCCCGGCCCGGTGCTTGGAAGATCAGAAGGCGGTTTTCCCTATCCACGGTGAGGGTGGTTTCCCGGGCCGGGAAATCCCGGAACAGCCCGTCCGCCGTTGCCGGGTCCAGTTCCGCGGCGATCATCCCGCAGTTGTACATATTCTGCCGGAAGATGCGGGCGAAACTTACGCCTACCACGATGGCGATGCCGTTTGCTTCCAGGGCCCAGGGCGCGTGTTCCCGGGAGCTGCCGCAGCCGAAGTTTTCCCGGGTAAGGACCGCGGTCTTGCCGGGCAGGTCCCGTTTCGGATCAAAGCCGGGGAGCCGCAGGTCTTCCAGCAGGTAGGGGGCCAAGGCATCCTTGGTATGTTCGTTGAGGTATTTTGCGGGAATAATCTCGTCGGTGTTGATATCCCTCCGGTCTAAGAACAACACCGGCCCTCCAAAGGTTTTCATAGGCCGCTCCTTATAGCGATTCGGGGCTGGTAATCGCGCCCTTGACCGCGGAGGCCGCGGCGGACGCGGGGCTCATCAGGTGGACCATGCCGCCCTTGCCCATGCGGCCGTAGAAGTTCCGGTTTGTGGTGGAAGCGCAGACCTCTCCCGCGGCCAGGACCCCGTTAGACATCCCCAGGCAGGCCCCGCAGGTGGGATTGGTTACGCAGAAACCGGCGTCCATGAAAACCTGAATGATCCCTTCCCTGAGGGCCTGGGTATAGACCCCCGGTGTCGCGGGGGACACAACGGCCCGGACCGAAGCGGCAATACGCCGGCCCTGGAGTACCCCGGCGGCTTCCCGCAGGTCCTCGATCCGTCCGTTGGTGCAGGAGCCGATATACACCTGATCAACCGCGGTTCCCTCCAGTTCCCGGATGGGTTTGATCTGATCGGGCTTGTATCCCACCGTGGCGCAGGGTTCCAGGGCCGGGCAGTCCAGGTCAAGCGCCCGGTCGTAAGCCGCGCCGTCATCGCTGCGCCATTGGGCGTAACCGGCCAGGGCTTCCTCCTTGGTCTCATAGGTTTTACCGGCGCCTTCCGCTGACCTGCCCGCGGGGCCGATAAAGGGCCAGAGATACTCCACCGTGGTCATGTCGGGCATACAGACCCCGGATGTGGCCCCCGCTTCTACGGCCATGTTGCAGAGGGTCATGCGGCCGCTCATGGTCATGGCGTCCACCGCGGCCCCCCGGAATTCTATGACCCGGTCCGTCGCGCCTGATACGCCGAGGGCGGCGATCACATGGAGGATCAGGTCCTTGGGGGAAACGCCGGGCCGGGGAGCGCCGTTCAGGTTGACCCGGATGCTGGCGGGCCGTTTGAAGGCGCAGACCCCCTTGAGTATGCCCACTTCCAGGTCCGTGGTGCCCACCCCGGCGGCAAAGGCCCCGAATGCCCCGTGGGTGCAGGTATGGCTGTCCCCCATGATGATGGTATGCCCAGGCCGGACGCAGCCCTTTTCTGGAAACAGGGCGTGGCAGACCCCGTTGCGCCCAATATCAAAGAAGTCCCGGATACAATGCCGCCGGGCCCAGTCCCGGAGTATTTTCCCCTGTTCCGCGGTCTTTGAATCCTTGGCGGGGCTCACATGATCGATCACCGCTTTGATTTTATCCCGGTCAAAAACCCGGTCCATCCCTTTGGCGGCAAGATCATTGATGGCGATGGGGGTGGTGATCTCATGGCAGAATACCCGGTCCAGCCGTAAAACCCAAGTTTCCCCAAAAGGCCGGTCCACCAGATGAGCGTCGAATATCTTTTCCGTTAAGGTGCTTCCCATATCCTGCTTCCTTTGGGCTTCCGGCGCGGAGCGCCGGAGCGAAAACTCGCGGTTGTCAGAGGCCGCGGTCAAACAACCGGCGCTGGAACAGCCTCAAGTATCCCGAAAGCCGCCGTTCCGGTCAAGGGCCGCCGGGCCGGGCGGCCCAGCGGGAAAGGATGATTAACAGGGCATGATCAAAAGGGGCCGCGGATTGCGAGCCTCCGGTCCGGCCAGGGTTTTGTTACCAAAAATCCGTGGTAATCCGCGCAATCCGTGGACTTGCTAAAAAAGCCCGGTTTAATCAGCGCTTCTTTGGTTGTATTTTCCAAAAACCTGTGCTATTTTAAGGCGTACCGGCATTTCCCCAAGGAGGCGTAAAAATGATTTTTGTCAATACAAAGGTAGTTACCATTACACAACCTCGCATTGGTATAGTAGTTTCTAGTTTTTTCCGCGTTTGTCTATGCCTGTTCGCCCTCCGCGCGCCGGGCGCTCCCCTCTCCGCCCAGGACCGGGGCGCGTCCCTCACCGTTACCGGCGGCGGCGGCCAGCAAGTCGCCCGCTTTGGCGACGCCCGGGCCCTAGTCATCGGCGAAAGCGACTATACCAATGGCTGGGCGCGGCTTTCCGGCGTCAAAGACGACGTGCGGGCGGTCCAACGCCTCTTTGAGGAACAGGGCTTCGCCGTCCAAACCCTCGAAAACGCTTCGGGCCGCGCCCTGCGGGAGGGCATAGAACACTTCCTGGACCAGTACGGCCACGCCGCCGATACCCGCATCCTTATCTATTACGCCGGGCACGGCGAAACCCTCCAACTGGCCGGCGGCAAGATGGGCTATATCGTGCCCGTGGACGCGCCCCTGCCCTCCAGTAATCGTGAAGGTTTTCTGCGGAGCGCCCTGCCCATGAACCAGTTCCAGACCTGGGCGGAACAATACGACTGCCGGCACATGATTTTTATCTTTGACAGTTGTTTTTCAGGCACGGTGTTTACTACGGCGCGGGGAACGCCGCCGGTGATAAACGAAAACATCTCCCGGCACACGCGGCAGTTCATCACCTCCGGCGGCGAAAACGAGACCGTGCCGGACCGGAGCGTGTTCAGGACCCAGCTTGAGGCCGCGCTGCGGGAGGGGGAGGCGGACCTGAACCGCGACGGGTACGTGAGCGGCGCCGAGCTGGGGATGTTTCTGGAAGACACGGTGGTGAATTACAGCAACGCCACCCAGCGCCCCAAGTACGGCAAGCTCCGCAACCCCAGCCTTGACAAGGGGGATTTTATCTTTACCGCGGGCAACAGCCGCCCCGCCGGAAACACGCCGCCCCCGCCGGTAACGTCAGAGGCCCATACGGGGAGCGTAACGGTAACGTCAGAAATCGCCGGGATGGTGCTCATAGACGGCAGGGAAACCGGGACGCGGGTAAAAGCCCAGGGCAGCGTAACCATAGCGAATGTAAGCGCCGGGGAGACGGTAGCGGCGGTGCGGGATGACTCTGGCAACATAACCCGGGCCGCGCGGAACGTGGCGGTGCGGCAGGGGCAAACCGCGGCGGCGGCAATAGAACGGCCCCGGCCCGCGGATTTTGTGAAGATACCGGGCGGGACCTTTATGATGGGCAGCCCGGAAAACGAGCCGGAAAGGTTTGATGATGAAGCGCGGCGTCAGGCAACGGCGGGTACGTTCTACATGGGGAAGTACGAGGTAACGCAGAAGGAATGGCGTGAGGTGATGGGAAACAATCCGAGCCGTTTTCAGGGGGACAATCTGCCGGTGGAGCGCGTGAGCTGGTATGAGGCGGTGGAGTACTGCAACAAGCGGAGCGAGCGGGAGGGGCTGGCCCCCGCGTATAGGATAGACAAGACGGGCAGGGACCCGCAAAACACCAATGAGAATGATGCTGTAAAATGGCTGGTAACCTGGGACCGGAACGCCAGCGGCTACCGGCTGCCCACAGAGGCGGAATGGGAGTACGCCTGCCGGGCGGGGACGGGCGGCCCGTTCAGTACGGGAAACAACATAACCACGGATCAGGCGAATTATGACGGGCATTACCCGTACAACAACAACGCGAAAGGGGTGTACCGTGAAAAGACGGTCAATGCGGGGAGTTTCGCGGCAAACCCATGGGGCCTGTATGACATGCACGGAAACGTGTGGGAATGGTGCTGGGACTGGTATGAGAGCTATAGCGGCAATTCCCAGACTGACCCTGCCGGCCCCGCTGCCGGCTCTGACCGTGTGCTTCGCGGCGGGTCGTGGCTCAACTTCGCGCGGAACCTGCGTTCCGCCAACCGCGGCAGCTATGCCCCCTCGGACCGGGGCAACGATTTGGGGTTCCGGCTGGTTCGCCCCTAGTTTCGAGGCGGCTGTGCGGCTCGTTGCGGCGCAGCCGCCACCCCCCGCGCAGCCGGCGCGGCAACGCGGCCTTTGGTAAACAGTCCCCGCCGGGCAAGCGGGAAACGATGATTACATAGGGCATTATCAAAAGGGCCCGCGGATTGCGAGCCTCCGGTCCGAGCAGGGTTTTGTTACCGGTAATCCGTGCAATCCGTGGACTGTGTTTTAGAGAGAACGCGGAATGAAAGCTTTTCCCGCGTGTTTTCCGCGGCTGCTTTGATTTTTGCCTTGGGGACGGCCCGCCCCTGTTGTAAAGCAGACATTGGCTTTTTCCGGGCTTGATCGTATACTTGTTACCCAGGAGCGGCTATGCAGGCAGCCTACCGGCTTTTTGCCGATGAAATAACCGGTGCGTTTCTCGCCGGGTTACACGGCGTTATCAGCAAAGTCCATAGAAAAACTCCTTTGCCGTTAGCCGCTAATTACTATGCTCAATGGCCAAAAACAGGCCCAGTATTGCCTGTTGGTTTGCCACTGTTGCGGTGAACCGGATGCGGTCCTTTTCGTATTGCGCTGCATGGGGCGTAACATAGCCGCTCCCCGCGGCGGCGGCGGCCCGCTGGGGGAAAGCGCCTGTGCTCTTGTTGAAGCGTTCGATAATGGCGGCAATGTCCAGGGCCTGTTTTGAATAGAGCGCCCCAAGGTAATCCGTGCCGGCAGTGTTGTCCAGTTCCATCCAGTCGTTTTCACCGGGCCAGGCTACGGCGTTGCGCGTATAATCAAGGGCCGGCGATTCGTTCAGTTCCGGCAGGGGAAAGATCAGTTTTGCCGGCGCCCCTGAATCATCGGCGGTAAAGGCGTACACCCAGGCGGGGTGATCGTTCCCCATGAGCAGCCTGAACCGGGTTCCCGAAGGATACGCGGCCCTTGTCCGGTAATAGCCGCCAGCATCAAAAGTTACGGGCATCCCCTCTGGGGAGCCAAGGACTTCGATATTTACAAAACCCGAATAGCGGGTGGAATCCCGGTACGCGCCGAGGTCTTCTATCAGCTCATAGGCCTCATACACAAAACGGGAGAATACGCCGTAGCTTATCCAAATGGAGCCCTTTTCGCCCCAGTCTTCGCCCCAACTGTTTTGAATTTCAAAGGCCCCGCCGTACCGGGAATCGTCATAGCCGGTTACGCATAAGGCGTGGCCGCCGTACTTGCTACCCGGGTCCTCGGCAGGAACCCAGGGGGAAGTTTTCACCCGGTTAAAAGAATCCGGCGTGTTCATGCCGATAATGACCGGCTTGCCCTGGGAAAGGCTTTTCTTGACCGCCTGTATGCCCGCGCCGTCTACGCCTTCTGTGGGACGGCGGTGGAACAGGGTAACATAACCGGCAATAGGGAACTTTTGGCTGGTCCGGTACAGCGCGGGCGGTATGGCGGTAAAATCACCGGAGCGTTCCAGAGCGGTCATCCGGGGAGCGCCGGGATCTTTCATCACGTCTAGGGCGCGGGAGATGGCGGTTCCCCGCTGGCACAGGGGATCGTCGGAAATGCTCCGGTAAATAAAGGCGGGGGAAAAGACGCTGCCTGAGATGTGATGCCGGTCGCGGCGGTTCAGGGCTACTGATTCGGCGATGGTCCGGGCGGCGTAGGCGGCGGCCCAGGCGGTGCAGGTTCCGTAGCGGCCCTGATTCCCTGGATTGGGGGCGTACTGTTTGAGGCTTGCCGACTGGGGGAGACGGTCAATGCCCCGGCTGATCTGCGCCGCTTTCCGGGGGAGGCTGTTGTACCGGGCCTCGTCAAGGATAGCGCCCCGTGGATATTCCTGGGGAAACAGAGGCGCGGCTGAGGCCAGGAGCAGTAAAACGGTAAAACCAAATTGTGCGACAGGCGCGTTTTTTTTCATGTTAGGCCTCCGTGTTATCTGACATTGAAAAACTTTTTTATTTCATTTTCGATCAGGGAGTTGGGTATCAGCGCCGGTTTTTCGTGGATGGTTACCGTTACCCGGCCAGCCACGCTGTATTGACCCGCTATGCCGCTGGCCCGGAAATTGCCGGTACTTTCATCACCGGAGAAAGCGCCGCCTTTGTTTTCTATTCCGGCCCGCGCGGTCTGTACGGCCTGGCGGATATTCGCCGGTTTATCAAAAGAGAAACTGTAGGCGGGAGCGGCCCCCCGGGTAAGCGGGGGCTGATTGCCCATGTACCTGATGCTCATGATGAGGGTATTGCCGCTGACCCGGTAACTGCCCTGTATGCCGCTGGCGCTGAAAGTTCCTTCCCGCTCATTGCCGGTGAATGTACCGCCCTGCCGCCTGATTTCGTTTTCCATGGTCCGTACCGCGCCGGCCATGTCCGCGGGTTTCCGGTATTGAAACACCGCGTCGGCATAAGTGGCGGGGAGGATCGTATAATGAAACCGGGTTTCGGTTGTTCCCGCTGCCTGGGCGGAACCGGGTTTTATTTGCAGGCTCGCGCCCCTAACAGCCGCGCTTTGCACCGCTTCACGGCTGGCCTCCCGTATCTGGGCAAATTCCGCTTCAAGGTTTTGAAACTGTTCACCGGAGGCGATTACATAGATCGTTTCCTGGCCGAAGGGCGCGTGCAGGGTTAATTGTACCGGCGCTTCGGGGATGATCCGCGTTATATTTGCCGCAAGATAATTGTTCCGGTTTAACTGGTTCGGAAAGATAAGCTGCATTTGCCTGTTCACGTCAATATGATACACTTTCACGTAACAATTCTGATTGGCAATGAGCGTTATGTTCATTTCATCGCCGTCAATGTAGGTGGCGGTATCTGAATCGGGCCATGCTTTGATGGAGAAAACGGGGGTGTTGGCAGGCGGGACGGGAGGAGGCGGGGCAGGGGGAACGAAAATTTCCTCCTGTTCCTTAATTTCTTCTACGGTCTTGAAGTTATCCGGCAGCAGGGCGATATTGAGACCCTGGAGTTCGGCAAGGGGAACGCTGAAATCCCTGGTTTCCATGATAAAGTTCCGGTTTTCCTCAACCAGCCGCAGGGTTACTCTGACGAGGTTCCCCTCCCGCAGGAAGCCGCCCTTGATGACGCATTTTTGCGGCCCCCCGGGCATGGGCCGGAATATGCCCCGGCTGGGGGAAACCACCGTGAACAGGGGGTTTGCCGGGGCGTGGGCGTTTATCCGGCTGGCCAGATAGCGGGAAAACGCGCTGGGGCTTTTGGTTCCCTCAAGGAACAGTTCCTCCACGCTCACCTCAATGGGCGCAGTCAGACGGGAAGCAAGTCCGTCCACCGCTTTTTTGATAAGTCCGTCCATATCCTCCGCCGCGAGGAACGCGGTTCCGGCAAAAATACACGCGCATAACAGTACCAGCTTTTTCATAACGGTATTCTCCTTTTTCATTGCTCATTGATAATTGCTAAGGAAGCGCTGATTAAAAAGACTCCCCGCGCAAAATCAACGAATCATATATTTTTTACCGCAGATGACACAGATTGCGAACCTTCGGTTCGACACAGATTACGAACCTTCGGTTCGACACTGATGTTGTTTCTACCCATCTGCGGCATCCTTTTTATCCGTATAATCCGCGGTTCCCTGACGGCTCTTTTTACCGCAGATGACACAGATTGCGAACATTCGGTTCGACACAGATTGCGAACCTTCGGTTCGACACTGATGTTGTTTCTACCCATCCGTGTCATCCTTTTCATCAGCGCAATCTGCGGTTCCCTGACGGCTCTTTTTACCGCTGATGACACAGATTGCGAACCTTCGGTTCGACACAGATTGCGAACCTTCGGTTCGACACTGATGTTGTTTCTACCCATCTGCGGCATCCTTTTTATCCGTGTAATCCGCGGTTCCATCCGGTTTAATCAGCGTTATCTAATTTCCCCCGGCTGTTTATCCGGGCGATGCCAAAGGGCCGGGCAAAATTGCCATCCCCTACACCGGCCAGGGCCAGGACATAGCCGTAATCCGGCGCGGGCCCTATGGCCGTTACTACCGCCGCTCCGTTCAGGGCGGGGCTTGCCAGTTCCTCGCGCCAGAGAAGGCCGCCTGATTCCGCGTCCAGCCCCAGGGTAAAGGGAATGCCGCCCTGCCCGCTGGGGTCAGCGGCCCGCAGGGTCCCGGCCAGCACGAGCCGCTGGCCCGCCTCGTCCAGTACCGCGTCCTGAACATACGAATGGGGCGGCGGCTGGCTGGCAAGCCGCCAGAGTTCAGCGCCGGTACTTGCGTATTTGACGCAGAAGCCGCGGCTTTCGTTCCCCTTGCGTTCCTCTCCGGCCAGGTAATACGCGCCGCCTGCTCCGGTGAGGATTTTGTTGATGGTCATACCTTTGAAGGAGCGGTCAATTTTTTGTATGGTTCCGTTGGCGCTTATACCGGCAAGCCAGGAATTGCCCAGGGAATTACCGTACCGGTCCCATTCCAAAGTGTTACCCGCCGCAAGCCAGCGGTCGTGGGCGGGATCATAGGCGGCGGCGGTGATTGGTCCGCATTGGTTCCCCGAGGGCTGGGCGTTAAACTCGTCCCCGCCCAGTTCCCAGACCGGGACCAGGCCGCCCCTTTCCCGCCTGACCAGGCGGAGGTATGGCCGGTAGCCGTCGGGCCGGTTTACGCCGCTGTCCGCGCCCCCGGCCAAAAGCCAGGTTCCGGCGCCGCCGGGGCCGTCAATGCCGCCCGCCGCGGCGGCAAGATAATACGCCGAGTAGCGGTCCCGCCGCGTAGAGGGCGCGAGTTCCGTCCGCATTGCGCCGTCTTCGCCCTGTATGAGCGCTATGGGCCGGAAGGTGTTTCCCGTTTGCGCGTAACCGGCTGTCATAAACCCGTCAGCGGTCCGGCCCGCATGGACGATTTCAAAGCGTTCCCCGGAGAAGACCGGAGCGCCGCCTGAACCCGCCGAATCAAAGTCATGGCGAAACAAGCCCTGCGCCGCGGGGGCAAAAAAACTGCTCTGTTCATTCCCCGGCGCGGGCCATACAAGGCCCTCCGCTCCGGCTATGGTTTTGGCCCATGGGGATTCAGCCACGCGGCGTAACGGGCGCTCGTCAACCAGGACGGCGGCGGAGCCGTTGTATTCAAAGGAGTACAGAAAATTGCCGGCCATAAGGGGGGGAAGCCGTAACGGGATATTTCTACGGCTGTCCCGGATATGAAAATCATCCGTTCCTGAATCCCGCCGGATACTAAAGACCGCCGTCTCATTCCGGGAAAATTCGCGTTTGTCCGTCCATGTCAGATGATTTCCGGCGGCGGGACTTCCCTTTTGTTCCCATGACGGCTCGGCGGTTCCGCCTGCATAAAAAGATATGGCGTTATCAGCCCTGTTGGTAAGGGCAATAAAGGTTCCGTAGTTTTCGGTTATCCGCGGTTCGGTCACCGTCAACGAGGATTGATTTTCCCGTATGGTACGGTGATCCCCCTTGCAGTAGAGGACTACGGTACCGCTCAAAGGTATCTCGTAGAGGATGTCAATGCCTCCGGTTAAGGCCGCGTCCTCAAGGGCCAGCGAAACCGGGGCGCTTGAGCCTTTCCTCACCAACTGTCCCCGCTCAAAATACACGTTGAACCGGGTTGGATTTTCCACCCGCAGTACAAATTCCCCGGCGCCGGGCGCGTCAATGGCGGCAGCCGGAACCGGAGCGGCGGGGCTTTCAGTCGCGCAGGAAACAAGCAGCGCCGCAAGCGTGTAAAACAGCATATAGAGCCTGTTGCAAAAGCCGGTTACTTTTGCACAGGCTCTTGCAGTTTTTCGCCCTACGGGCTGCAAAACTGCGTTTTTCAGCGGTTGCTGTTGCAAAACTGAAGTTTTGCAACAGCCTCTATATTTACCCATTGACCCTCCTCGCTTGACCGGAAATTGAGGTTTCCGGTCAAGTCTAATAGAGTTGTTTAACAACTTCAGTTGTTAAACAACTTCCGCTAAAAAACGCAATTTCTCACCCCAGAGCGCAGCGCCGGGGTGAGAAATTGCAGGACTTGTAACGGACTTTAGTCCGCAATAACCAACCGGGTTATTTCACAAGTCAAATAGACGATTCCTTAATCGCCCAGGAATAGTGAAATTCTGAGATCCTCAAGTTTATCCTTGTAGGCGGTTTCCCGGATGTCGTAGGCATAATTACCGTCCTGCCTGGTAACCACCATGTCATACACAATGCCCGGTTTGACAGTGAACCGGTTTACCCGCAGAATTTTGGTACTGTCAAATTCCATGTTCAGGTTGGTGTACAACTGCCCCGTGTCTCCGGACAGGGCGGCAAGTTCAAAGGTTGACAACTGGCCGGATTCAACCAGCCGCCGGCCTTTCTGATCCGGCAGCCATTGAGTGCCGTCCATGAAATTCAGGCTTTCACTGGTATCGTTTTTCAGCCGCAGAAAACCGACCAGGTAACTAATCTGGGAAGTATCTTTTGGACCGGAAAAAACCATGGGGTTTACCGACTCGGTAGTTGGTATCCGCCGCTGGCGCTCGGAACGGTCTTTCGCCACGAAACTCTTTATTTCGTTGGATGAGGGATCGATATACACATAGGTCGCATAGAACTGATAAGGCATTCCCTGGGGCAGGGGAGACAGGAAAAGCTGTTTGTTTTCCTGGAACGGCGCAAGGGTGGCCAGCTTTTCGCCATTAGGATTATTCAAACGCAGTTCCAGTACAAATTGCGATGTGTTTGACACATAAATCCACTCGGACTGCGTTTCGTTTATGCCGGCGTAAATATTCAGATTCGTCTTGTCCCTGGGGTCGTTCAGGTTGTACACCACCAGCCCTGAATACAGCACGTCCGACTCGGTAATCCGGAGGTTTTTTTTGTTATAGGTCGCAAAAGACGCGGCGCGGATAAGAAAGCTGCCGTTTTTCGCGGGCAGGTTAAGGGTTGAAAGATCAAAGGTTCTCTCTTTCCCGGCCCGGATGCCCCCCAATACCGCATTGTTGGCTACTTTGCCCGCAAAAATGATCACGTCAAAGCTGGCCTGGTTATGTATGGTAAGGCTTCCTTTTCCCCCTTCCTTGAACAAATCAGCGCCACCGGTGATGGTGGCGTAGTCCTTTCCCTCGTCCGTCTGGATCACCGGGTTCCGTTCCCCCTGCGCCGAAACGCAGCCCCCCAACACTGCCAGCAGCGCCGCGAGGATCGCGGCCAGGGCCATTCCCGTTTGTTTCAGTCTCAGTTTCATTATAAAAACTCCTTCGTTTATCTAATCACCGCATACGCGGCGATTCTTACAAAAAGCGCTTTCTGGCTTGCCCGCGAACAGTACCACGTCAAATTCCGCATCGTTCGTAACCAGGAGGGAACCTTGCTCATCGGCGAATATATCCGCGCCGGGCTGTGGCGTATTGCCGCCTCCGCTTGTGGCGTATCCGCCCAAGGCAAGCAGCGCAGCCGCTGCAATTGCCAGCACGGCAATTACTTTTGTTTTTCGTTTTAACATTTAAACTCCTTCGTTTATCTAATCACCGCATACGCGGCGATTCTTACAAAAAGCGCTTTCCGGCTTTCCCTTAGGGCAGCGGCCCTACAGTACCGGCAGGAAAGCGCCGCTCAAATGCGCGAAAAACAGCGTGCCGCTCTTTTTCGCGGGAAGCGGCTGTTCCGCGGCTGATCAACATTCCGCGGGGCTGGGGGCGCGCCAGCCGGAAGCCCACATTGTTGTTCCGGTTCGCGGGGGCGTTGTTGTCGCGGTTGGCGGAACGCAGGTTCCGCCCGTTGTTGTTCCACGACCCGCCCCGTTTCACGCGGTTAGCGCCGGCTGCCGCTCCCCTTTACACAAAGCGCTCCGCAGCCTGTTAGTCCTTGCAAGATCAACAGCCGCAAAGACGCTCCGCGCCCGCTCCGCCGCCTTTTCTTCGCTTATCGCGCCAGAATCCAGCAGAGCGGTGATTTCTTTCATGCGTTCTATTACCCTCCTTTTTGATTTTCTCAAGAGATATATTCCCTGTTCCCTGATCAGAAAACCAAGGAAGGGGAGGCCGTTTTTTGACGCGCCGTATACCGGCTGTTTCAGCGTTAGGCGGAGGTTTTCTTCCGCGTAAC
>JAITHL010000099.1 GCA_031279975.1 Treponema sp. | reverse complement strand
GCGGCCATTGCCGGCGGCGAGCTGACCGCCGCTTCAGCGGGAACCCTTGTTGTTAGGGCAAGCATAGCCCGGGGCGCAAGCGGGACCGCGGACTTTACCCGGGATTTTACCCTTACGGTCGGTCTATCCGGCTGGCCAAGTCCCTAGGGTGGAAAGCGTGAGCGTGAACCCGGCAGCGGCTGCCGTGCCCAAGGGGGGAACCCGGCAGTTCACCGCAACAACGGTGAACGGAACCAACAGCCCCTTGCAAGGGGTTGTCTGGTCAATAACCACGCCGGACATACAGGGGGGAACCAGCATCAGCCCTGGGGGCCTGCTTAGTGTGGCGGCCTAGACAAGGGCTGGGTTTTCTGCGACCATCGATACCCGGAGGAGGCGCCTATGACCTATCAATTCACCAGGGCCTTAACGGAGATGACCGGCACGGCGACCCGGGAAATATTTAAGCTCCTGAACCGCCCGGAAATCGTATCCTTTGCCGGAGGGCTTCCGGCAAGCGGCTGCCTGCCCGCCGCCCACATACAGGAAGCAACCGAGGCAATTTTTTCCGATCCCGCCGGGGTAAAACGGTGCTTGCAATACGGGATCACCGAGGGCTATCCTGAACTCCGGGAGCATATACTCGCCCTGATCCTGGATGCGGGGATAGGGGGTATGGGCATAGACAACATCCTTATCACCTCCGGGGGAAGCCAGGCATTGGATTTAACCTGCAAGGTACTGCTCAACCCCGGGGATACGGTCCTGGTGGAAGACCCGACCTTCCTGGGCTTCCTTGCCACGGTTAAGTCCTATGGGGCCCAGGCGGTCGGGGTCCGGGCCGCGGCGGGCGGCCTGGACCTGGAGGACCTGGAGGCAAAGATACGGCGCCATAGGCCCAAATTGCTCTATGTCATACCCAATTTTTCCAACCCCACCGGGAAGACCTATTCCGCTGAAAACCGCCGGGCCTTGGCGGAGCTTGCGCTCCGCTATGAGACGGTGATCCTGGAGGACGATCCCTACGGCAGGTTGCGCTTTGCCGGGGAGGCCCTTCCCGCCATAGCCCATTTTGACGCCTGCGGGCTGGCGGTCTACTGTTCAAGTTTTTCCAAAACCGTATCCCCGGGCCTGCGCCTGGGCTTCGCCGCGGGAAGCCAGGAGGTGATACGGAAGATGGGGATAGCCAAACAGGGCGCGGACCTCCACTCGTCCAACTTGGTCCAGATGATCATCAAGACCTACCTGGACAAGGGGTATTTCTATCCAGACATTGAAAAGAGCCTGCCCCGCTACCGGGAACGGAAGGAGGCCATGATACGGGCGCTTGCCAAGTACATGCCCGGTTCGTTCAAACATACCGATCCCGACGGGGGGCTTTTTATCTGGGGTGAATTTGACGCGCCCCTGAATACGGTGGAAATTTTTCACGAGGCCCTAGGCCGGAACGCCGCCTACATTAATGGAACCGCCTTTTACGCGGAAAATCAGAGGGCTGAATCAGCGGGAAAACCGGTCCGGGGCCTTAATACCCTCAGACTGAACTACTCCAATGAACATCCTGACCGTATAGAAACGGGTATTAAGGCCCTGGGCGGCCTCTTCCATGAAAAGCTCGCCGCCCTTGCCCCGCCGCGGCCGTAACCCTGGGGAGCCGCTGATTAAATCAGGTTTTTAAACATAGTCTGCGGATTAACGCGGATTTCCAGTAACAAAATCCTTCTAATCCGTGTCGGACCGGAGGTTCGCAATCTGTGGACCCTTTTGATATTGCCGGATAAATCCGCGGTTCCCTTGGGGGTCGGGTGCGCTGTCACCAGCTTGCGGGTGGGGGGGCGGGGGCACTGGCAACAACTTAAGCCTATACGGTGGGAGGTCTGGGGGGCCTGCGGCCTCCCGGCGGGGGCGTTGCGGGGGCAGAGCCCCCGCAGAGGGGATAGGAGGGCGGTTCCAGCCCCCAAGCTCCCGTCCCGCCTTCGGCAGCTGCCGGGCGCATCCATGCGCCCTTTCCCGGCCTTGGCAGGCGCGGACTACGGCAAAAAGGCCGCGCCTTTTTGCCCCCCGGTCCCCCGCATTGACAGACCGGCGGGAATCGTCTATAACGGGTAGCATACTGTTCCTAGGAGTTGCCGTGGCTAAAGAAGACGCTATTGAAGTTGAAGGGGTAGTGCGGGAAGCCCTGCCCAATACCATGTTCCGGGTTGAATTGAACAATCAGAACGGACACATGATACTTGCCCACCTTTCGGGTAAGATGCGCAAGCATTATATCCGCATTGTTCCCGGCGACCGGGTCCGCATCGCCCTTTCCCCCTACGATCTGAGCCGGGGCCGCATTATTTACCGTGAACGCTAGGGCGACGCCTAGCAAGGGCCGGCGTCCCGCGTCCGGTCTTTGAGAAACACCCAGGTACTGCCGCTTCCGCCGGATTTTACATTGCCGTACCCGCTTTCTCCCGCAATGGGGCATTTTTCGATAAACCGCCTGACCATGCGCTTGAGTATGGCCTCCCCTTCAGAATGATTTCCCTTGCCGTGTATGATGAGGAGCTTTTGAAACCCCTGGCCCCGGCAATGGCGGAAAAAATTTTCCAAGGCAAGCCAGGCTTCGTCCTGCCGCAGCCCGTGGAGATCAAGCACCCCGTCGGGCTTTCTTGCCAGGAGTATACGCCGCCGTTCCCCGGGACTTTGCCCGGCGTCAAGGTCCCGGTCCTTGTCATACACCCCGTTTTTTCCGATCCACTCGGTAAGCGGATCAAGCCGCGCCGCCGGTTCCCTCGACGGGAGGCTTTTGCTTTTGCGCGCCCGCTGGTTCTTCCGGGAACATTGTTTGTCCCAAGCGTCTAATATTTCCCCAAAATCCATATACGCCCCAAGGCGGAATCATCCATAATAAGCGTCTGAACGGGCCGGTTAAGATCCCGCTTATCCCCCGGAGGAGGATGGTAATACCCCTATAAAACCCCAGGGAGAGCGGGAAGTTACGTTTTTTTTGTGTTTAACACGCCTCAAGAGAGATAGGGCAAGGGCTTTTTGCGGGGCGCGGAGCCCCGCCCCGCCAGAGGCCCCCGGCCTACAGCCCTATTATAGGGCTGGCCGGGAACATCGGGGCGGCTCTGTTTGCTGGAAGTACAAGCAATGCGGCCCCCCGCCGCCGGGGGGCTTAGACGCCTATGAGGAGGTCCCCGAGGTTTTGCAACTCAGCCATTTGACTGTAGAGGGGGATGCGCCCCTTGGACGACGCTTTATCTATTTCAACCAGGTTAAGATACAATTCATTGAGGAGGTCCACAAACACCTGTAAATTGGCGCCGAAGGCGTTCACCGCCATATCCCGCAATACCTTGTCAGGCCCGTTAAAACTAGCGGCCCGGCTCCGCAAGTTCGGAAGCAGGTCCCGCCGTACCTGGGCCACAAATTGCGCCGCCGCCGCGAGCTCCCGGTACAGATCGTCCAGTAATACGCCCTGATACTGGTATTGCTCCGCTTTTTCGGTTAGTAATTCAATCAAATCCCATACGGACTTATCCATAGGAAGCTGAAGAAGCGCCGGACGGATAAAACGATTGGCGATATTGGTTCGATAATGTTCACCGATACGTTCCATTAACCGGATGATCTGGGGTTCACGAATTTGCTTTACTTCCATTTTCTTATCATAACCCCTTAACGCGCTCTTGACAAGCGGAGAATGGGAATAATGGCGTTTATTCATGGAACCTTCAGGCGTTTTCCGGTCCTCCCCGCATCCTGGGGGCGTTTTGCCACTATCAACAACCAACAACTTAAGAAAATAAGCGGGGGAAGTCGCGGGTCCGCTTTGCGGACCCGGCCCCTACGGGCGCGCTTCGTTGCGCCCTACCCCCTCTGCGGGGGCTGCCAAAGCCGCAGGGCGGCTTTGGCTTGAGAGTTTGCGCTCCGCGCAAACTCTATCGGCCCAGGAGTTTTGCCTTCGGCAAAACTCCTATGTTTTATGTCAAGAGGCCTGTAACAAGGACTCCCATCCCGCCAATTTGTAGCGATAAAACTTCTTCGCCAATTCCCCGCGGGCGGCATCGGCGTACATCTGGCGG
>JAITHL010000090.1 GCA_031279975.1 Treponema sp. | reverse complement strand
GTTCTGAAACTTCAGTTTCAGAACAGCTTCCGCTTAAAAACGCGGTTTCACAAGGCTTTAGCCTGAGAAACCGCAGGACGTGTTCCGAAACCAACCGGGTTTTGGAACACGTCTATTATAGATAGAAGGAACCCATTATGCGTTTAGAGCAAAAAAAAGCCTTGATTACCGGAGCTTCCCGGGGCATAGGACGGGCTGTCGCGGACCTGTTCATCGCCGAGGGCGCGTCGGTGTGGGGGATTGGAACACGGGAGCCTGAAGACCTGGCGGAACGGATACAGGAAGCCAAGGGGAAACTCCACTGGACCAGCGCGGATATAGGAAATCTAGATGCCCTGGAAGGGATCATCGAGGGCCTGGCAAAGGAAGCGGATGGTTTCGATATTCTGGTGAACAACGCGGGGATAACCCGCGACAACCTTTCCTTCCGCATGAGCCTGGAGGATTTTCAAAAGGTCCTGGACGTAAACTTGACCGCCGCCTTTCTTATAGCCCGGACCGTGGGCCGGGACATGCTGCGCCGGCGGCAGGGGGCGGTGATCAACATGGCCAGCGTGGTGGGAATACACGGCAACGGCGGCCAGGCGAATTACGCGGCCAGCAAGGCGGGGCTTATCGGGCTGACCAAGAGTCTAGCCCAGGAGACCGCGAGCCGGGGTATCCGGGTAAACGCCATCGCCCCGGGATTTATCGCCTCGGATATGACAACCGCCCTGAATGACGCGGCCCGGGAAAAAATGATGGCCCTCATCCCCCTCAAACGGATCGGAAAACCGGAAGACGTGGCCCGGGCGGCCCTCTTCCTCGCCTCTGACAGCGCCTCGTATATCACCGGCCAGGTTCTCAGCGTTGACGGCGGCATGTTTATCTAAGGTCAACAACTTAACCGGGGGACCGGAGGCCTATCCGCCCTATCCGGCTTCGCCGGATAGGGCCGAAAGAGTTTGCGTGAGCGCAAACTCTCAAGCCAAAGTTTCGGGGCGGCTTTGGCAGCCCCCGCAGGGGGTAGGGCGCTGTTGCGCAACGCCCGTAGGGGTCGTACTCCGGGGGTACGCGGCTTCCCCCCGCTCCCCAAGGATTGCAACAAGGAGGAAGGCATGCAAAAAAGGGTAGTTGTTACCGGCATGGGGGTTATTTCCCCCATAGGGAATTCGGTGGAGGAATTTAAACAATCCCTCAAGGCGGGCGTCAGCGGCGTGTCCCGGATAAGCGCCTTTGATCCCCAGGGATTTGACGTACAAATAGCCGCGGAGGTAAAGAACTTTAATCCCGCCGATTGGATGGATAAAAAGGACGCCCGGAAGATGTGCCGTTTTTCCCAATTCGCCGTGGCCGCCGCATTCCAGGCCCTGGAACAGGCCGGGCTTTTGGCGGAAGCGGATGCCGGGGATGGTGAAGGCCCGGGGCGGAAACGTATTGGCTGCGTTCCCGATCGGGCCGGCGTGGTATTGGGGAACGGCATCGGGGGCTTTGAGGTGGTTACCGAATCATTCCATAAACTCTTTGATTTCGGCCCCCGGCGTATGCTGCCCCTGACGGTTCCCATGATGATCGGGAATGAGGCGGCGGGCAATATCTCCATGATTTACGGACTGAAGGGCCCCGCCTTAACCCAGGTAACCGCCTGCGCTTCCGGCACCGACGCCCTGGGCCAGGCCCTGGACCTCATCCGGGCGGGCCGCTGCGATGCGGTTATTTCCGGGGGAACCGAAGCCTGCATACTGCCCTTTGCCGTGGGGGGCTTCCAGATGCTCAAGGCCCTGTCCAGTAAATGGAACCAGGAGCCCGCAAAGGCCAGCCGGCCCTTTGACGCGGACCGGGACGGCTTTGTACTCGGCGAGGCGGCGGGTATCTTGATCCTGGAAGCGGAGGAACACGCCCGGTCCCGCGGGGCGGCTATCCTGGCGGAATTGGCCGGGTACGGCGGAACCGCCGACGCCTATCATATCACCGCGCCGGACCCCAGCGGCGAGGGGGGGAGCCGGGCCATCAAACTGGCCTTGGCGGACGCGGGGCTGCGGCCTGAGGAGGTGCAGTATTACAACGCCCACGGCACTTCCACGGAGCTTAACGACCCGGCGGAAACCAGGATGATCAAGCAAGCCTTTGGGGATCACGCCTACCGGATGAAGGTGTCCAGCACCAAAAGCATGACCGGTCATTGCATAGCCGGCGGCGGGGGCATTGAGGCAGTGGCGTGCATACTGGCCATCCAGGAGGGCTTCTTCCCCCCCACTATCAATCTGGATAATCCCGATCCCGCCTGCGATCTGGATTATGTCCCCCATACCGCGCAGTACGGGGCTGTCCACGCGGCCCTTTCCGCCTCCCTCGGTTTTGGAGGGCATAACGGGGTCGCGGCGTTCAAGGCCTATGACACCCCCAAACACGCATGAAAGAATAGCGTTGTTTGGAAACTTCGGGTTCCAGACAACAACCGCTTAAAAAAGCGTGTTTCACCGCCTAAGGGCTGCGAAACCGCAAAGCCTGTCCTGAAACCAGCCGGGTTTCAGGACAGGTCTAATTTATATGGAGTATAGCGTATTATGGAAAAGACCGTTCCCAACCCTATGCACGAGCTGCTTCCCCACCGCGCGCCCTTTCTCTTTGTGGATGCAATACTCAGCGCCGCTATGGACCGCATTATAGCCCGCCATGTTTTTCACCATGAGGAATTCTTTTTTCCCGGCCACTTCCCCGCATACCCCGTGGTCCCCGGGGTCATCCTGATCGAGGCTATGGCCCAGGCGGGCGGAGCGGGGTTGCGGAAGCTGGGAGTCCTGGAGGAGAACGCCCTGTTTTTCCTTGCCTCGGTGGACAAGGTGAAATTCCGCCGCCAGGTGAGGCCGGGCGAGGAAGTCCAATTGGAAATTGAAAATCTCCGGGTATCCGCAAAGATACTCAAGCAAAGCGGAAAAGCCTATGTACAAGGGGCGCTTGCCGCTGAAGCCCAATGGCTCTGTATGGCCGCCGGCGGGCCTTCGCCGGACGCATAGAGCCTCTAGGGCAGCGCGGATTAAATCCAATCGAGGATTTAATCCGCGCTTCTTACCCGCATTTGCGTAATGAAATGAGCAAATGCGGAGGGTAACGCTGATTGCGGACCGAAGGTCCGACGTCAAGTTAATCAGCGTTACCCTAGATATCGGGCCTTTTCATAAGGAGCATAGTGTAATGGGTGTAAAACCAATGATTCGTAATAACATCTGCCTTAACAGCCACCCCAAGGGCTGCGCCCGGGCTGTTCAGGAGCAGATTGCCGCGGTACAAAGGGCCCTGGGCGGCAAAGCGCCGGACCGGGCCGCCGGGGGCCTCCCCCGCCTGATCCTCGTGATCGGCTGTTCCACCGGGTACGGCTTGGCCAGCCGTATTACCGGGGCCTTTGGGTACGCCGCCGCCACCGTGGGGGTTTCCCTGGAAAAAGCCGCCTCCGCCGCCAAATGCGGCACCCCGGGCTGGTACAATAACCGGGTTTTTGACCGGGAAGCCGCCGCGGCGGGCCTCCCCGCTCAAACCCTGGACGGGGATGCCTTTTCCCAGGCTGTGAAAGCGGAAACCGCCGCGGCGATCCGGGAAACCGCCGCCGCCGCGGGTATTCCCCCCAGGATAGACCTGCTGGTGTATTCCCTAGCCTCCCCGGTCCGCGCCGATCCCCGCGACGGGGTCCTGTACCGCTCGGTGATAAAACCCATCGGCCAGGCGTACCAAGGAAGGACGGTGGATATGCTCACCGGGAAGCTCTCCCTTGCCCGGTCTGAACCCGCTTCGGAAGAGGAAATCGCCCATACCATTAAGGTCATGGGCGGGGAGGACTGGGAACTTTGGATAGACGCCCTGGCCGCGGAAGGGCTCCTTGCCCCGTCAATACGAAGCGTCGCCTACACCTATATCGGCCCGGAACTTTCCTGGGCAATCTATAAGAACGGCGCCATAGGCCGGGCCAAGGAAGACCTGGAGCGGTCATGCCGGGCTATCAACCAGCGGCTCCCGCCGGGAGGCCGGGCCTGGGTCTCGGTGAATAAGGCCCTGGTTACCCGGGCCAGCGCGGTGATCCCCGTCATCCCCTTCTATGTATCCTGCCTCTTTAAGGTTATGAAGGAAAAGGGGCTCCACGAGGGGTGTATTGAACAGATGATCCGGTTGTACCGGGACCGCCTCTATACGCCGGAGGCGGTCAAAGACCCGGCCAAGGTCGCGGTGGACGCCGGGGGGCGCATACGCCTGGATGATTGGGAGATGCGGGAGGACGTGCAACGGGAAACCCTGGAACGGATGGGGCGCATAACCGAAGAAAACATCCATACCCTTTCGGACATCCAAGGGTTCAAGCATGATTTTCTGGAAGCCCACGGCTTTGATGTGGAGGGTATCGATTATGACGCGGACAGTAATCCCCTGGACTTCTAGGGAAGCGCTGAATAATTCAATCGAGCATTATTCAACGTTGCCCTAGGGAACCGCCGGTTAAACCGGGTTTTTCAACACAGTCCACGGATTGCACGAATTTCCGGTAACAAAACCCTGAAAATCCATGAAAATCCGCGCGCGGATTTTTACGGATTTCCAGCAACAAAGTCCGGCTAATCCGTGTCGAATCCCAGGAAAGGATAAAACAAAGCGAATCGCCATGAACGAACAATTTATTTTACAGTTGCTTGAAAAATTCAGCGCCGGAACCTTGGCGGAGCTGGACATCCAGGAGGGTTCACTCCATATCCTGCTCCGTAAGGAGAGCGCGGTTTGGGCCGCGGCTCAAAAAACGGATCAGACGGGAAGCGAAGCCCCGGCGTCCGCTCCGCGCCGGCCCCAGAACGCGCCCCTTCCCGCGCCCCCGGCGGAGGCGAAGGCGGACGCGGGGCATGAGGGCCAAACGGCCCTTGAAGCGGGAACCGAATACATCACCAGCCCCATGGTGGCGACCTTTTATGTATCCCCCGGTCCGGACGCCCCGGCCTTTGTGAATCCCGGCAGCCGGGTCAAGGCCGGGGATACCCTCTGCATCCTGGAGGCGATGAAAATGATGAACCATATGGAAGCGGATTTTGCCTGCGAGATACGCTCGATTAGGGCCGCAAACGGCGAGCTGGTTGAGTATGGCCAGGCCCTGTTTGAAATCCGGCGCATATAAGGAAGAACCGGTGATTAAACGTTTGCTGATTGCCAACCGGGGGGAAATCGCGGTGAGGATCATCAGGACCTGCCGGGAAATGGGCATAGAGACCGTGGCGGCGTACTCCACCGCGGACCGGGAAAGCCTGCCGGTGCGCATGGCGGATACGGCGGTGTGCATCGGCCCTCCCCCTTCGTCTCAAAGTTATCTGGATAAGAACAACCTGATCATGGCGGCCTTCCACCGGGGCTGCGACGCCGTTCATCCAGGGGCGGGCTTTCTCGCTGAAAACGCCGCCTTTGCCCGGCTGGTCCGGGACCAGGGGCTTGCCTTTATCGGCCCTCCGCCTGAAGCGATAGAGCTGTTGGGGGATAAGGTACGGGCCCGGGACGCGGCGCGGCAATTCGGCCTGCCCATTACCCCGGGCAGCGCCGGCGCGGTGGACGGCCTTGCCGCCGCGGAAAACGCCGCCGCGTCCCTGGGCTTTCCGGTCATTATCAAGGCCGCCGCGGGCGGCGGCGGGAAGGGGATGCGGATAGTCCGGGAGGCGGCGGAACTGGCGGAGAATCTGAGCCTGGCAAGCCGGGAAGCGGAAGCGGGCTTTGCGGATAAAACCGTATTCATTGAACGGTATCTGGAGAACCCCCGGCATGTGGAACTCCAGCTCCTCGCGGACGGCCGGGGCCGGGTGGCGGTTCTGGGGGAACGGGATTGTTCGGTCCAGCGAAACCACCAGAAGCTCATTGAAGAAAGCCCCTCCCCTGGGGTTTCCCCCCAAATGCGCGGCCTGATGGCTGAGGGGGCGGTCCGGCTGTTCAGGGAACTCAACTATACCGGCGCGGGGACCATAGAGTTCCTGGTGGAGGGGGACTCCTTCTATTTTATGGAAGTAAACGCCCGGATACAGGTGGAACATCCGGTGAGCGAGTGCATCACCGGTACGGACATCATACGCCAGCAGCTCTTAGCCTGTACCGAAGGCCGGTTGGAGATAGACCCCGAAGCGGTGCGGCTTGACGGCTGGGCCATGGAGTGCCGGATCAACGCGCTGACTCCCGGAACCGTTACCCGCCTGGAGGTTCCCGGCGGCCCTGGGGTCCGGTTCGACTCCTGCCTCTATGCGGGCTGCGCGGTTCCGCCCCACTATGACGCGATGGTGGCAAAACTTATAGTCCACGGCGCCGACCGCCATAGGGCCCTGGCCCGTATGGACCGGGCCTTGCGGGAACTCTGTATCGAAGGGATCAAAACCAATAAACCCCAGCAGCAATGGATTATCCGGGATAAATGCTTTCAATCGGGCAGTTTCGGCACCGCCTATTATCAAAGCGCCGCTGAAACTCTGGAATCCCTTGTCCCCCAGGAGGCCCTCCATGGCTGAACAAACCCCTGTTTCGGGCCAGGAAGGCGGCCTCCCGGGGCCGGAGGTGAACAACGAGACCGCCGCTTGCCCGGGCTGCGGCGTCCGCCATACCATGGCGGCCATACGGGAGGCCCTCAAAACCTGCCCGTCCTGCGCCTATCATTACCGCATGGAACCAACCGAGCGGTTGCAATACCTGGTTGATCCGGGGAGCTTTACCGAATTTTCCGCAAACCTGCGGTCCCTCAACCCCATTGATCTCTCCGGGTATGAGGAAAAACTTTCTGAAGCGGAGCTAAAGGCCCAGATGAAAGACGCGGTTATCACCGGCACCTGCGCTATTGAGGGAAAACCGGCCATCCTGGGGCTCATGTCCTTCATGTTCATGGGCGGGTCCATGGGTTCCGTGGTGGGCGAAAAGGTAAGCCGGGCCCTGCTGAAAGGGGCGGAGGAAAAAATTCCGGTGATCATCTATACCAACTCCGGGGGCGCCCGTATGCAGGAGGGGATATTCTCCCTGATGCAGATGGCCAAGACCTCCAGCGCCGCGGCGGAGCTGGACAAGGCCGGGGCGCCCTTCTTCATCGTGCTCTGCGATCCGACCACCGGCGGTGTTACCGCGTCCTTCGCCATGCTGGCGGATGTGACCATTGCGGAACCCGGCGCCCTTATCGGCTTTGCGGGACCCCGGGTCATTGAGGGTACCATACGGCAGACCCTGCCTGAGGGGTTCCAGCGGGCGGAATTTCAGGTAGAAAAGGGCTTTGTGGACCTGATACTTCCCCGGCGGGAGCAGCGGCGCGCGCTCTCCGCCCTTATCAGCCTGCACCGCGGGAACGGCGGCAAGAGCGGGGGGAACCCATGAAGACCTCAAAGCTGGAAACAAAGGTGCAGGAGTTGAAAAAGCTGATCCAAGAGTCGGGGCTCAACGCCGGGGAAGAGATGGAACAACTGGAGGCGAAGATACAGGCAAAATTCCGGACCGAGATCACCTGGAAACAGGTGGAGCTTGCCCGACATCCTGGCAGGCCCTATGCCCTGGACTACATCGAAAAGATTTTTGATGGTTTTATCGAGCTCCACGGGGACCGGTACTTTGGGGACGATCCCGCCATCGTGGGGGGGCTGGGTTTTTTGGACGGCCGTCCGGTAAGCATACTGGCCAACCAAAAGGGCAGGACCCTGAAGGAAAACGTGCGCCGGAATCATGGGATGGCCAACCCTGAGGGCTACCGGAAGGCCCTGCGCCTTGCCCGGCAGGCGGAAAAGTTCCGCCGGCCCATCATAACCTTTGTGGACACCGCGGGCGCCTATCCGGGCCTGGGCGCGGAGGAGCGGGGCATAGGGGAAGCCATAGCCCGGAACCTGATGAGTTTCAGCCAGCTCAAGACCCCCATTATCTGCGTCATCATCGGCGAAGGCGGGTCAGGGGGGGCACTGGGGCTCTGTATCGGGGACAAGGTATACATGCTGGAAAACGCCGTATATTCGGTGATCAGCCCCGAAGGGTGCGCCAGCATACTCCTCCGGGACGCGGCCCGGGCCAAGGACGCGGCTGCCATGCTGCGGATCACCAGCGCGGACCTGCTGGATTTCCGGGTTATCAACGGCATTATCCCCGAACCCCCCGGGGGCGCGCATCAAGACCCGGACGCCATGGCCCGGACCCTCAAGGCCCTGCTCATCCGGGACCTGGCGGACCTGGGGGAACGCAACCCCTCGGCCCTGGTACGCTACCGTAATCAAAAGATACGGAAGATCGGCCACTGGAAAGAAAAAGAATAGCCGGGCGGGGCCGCCAAGGGCTAGGGCAACGCTGAATAATTCGGCATTATCAAAAGAGACCGCGGATTAACGCGGATTAGCACTGATTTTCACAGATTTTGTTACCGGTAATCAGCGCAATCCGCGGGCTATTTTTAA
>JAITHL010000086.1 GCA_031279975.1 Treponema sp. | reverse complement strand
ACTGATTAAATCCAATCGAGGATTTAATCAGTGTATCTTACCCGCATTTGCGTAATGAAATGAGCAAATGCAGAGGGTAACGCTGATTAGCGTCAAGTTAATCAGCGTTGCCCTAGGGTCGCGGCGCTTGACCGCCGCCGGAACGCGCCCGGCCCTGTTGCCATAGCGCCCTTCCCTCGATTAGAGTACAGTATGGAATATTTCGGGGCCGCCCGTTGCCGGTATGCGCGGTGTATACTCGGCGTCCTCTGCTTGTGCTGCGGAACAGCCCGCCTGGCAGGGGCGGAGGAGGATAAGATCGCCAGCCCGGCGGAGGATCCCGCGTTGTTTATTGGCATGACCCTGCAAGAACTCTACGCGCTGTACGGGGTTCCCCAATCGGTGCATCCGGTCAGAGGCCGGGAAGAATGGCAGGATGATGTGGTTTTCACCTATGGAAACGGCGATTTTTATATATACCGGGACCGGATATGGCAAGTGGGGGTGCAAAACGCCTATGGGATCAAAATCGGCGACAACCAGGCAGCCCTCGCCGAGACCTTGGGGGAGCGGATAACCCTTTCCGGCGCCCACGCACTGTATTCCCTGCCGGATCGCCGCTGGTCCATTACCGTCCGCTTCAATATGGACCCCAAGGGGGCCGTATCGGCCATCTTCATCTACCGTTCTGATTTTTAACCCCGGAGCAATGTATGGCAAGAATATGTCTTTGTTTAACCGGAAAAACCCTGGCGCGGGATTTAGCGATACTCCATAAATACCGGAACTATGCGGACCTGGCGGAATTGCGGGTGGACTGCCTGGAGCCGGATGAACGTTTTCTGATCCGCCGTTTTCCCGAACAGGCGGGAATCCCGGTGATCCTGACGATCCGCCGGGATGTGGACGGCGGGTATTTTAAGGGCGGCGAAGGCTCCCGGATCACGCTGCTCTCCAAGGGCCTGGCCTTTGCGGAGGTGGACCGGCGCAAGAATTTTGCCTATGTGGACCTGGAGGAAGACCTTCAAGTGCCCAGCCTGGAGGAAGCGGCCCGGACCTTTGGGACCCGGATCATCCGTTCCTGCCACAATATCCACGGCATGGAGGAGGACCTTAACCGCAAACTCCGGGAACTGCGCCGGGTGGGGGATGAAATCGTCAAGGTAGCGGTAAGCCCCCATACCCTGGCGGATACGGCGCGGATATTTGAGGCTGCGGAAGCGGATAGGGGGATGGATAGGATACTCCTGGGGATGGGCCGTTTCGGAACCATAACCCGGCTGCTGGCGGAATGGCTCGGTTCCTTTTTGTCCTACGCTTCCCCCCTGGGCGAAGCGGACCTTCCCGCCGGGGCGCCGGGACAGTTGGACCCCCAGGAACTGGCGGAGCTCTACCGGTTCAGGCGGATCAACACCCGCACGCTGATCTACGGGGTCCTGGGCCATCCCCTGCGCGCGACCTCCAGCCCGGCGTTCTTCAATCAGGTTTTTCGGGAAGAGAATACCGACGCCGTGTATATCCCCTTTCCCGCGGATTCCCTGGAATCCTTTCTGGCCTTGGCGGAGAAACTCAATATCCAGGGGATGTCAGTTACCGTGCCGTACAAAGAGGCGATACTGCCCCGCCTGGCGGGCCGTTCGGCGGAGGTGGACGCCGTTGGGGCCTGTAATACCATTATCCGTTCCGGCGGCGGCTGGATGGGCTATAATACGGACTCCAAAGGCTTTTCGGACTCCCTGGTGGAGTTTACCGGGAAAAAGGACCTGCGGGGCAAACGAATCGCCATTATCGGCGCCGGCGGGGCCGCCCGGGCCGTGGCCGCCGCAATCTACCGGCTCAAAGGCAAGGCCCTTATCCTGAACCGGACCGCGGCCCGGGCCCGGCAGCTCGCGTCCTACTATCATTTTGAATGGGGCGATCTGGACGGGGACGGCGCGGGAATAACCGGGCAGTATAACGATATTATCATTCAGACCACTTCCGTGGGGATGGAACCGGATATCGAGGCCGATCCCCTGCCGGACTACCCCTTTTCCGGGACAGAACTGGTCCTGGACCTGGTCTATAAGCCGGAAAAGACCCGGCTGCTCCAGCGGGCCGAGGCCGCGGGGTGCCGGATACGCAACGGGTATGATATGCTGATCCGGCAGGCCCAGTATCAATACGGTTTTTTTATGGACCGGGAATTTCCCGCCCCCCTCATGTCCCGGATCAAGCTGTAGGGGAAGGAGGACAATCCGATGTTGGATCAACAGGGTATGAAAGCATTGGCCGGAAAGCGCGCGGTGGAAACCTTGGTAAGCAGCGGCATGAAACTGGGGCTGGGCACGGGCTCCACCGCCATCCCCGCGGTGGAGCATATCGGCGCGCTGCTGGCGGCGGGCAAACTGCGGGGCATCCTCGCGGTGCCCACCAGTTTCCAGACGAGCATGGTATGCGAACAATGGGGCATCCCCCTGTATACCCTCAACTCCAAGGAGATCAACGGTTCCTTGGACCTGACCATTGACGGCGCCGACCAGGTGGACCTCCGGAATTACTGTACCAAGGGCGGGGGCGGCGCGTTGCTCCTGGAAAAGATCATTGCCCATGCTTCCTCCGCCTATGCCGTTGTGGTGGATGAATCTAAACTGGCCGGCGATCTGGCCGTCACGGTTCCCCTTCCCGTGGAGGTGGTAAGCGAGGCCCGGATTCCGGTAACCCGGGCCCTGGAAGCCCTGGGCGCGGAGGTCATACTCCGGGAGGCGGTCCGCAAGGCCGGCCCGGTGATCACCGAACATGGAAACCTGTTACTGGATATCCGGTTCAAACAGCCCCCGGACAGCGCGGCCCTGGAAGCGGAACTCAACGGCATCCCGGGGATAGTGGAAAACGGCCTCTTTACCCGGCTCCGCCCCAAGGTGTTTATCGCCCGCCGGGATGGCACTGTGGAAATTCGGGACTAGGAACGGACGTGCAGCGCCAGATACGCTTCCCCCTCAGCGTTAAACTCGTTACGGTTATCACCATGCTGTTGCTTTTTTCCCTGGGCGGGTTAACGGTCCTGGTTTCCGTGATGACCAGGGCGGATGTCCGGGTAACGGCGGAACAGTATAATATAGAAATGAACAAGCGTTCCGCCATTGAAGCCTTGGCGCTGCTGAACCGGGTACATTCCGCCGCCGCCGCGTTTCTCGCGGTGCTGGATGTGTACGGCGGCGGCGGGCGGGACGCCCTCGCCGGAATTCCCCCCCAAACCGCGGGCAGCCTGGGGGACGTATTTTTTCACCAGAACCCTGAAATAGCGGCCTTTAACCTGGGGGGGTATTGTTTTATCAACAACCTTTTTTTCGAGAACCAAAACCTTGAGGCGGAGGCATACACCCCGGACCGGATGGCGAATTTTTTTGCCCTCCGCGAGCCTTCATCCCAAACGGGCGCGTCCGGGGATGTATTGGAGAACGTATCCCTGGAATTCGGCCTGCCCATGGCGTTTCTGAGCTTTCAGGACCTGGGCGGGCGGAGCGCCGGGGCGGTGTTTTCGGTAGACGGCCTGTCCCAGGCATACGGAGAAAGTTTGAACAAATCGGTACTCCTCAACACCGCCGGGGATGTTATCGTGCATTACGATCCGGCCTTGACCCGGGTTCCCCTGAATATGACCAAGGCGGTCAACCTGGAGGACATCGTGGCAAGCCCCGCCGGCAGCACCCAGGTTATCCATAGGGATGAACAGGGGGCGCGTTTCTTTGCCGCCTACACCAAGCTCCCCGAATTCGCGTCCATCATCCTTACCACGGCGGAGTACGATAAGGTATTTGAAGGCGCGGCGGCCACAACCAGGCAGAATATCCTGTTGACCGGCGCGGTGCTGCTTATCGCCATACTGTTCATCTGGTTTTTTTCCAAGATGATCACCGTTCCCCTGCAGCGGCTTACCGCGGCCTCCGCGAAAATAAGCGCCGGGGACTATGAACTTACGTTGCCGGTAAAAAGCCGGGATGAAATAGGCCTTTTAACCGAGAGTTTTGTTTCCATGAGCCGGGGGCTGGCGGAGCGGGAACGGCTCAAGACGGCTTTCGGGCGCTTTACCAACCGGGTGGTGGCTGAACGGGCCGTCTCCGGGGATCTGGCCTTAGGGGGGGAAACAAAAACCGCCACCATCTTTTTTTCCGACATCCGCTCCTTTACCGCCCTATCGGAAAAACTCAAACCTTCGGAGGTGGTGGAATTTCTCAACGACTACATGACCCGGATGGTGGCCTGTGTTGAAAAAACCGGCGGCGTGGTTGATAAATTCATAGGGGACGCCATAATGGGGGTATGGGGCGCCCCGGTTTCAACCGGAAGCCCCGATCAGGACGCGCTTGCCTGCGTACAAACCGCCCTGCTGATGCGTTCCGCCCTGGCGGAATTCAATAAGGACCGGGCCGCGGCTAAAAAGGCCCGCATTCATATCGGCTGCGGGATCAACACCGGAGACGTGGTGGCGGGGCAGATAGGTTCCAGCAACCGGATGGAGTATACGGTTATCGGCGACGCGGTCAATTTAGCCTCCCGGACCGAAGCCTTGAATAAACCCTTGGGCACGGATATTTTGATCACCGGCCATACGTGGAATCTGCTGAAAGACAAGCTGGCGGTGGAAGAAATGCCCCAGGTATATGTGAAGGGAAAGCGGAAACCCATAAGGCTTTTCGCGGTGCTCCGGCTGCTGGACGACCCGGAAGGCCCCGCGAGTTTGAGCCATCTGCGGCGCTTGATCGGGGCCGCCAAACCCAATATGAGCGCGGTCAACCTCAATGAGCCGGAAACAAAGTATAAACTTCCCGATGTTTAAAAAAACCGATATCCTCGTCATCCTCTTCTGCCTGAGCGGGGTAGGGGGCCTGCTCTTTTTGTTTTATCAGGATATAAACCGCTCCCTAAGCCGGCAGTCCGAAAAGCCCGTGGGGGTCATCATTGTGAAACGGAATATCGCCCAGCGCCGTTTTGTCGACCGGGTCCTCTGGGACCGGCTGCAAAAAAGCTCTTCCGTATACAACGGGGACTATATACGAACCGCCGCCCTGTCGGAAGCCACCCTCTTTTTGGACGGGGTGGGGGAATTTGATATTACGGAAAACACCCTGCTCCAAATCGCCATTACCCAAAACCAGGCTGGCATAGCCCTTTCCCAGGGTTCCTTTTCGGTGAACACCCTGAATACCGGCGGGGTCTGCCAAGTTTCGGCGGGCGCCCACACCGCCGCCCTGAACCCGGGGGCCGCGGCGGTCTTTCACGCCGTGGAAAACGGGGATATACAGGTTTGGCTTACCGAGGGAACCGCCGCCGTCTTTACGCAGGGCCGCCGGCACGACCTGCGGTCCGGCGATATCCTCGCCTTGCCCGCCGGGGAGGGCGTACCCTCCCGCGCCCGCCTGGGGGTCCGGTCGCCGAAACCGTCCCTCCGGCTTGTGCGGAACAGCCGGGAACCCGTTCCGGTCCTTTTTTCCTTCCAGCCCTATAATTTTGAGGAAGGCCAGCATATCAACCTGGAAATTGCCGCCAACCGGCGTTTTTCCTCAGCCAATGCCTATCGTATTGAGCGGGATACGTTTACGGTTGAGCTTGCCCCGGGGAATTACTGGTGGCGCGCCTATCCGTCCGGTTTGCAAACGGCCACTCCTCACGAGGGGGAAGCGGAACGCCTTGCCGCCGGATTCGGGTCCATTGGCATAACCTATAGCGAGCCGCCGGTCCTGTTAAACCCCCCGCCCAATGCCCATCTGCGCTTGAGCGGCCATACTATCGATGTGTTGTTCCGCTGGACCGCCGCCAAGGACGCCTCGGCCTATACGATAGAGCTTGCCGACAACCCCCTGATGCGGGACCCCTTCATGATTAAACAGGTGGAAAATACCTTTTTTCTTGCCCAGGGCCTGGGCGAAAACCAGTGGTATTGGCGGATACGCCCGGTTTTTCCCGATATTTATACGGGAGAACCGGCCTTTTCCTCCCTGGGGGCCTTCAGCGCGGGAAGGCCCGGAACCTTTATCCCCCAGGACGGCCCGGCGGAAGCCGCCCCGGAAACCGGGAGCCTGGAGAGCGAAACGTCTAACGCTGGAACCGGACTCCCCGGACTCCAGGCTCCCAATCCCGCCCGCCCAAGCCCCGGCCCGGCGGAACGGCCGCCCAGTCCAGCCCCCGCGGCCAGCCAAAGGCCGGCCGCGGCGCCCGCCGGGGACGGTCCCAGCCGCGCCCCGGCGGATACGGCGGACGCCGCCGCGGTTCCGCCCCCCCTAGCAGCGCCGCGGCAAAACTTCGCTTCCCCCAACCTCCAGCGGCCTCCGGACAACTATGTTCTGACCAAGCAGCGGATGAACCGCCCCCTGGTGCTTTCCTGGAAGGCCATTAAGGACGCGGACCTGTATATGATTACCCTGTACCGGGAAACTTCAGAGGGGGCCTTGGTTGCCATTCGGAATACGACCATCCGGGAAACCCGGTATGCCATAACCGATCTGTCCCGTTTTTCCAGCGGAACCTACGTATGGACCATAGAGGCCGTTAAACTGGACGGCGAGGGGCAGGTAATCCAGCGGGGATCGGTGGAGGGCAGGCGTTTTATTATTCCCAATGAACAGGGGGATTGACAAAAATCCCCGCATAGGACATTGTAGGCAACTATATTTGTAAAACGCCCGGATTACCTTTGTTACGCAAAAACAATAATCCTGGGTCTTTGGCATAATAACAGAAACATAGCGCGGGAAGGATTAACAGTTATGGATCAAGAATTCGTTCAACGAATGTATACATCCCTGACCAATCTCAAAACGGATATTATTTCCAATTTGGTCGCCAGCAGCGAAGACTTTAAAGAAATTGTGGAGGGCATGGACCCTAAGGACTTGGCGGACATCGCCTCCGATGATATTGATCGCAAGATGATTGAAGCTATAGGGGCGCAGGATTTAAAACGGCTCAAACTGATTGACGCCGCCCTTACCCGTATTCAACAGGGTAAATACGGGCTTTGTATGAAATGCGGCAAACGGATACCCCAGGATCGGCTTGAGGCTATTCCCTATGCCCTCATGTGCGTTGAATGTAAGACCGCTGAGGAACGGCGCAACCGCTAGGGCAACGCTGAATAATTCGGCATTATCAAAAGAGACCGCGGATTAACGCGGATTAGCACTGATTTTCACAGATTTTGTTACCGGTAATCAGCGCAATCCGCGGGCTATTTTTAA
>JAITHL010000082.1 GCA_031279975.1 Treponema sp. | reverse complement strand
ACCGCGAGAAAGTTTACACTGAAGACGGTTGCCGCGAGCCCGCCATGGAAGCGGAGGCGGTTTGATTTCGGCTAGGTTTTGGTTATTAGTCATTAACCCATTTTCGGCTAGAAAACTTTTTAGGCAATTCGGCCCCTTGACAAGACGCGGCTAGTATATCATAGTTTCCCCGGTACCGCAAGGATGAAACCATTAAGCGCCGAAATTTGGTATATTAAGGGCCTAAGACTGCAACAAGAGGGCCTGCTCCGCCCGGCTGTTGAAGCCTTTACCAACGCCCTGCGGCTTAACCCAGAACACGGCGGCGCCTATAGCGGCCGGGGCTGCGCCTATTACGACCTCGGCCTATTCGACGCGGCGGCGCGGGACTTCACGGCGCTGATACGCATAGAGCCTGAAAATGCCGGCGCTTTTTATAACCGCGGCATGGCCTATGACCGGAATCGCCGCTACGATGAGGCGGTCCAGGACTATTCCCAAGCCATACGCCTTGAGCCGGGCAACGCCGGGGCATTCCACAACCGGGGAAATGTTTATTTCCGGCAGAACCGCCCGGGTTTAGCGGGCCAGGATTATTCCCAGACCATACGCCTTGAGCCGGACAATGCCAACGCCTTGCATAACCGGGGCATGCTCTATTGCCAACAGGGAGCCTACGCCCAGGCCATGAGCGACTTGCTAACCATGCTGCGGCTCCGCTATCCAGGGGAAGACGCGGCCAGTCTCGCGGCGCTTATCCCCCCTAACCGGCTGCCCGAAGGGGAGGGGCTTATACAGCGGCTGCTGCGCCGCGGTTTTTATATCGATATCAAGGGAAACCCCCAAGAGGCGGTCATTATTACCCCCCACTTCCGCCCCGGACGGTCCGTTCTTTTCTTTCATAATCTCCATATTGGGAAAACCATAGGCCGCCATCTGAAAAAGAACGGGCGGCGCTATACGCTGCGTTACGGCGCGGATTTTGACGCGGTTATGAAACGCTGCGTCGCTGTCCACGGCGATATGGGGCTGACCGCCGCGTTCCAATACTATTTTTCGATACTCCGCGGCGCCGGGGGGCCGGCAAGGCCGGTCTCGTTCGCCCTGTATCAAGACGGCGCCCTGGCCGCCGGGGAAATCGGGGCGGCGGTAGGGCGGATATACACCAGCTACACCGGCTACCACGACGTATCTTCCGCGGGAACGGCGCAGATTATCCTCACGGCCCGGTATCTTGAAAAACAGGGATACGCTTTCTGGGACTTCGGCCCCGGAGGCTATCCGTACAAAATCAGCCTTGGGGCGCGGGAAATGCCCTGGGAACATTTTAAGCCCCTGTTTCGCTCCTGTCAGGCCAGGCCGGGCAAACAGCGCCGCTGACGCGGCGGCGCCTCATGTTTTCGTCTTCTTGACAATGGCGTCCCTGGTAAACAAAAACCGGTCCTTTAAGCGCAGCTCAAGCGCGCCGTGCAGGAAATATTTATTGTTGATGTTCGACCGCAGGGCCAGTTTCTGCCTAAAATCCTCAAATAACTCGCCGAAGGAAAGGCCGCCCTTGGGGGAGATGAGAATGTGGGAGGCTATCTCGTCGATTAACCCGGCGTCTATCGTTACAAAACAGGGGTGTATATACGTGCCCCGGTCGCACAAGACGGAAACGCTGGTGATTCTTGAATAAATCGCGTGATTATTTTCAGAAACGTCAATCTCTCCGAAAACGTCAACAACCTGCTTCTTAAAGGATTCTATGATGGCGTCGTCAAATAGTTTAATCCCCTCGGGGTAATACTTTTCAAGGACATAATCGTACATTCTCGCCAAGGATAGTTTTCCCCGGTAGTATACCCTTCCCGCCGGTTTATAGGCGTTCACGAATTCCATCATGATAATTTTTAAGGGCAGTTCAAGCTGGACGCCCAGGGACTCAAGCGCCGCGTCTTTCTGGTCCCTGTCGATAATCGCCGGCAAAGCGTTCATATATCCCGAAAGCGCGTCGATTCGATCATACAGGTCCCGGCGGCAGAAGACGTGAAACCGCTTATGGTATTGATAGGCATCCCAGGGGCCGTTTGTTTTCATGGCGTATAAAAACAGATCGAAATACTTCGCGTCTCCAATACACCGGCGCAGCTCCTCATGGGTTATTATTTTTTCAAAGTTGTTTTCCATGTCGATAAACGCGATAATATCCACGCATAGGGGCATTAAATGCTCATTTAACAGCTTTATTCCCTTGCATTCAAGCTGCCTTACCCTTTCGCGGGTAAGCCCCAGGGAGTCCGCTATCTCCTGCAAAACCTGCCCGGCTATGCGTTTTTCCAATATGTTCAAAAAACGCCCGAAACTTTCTTCGCTTAACAGGGCGCCGAAGGCCCGGTCAAGGCTCGCCCGTACATCAAAAGCAAAGATGCCCAGGAGGAACAGGACTTTCTGCGTGTTGGAAGTATTATTCGTCGCTTCCTCAAAGACTGAAACAATATCGCTGACGCTGTGTAATGACGGCAAGAAATTCCCGCTTTCCTTTATGATGAGGCTTGCCTCAATGCCTGAAACCGCGGATAAATAATCCTGAACAGCCCTGTCCCGGCGGTGTCCGGGTATCATCTGATAGGCGTTCTGGAGTTTTAAAAGCCGGTGCTTGCGTATATCGATCCTTGTTTCAGGGGCGGCGTTATTAACCGGCAAGGCGGACAGGGCCCTTTTGCAATACATTATTTCTTTTACCGTTTTCTTCCCGATTTTTTTCAATTGCTCAATATCTTCATCCCGCATGTTCACCAGTTTATCAATAGTATTGACGCCGTTCTTCGCCAGAACATTCGCGGCGCGGACGGAAATATTAAGCTCATATACCGGCTGCTCCAGAGCGGACAGCGCGTTCTGCTTTTGCAGCCCGTAGCCCAGCAGCCTTTTTTGGCATTGCAATATTTCTTCAGCGCTCTTCGCGCCAATGTTTTTTATGCCGCAAACATCGCGCTCGTTAATATTTAAAAATTGTTCTATGTCCCTAATACCCGCCAGCTTGAGGGCGTTGGTGGAACGGTTGGATAGATTAAGCGTCTCCACGCGGTCATCGTAATCGGGAACCAGGGAAGGTGTTTTTTGTGATTCTGCCATGGGTTTTTCCTTACTTGTATAGTAGTCCGCGGCACTTCGCGGCTTACCTTGTTTATACCATATTCTTATTCTTATGTCAATACCGGCAATGCTAATTTTTTCAGGCGGACGCGGGCGGCCCCTCCCCTCAACGGGGGATCTTCCCCCGTAACGCCCCCGCCGGGGTGGTTCCGCGCAGCGGAACCATTAGGGAGTTTTGGGCAGCGCCCAAAACTCCAGGCCGAGTGGAGTTTTGCCTTTGGCAAAACTCCGAGGCAATCCGGCGGCGCCGGATTGCCCGCCCCCCGGCCCCCCCGCGTTAAGGGCCGGGTTTTTCCAGTACCTCGAAGGCCCGGCTTATGGTATTTCCCATCCGGTCCACCAGGGTAAGGGTATGCCGGCCCGGGCCAGGCCGGGCTTCCAACTCATGAAATACCCCGGTCTTGCCCAGATAGGCGTCGTCCAGATGCCAGTAGATCAGCGCCCGGGGATCCCGGTGGGCGGCGGAAAACACGATACGGCCTTCGCCGCCGTCAAGTTCCCGGGGAATATAGACCTGGGAGCCCGGATTCGGGTTAAACAGGGCCAGGGCCGCGGAGGACGCTTCGCCCGCGGGCCTTCCGCCGGCCAAAACGTCCCGGCTCCAGGGCGGCAGGGGCTTATAGTCCAGATGCCGCTTCCGGTAATACCACTCCTCCGCCGGCGGAAGGACAAACCATTGCTTTTCCCGGACCGGTTTCCCCTCCCCGGATTCCAGAACAACCCGGTATTGCCCCTGTTCATCCACCAAAACAGTACGGCAAAAGGGGCAGGGCCGGTGGGGCGGCGCGGACCGGGGGGCCAGGGAAATCCGCAGGGAGCGGCAGTCAGGACCGGGGGGAAAGCCTGAAAAGGCGCATACCTCCTGGCTTTTCAGGAATTCCGCGGGCTGGGAAAACCACCCGCCCCCCGGATCGCCAGGGGAACCAAAGGAATCCAGGGCCGAGAACAGATCAAAGAGCACCGGCGCGGCGGTAAGGGCGCTCCGCAGTTCCGCCCGGCCCTCGCCGGTGGCGTTCCCTATCCAGACCCCCACGGTCCAGCGGGGGGTAACTCCGACAGCCCAGGCATCCCGAAAGCCGAAACTGGTGCCGGTCTTCCAGGCAATGCGCCGGGAGCCGGCATAGTCCTGCCACTGGGCCTCTTCGCCCGGGCGGACCGCGTCGATCAAGGCTTCCAGAGTAAGCCACGCGGCCCCAGGGGAGATATGCCCCGGCCCGTCCGCGCCGAAGCGTCCGGGATCGGCGGTCCGGGCAAGCCGGGCATAGAGGCCGGTTATTTCTTCCAGAGTTACCTCCGCGCCGCCGAGGATCAGGGGCAGCCCATAGGCGTCCCCCGGACGGAACAGGGTGCTCAAACCCAGGGACCGGAGCAGCCGGGCAAAACGGTCCACCCCGTAGCGGCGGAGGGAACGGACCGCGGGAATATTGAGGGACCGGGCGAGGGCTTCATTGGCCGGGACCGCCCCTTGATAACTCCGGCTGAGGTTCTCCGGGCTGTAACTTCCCACCCTGGTGGGAATATCGCTTACCAACGCGGCGGGGAGTATATCCCCCGAATCGAGCATGGCGGCAAACAGCACGGGTTTGAGGAGGCTGCCGGAACTGCGGGGAGCGGTAATCAGGTCCACATCCCCCGCCGCCGGGGTCCTGGTATTGCCGACATAGGCGACCGGCGCTCCGGTAGGGGTATCCAGGATGAGGCACGCGCCGTTCATGATCCCCTGGGCGGCAAAGCGCTCTGACGCCCGGTTCAGGATGGCCCGGGCCCGCTCCTGCACGGCCAGGTCCAAGGTCGTCTGTATAGGCCCTGGGGGGATGGCAGGTTTCTGAACCAGCCGGGCCAGGAGATGCGGCGCCAGCCGGGGCAAGGGCCGGGGTTCTTCGGGCAGCTCCTCCTGTAAGGCCAGGCGGAGCGTTTCCCCGTCAAAATAAGAACGCCGGTGAAGCCGTTCCAACAGGGCGTCCCGTTTCCGCCGCAGGATGTCCCGGTTCCGGCCTGGATTTATCAGCGCCGGACTGTTGGGAAGCACCGCCAAGAGGGCGGCCTCGGCCCAGGAGAATTCTTGGGCCGAACGGCCGAACCAGCGCCAACAGGCTGCGTCCAGGCCCACCACATTACCCCCAAAGGGCGCGTTGGCGGCGTAGAGGGCCAGAATAGCCTCCTTAGACCTTCCCATCTCCAGCCGCAAGGCCAGGATCGCCTCCATCCCCTTTTCAAACAGGGTCCTCCGGCGGCCCCGCCGTATGAGCCGCAGGGTCTGCATGGTAATGGTAGAACCGCCGGAAACCACCCGCCCGGCCTTCCAATTCATAACGCAAGCCCGGACCAGGGCTATGGGGTCAACCCCGGGGTGGTAGAAAAAACGGCGATCCTCAAATTCGATGAGGGCCGCGGCAAATTTTTCAGGCGTCTTTCCCGACGGCGGAAAACGCCACTGGCCGTCCCGGGCGGCCATGGCGCCCAAAAGCCGCCCCTCCCGGTCATAGAGCGCCGGGGAATAATCCGGGGCAACCAAGGGGTCCGGCAGGGACAGGGCAAAGATCAGGGCCAGGACCGCAAGGCCCGATACCCCTATCCGCCGCCGGAAGGTTCTGGAAATCACCGGCGCCGCACCCCCGGTTCAAGGGCCCGGATGGACTCGTCGTACATGGCATAGGCATGGATCGCGGGCCGGAAAAAGCTCCCCTCATAGGCCTTCGTAACCCGGAAGCTCACGGTTTTTTGTTCCCCCCGGTTCAGGTTAAAGTAGGTCAGCACCCGGTCGTCCCGGATATCCTGGTAGGTAAAGGAAGCGCCGGAAGGGTTCGATCCCCCTGATGCGGCTCCGCCAAGCCGGTAATTGACAAGCTCCCAGGACGCGGGAAGGGGATGCGCCAGGGCTATTTCCGGTATGGACTGGGAAGCGGTATTCCGCAGGGTTACCCGCACTTCCATATCCGCTCCCAGGGCAAGAGCATCAGGGTCCACCGCCGTACCCCGTCCGGCATGGCGGTACTCCACCGAAAGGGAAAGCCCTTGGGCCAGGGCGCTTTCAGCGCCTTCCTCCGGCAGTCCTTGGACGGTGATCTTGGCATAGCAGGGGACGGCGGAGGTATTGCGTATGCTAAATCCGGCGGAAGACCCCGGCAGGCTCCCCACATCAAGCCCCGCCGCGGGAGTATCAAAGCGCAAGGTCTGAGCGGGGCCCCCAAACGCGCAGTCCACGGTGATAGGTCCGGTTCCGGCCTTCTGGGCTGTATAGGGCAGCATGGCGATGAGGGCATAGGCGGTTTCTTGGGTGGAAAGCCAAGATTCCCCGGAGAGGGCCGCCGACAGGTCCTCGTACAGGGGACGCGCCCGCGCCCCATCCCCCAGGAGGAGCAGGGTTTCCAATAGCACGGCCTTATCCCGCAGGGCGGAACCAAAGGAGCCGCTCAATTCCCGGTAATCCTTAACCTGGGTATGCAAAGCCTCCGCCATGGTCCGGGCTATATCCCGCTGCCCCGCATACCAATAGGCCGCGGCTAAACGCCAGGCGGCAAGGCCGTCCAGGTTCCGCGTCTCCCGCAGCCGGTTCATGGAACCCAGGTCCGGCTCTCCCGCTAAGGCCAGGATATAAAGCCGGTACGCCTGATCCGCCGGAGCATCCTCCCGGTTCCACTGGGATGCCTGCGCCTTCTGGAAACGGAGCCATGATTCCAGCAGTTCCGGCCTTACCGTATATCCGGCCCGCCGGGCCTCCAACAGGAAGTGGCCCGCATAGATACTGCCCCAGGCATGGGCGGTATCCGCTCCGGGCCAATAGGAAAAGCCGCCGCCGGGAACCATGAACCCCTCAAGCCTAGTAATGCCGGCGGCCACATTTGACCGTATAGCGCGGCGCTCCGCTTCCCCCAAGGCAAGGACCTTGTGCAAATAGAGCTGGGGAAACACGGCGCTCGCGGTTTGTTCCAAACAGCCGTGGGGATAGGTGATAAGATACCCCAGCCGGGATTCCACATTGAGGGGCGGCAGCCGGGAGAATTCCGCCTTGCCCCGGTTAGAACCCGGAACCCCGGGAAATTGCAGGGTTCCGGTCCAGGACGCTCCAGGCTCAAGCAGGCGGAAACTGCCCACGATCACCGGCAGGGCGGTGGAACGGACCTCCCGCTCCGCGGTATGCGCCGCGGTCTTGACGCCGGGAGACTCTGCCCGGATCGCAAAGCCCATCGAACCGGCCAGGTCCGGCGCGCGGACCCGGTAGCGGACCGTCTGTTCCCCGGGTTTATCAAAATCGAGTTCCCGGATTTCCGGCTCTAAAAGCCGCCCGCCCTCCACGGCCATGGAGAGGCGGACTTTCCGTTTGACCGGCGTGTAAGAAACCACGGTAACGGGAACGACCGCCTCATCCCCCGGCGAGAAGGTCCGGGGCAGGGTGGGAAAGATCATAATATCCGAGGAAACCCGGACCGTCCGTTCCGCCGCGCCATAGGCCCGGCCATAGGAATAGGGCGCCGGAGGCCCTTTGGTTGAAGAGGCCCCCAGGACCATGATCCGCAGGGACCCGGCATAGGGGGGAAGCTCAAAGACCTCCCGCCGCTTTTCCCCGGCCTTGAGTTCATAGGGGCCAAAGAAGCGGACCACCGGCTTAAACCGTTCAGGCGTTTTTCCCCCATCCAAAAGGCCCTCATCGCCGCCCCCTATGGCCAGCAGGGTTTCAAGGTTCCCCGCATAGGCGCCCATAATATCCGAGTAGAGGTCCCAGGACTTCAAGAATGACGCTTCCCGGGCGTAAAAGGTATCATGGGGATTCGGCAGGGTATACCGGGTAAGCCCCAGCAGGCCCTCGTCCACCACCGCCACCGTATAGGCCATGGCCCGCCCGTTGCCCTCGCTCACCGTAAAAGAAGCCGTCGATTCGCTCTGCCAGCGCTCCGGCGCGTCAATCTGGGGCGTAAGCCGGGTAATAGGATCATCCACCATGACCGGGACTATCCCATAGAGCCGGAGGGGAAGATCATTCCGGGTTTGCAGGTGGGGCTGGAGGAGGGTAACATGCGCATAGAGATTGGGCGCCATGGAAGCCTCGACGAGGAATTCATAACGGGTTGCGGTATCCTGGCAGGAAACCCACTCCCGCCTCAGCACCCGGCCCCCCTGCTCCAACACCACCAGGGCGGCGGCCTCTTTGTTGGAAGGGAAACTCACCGACGCCCGTTCCCCGGTCTTATAACCGGGCTTGCCGGCGGTCAAGGCAAGCATGGCTGAAGCGTCCGGCCCTCCTTCCTGGGCCCTCCCGGCCCAGCCGGGCCAATCGATATAGGCGATGGCGGCGGCGCTGTGGCCCCCGGAAGCATCCTGGGCGACGATCAGGTAGCGCCCCCAGTCAGGGTAGCGCGCCTGGAATTTCCAGCCCCCCTTCCCGTCAGAAACCGTGAGGGTTTCCCGCATGACCGGGTTGCGGGACAGGGCGGAGGCGAATTCCGCCGCTTCCCCCGCGCCCTTTTCCCACCACCAGCGCCAGGAGAGTTTGTAAACAGCGCAGTTCACGGCAACCTTGCCGGCCACGGGCTTCCCGTCCCGGTCAAGAAGCACAATATCCGCCTGGTGCTCCGTATCGGTAAGGAGCATGTTCCGGGAGGCGTCTCCCCGGGGAAGTTTAATGCCCACATACCGGGAATAGGGGGAGTATTCCCGGCTTATCTGTTCAACTGAAGCGGCCCCGGAAGGCTCAAATGCCCGGGTCATAAAGCGGGCGGTAAGTTTCCCCGGCGCCGCATCGCCGGGATTCAGTTCCATGGTAAAGGCGGCCTTGCCCTCCCCGTCCAGGCCGCCTTGGTACAACTCCTGCCGTTCGCCGCGGACGGACCGGGAGGGGTCCCGGAAAACATAGTCCCCAAAGCCGGGAAACGCGGTTTCCTGGTCCCCCAGGGAAACGGAAACGTCCGCCTTCAGGCCCGATGCGGGCGCGCCGTAGAGCCAGGCCGCCTCCAGAAAAACCGGCGTTTCCGCGCTGTCCAGATAGGGGCTGGACCCGAAATCCAGGTTCAGCTTGAGCCGGTTCGGGATGACGGTTTCTATCTTGAGGGGCTTATGGAAAACCTTCCCCCCCACCCGGACGCGGGCGGTCCAATTGCCCGTCAAGGCGTCCGGGGCAACGGCGGTCTTAATCGCGTAAAAGCCGTCCACCGGGGCGGCAAGCGTCTGCCGGCCTGTTACCCCGCCCCGGGGGTCCTCCAGTTCAAAGGTTATGGGATGATCCGGTCCCATAGTCCCCCCCGGGTCTGAGAGGAGAAAGGTCAAATAGATAGGGTCACCGGGCCTCCAGACCCCCCGTTCCCCATAGAGCAACCCCCGTATTCCCTGAAGCGGGGCGCCCCCGGCCACATCAAAGTGGCTTACAGCCATAGCCAGGGATTCGTTGAGCTTCAGATAGGCCCTGCCCAGGGGCGATTCCGCATAGAGAAAGGCGGGTATGCCCGGCGTCCCGGCGGGACTTCCCCCAGAGCCGCCCTCCAGATTGGGAATCACCGCCATACCGTCCGGCCCGGTACGCAGGCTGGCCAATACGCGGCCCTGGTAGTTGAGGACCCGGATTTCCCCCTGGGCCGCCGGCTCCGCCGTCCTGATATTACTCGCCGCCACCAGCCAGCTTCCATCGATGGAACGCTTTGCCATAAGCCCCAGGTCTGAAACCAGGACATTCCGGCCCACGGTGATCGTATGATCCCCTGTGGGAATATAGAAGGCGGGATGGCATGGATCGTTCAGGTACTGGCTCCAGGTATAGGACCACTTATTTTCATAGGTATCCCAAAAACTGCTTTCCCCTTCCCGCCGGTCAAAACGGGGGAAGGAATCATCGGGAAACGCAAGCTGGGAAAAATCCTCATGCCCAGCGCCGCATTGGTAGACCACATGCCGGGGCCGGAAACTAAGCCGGATATGGAACATCCCATCAGGATACTTTTGGGCCAGATCGGAAAGATCAAGCCCCCGGCGGACCCAACGGTTTATATCCCCCCGCAGCGCCTCAGGGGAAGGCTCCGGATAAAAATCAAAGGCCCGGCTCCATACCGGCTCCCCCACCCTATCCAATTCCTGGACGCCTGAAAGGTTATTCACCTGGAGGAACTGGATCATGCTGTTTCCATATATCTGAAATGCCTCAACTAAAACTCCAGAGAGATTCCGGGTTTCTATGGCCATGGCGGCGCCTTGGGTGGTGGGCAGGACGGCCCCCTTGCCGGTAAAGCGGACCTCAGGCAATTCCCAATGTTCGGGAACCGTATAGCTCGCCGGATTTGCCAGGCCCTTCCCCCGAATATCCTCCAAATCCTGAATAAGGAGCCGGCTGCCCGGCGTAATCCCTTCATGTTCCTGGGAGCCGAATATCCGCACCACATTGCCTTGAACGGAATAGCGGATATTGGTATCCCCGGATAGGGAAATAAAACCCCGCAGGTCCTGCTCAGGCTTGAGGGGAGCGGAAAAGAGGACCTCCAAAAAACCCCGGCTAGGCCGGCTGACCCGCACCGCCTCAAAGGTTTCATAACCGGGAATCAGGACGGTGGTAAAGCCCTGGTCCCGAATTCCCGCCGGACGTCCGGACCAGCTCACCGCTACGGTCCGCGCCCCTTCCTCCTGTTTAACCGGCGGAAATACAAAACGGTGTATTCCCTGTTCGTGGGTCCACTGGGGTTTGCCCAGTTCCCCGGACCGGATGATCCGCTCAATACGGTCATGGGGAACCCCCGGTTCAAGCCGCGCCGTTCCCCCCACCAGGGCGTATCCGTTCTCATCAAGCCGGACCGGATCGAGTTCCACCTGGACGACCGGGCTCTGGGTCTCAAACTCAAAACCAAAGACCCCGATACCGTCCCCCAGGGAGGTCCCATCCACCACCGCCCGGTAGCGCTTCCCCGGGGCGAGGGGTTCATCGGGGGTAAAAACCAGGGTAAGCGCATCCTGCCATGCCGCTTTCCCTGGGACCCGGGGTATCAAACGAAAACAATCCTTGGGAACAGGCCGGGAAGTATCTTGTTCCTGGGTAAAAACCACTGAAACCGGAGCGGTTCTCAGAATAATGCCCCGGGAAACCGCGGCGACGGCCCTGGGGTCCGGCTCCGGCGCCCTTGGGGCAAAGCAGGAAACCGGTAAAACCAATAAAACTGATAAAAAAACAATAACTGCGGGATATGCCTTGATTCTTACACACATGCCTTAATCATAGCATACTTTTCCCCGCCGTCCTATGTATAGTTGACAAATTTCCCCGGACGCGCCGGGCGGGCGAACAATGCCCTTGCCGTCAAAAAGCGCCGGATGAGCAAAAAATACCCTTTACCATCAGAGATCACCGTAAGCAATACCTTTTACCGTTAGAAAACGCCGGACAAGCAAGAAAAGCCCTTTACCATCAGAGAATACCGGATGAGCAAGCAATATCTTTTACCATTAGAAAACGCCGGATAAGCAAGCAATGCCTTTTACCGTTAGAGCGGACTACATGAATAAGAAACGCCTTTTGCCGCCAGAGAGAATCGAACTCTCGACACAAGGATTTTCAGTCCTTTGCTCTACCAACTGAGCTACAGCGGCTGCTTATGTATCTATAGTAGCTATTTTTGAAAAAAAGGTCAAGGGGGCTGTAATACTATGGTTTTTATGGAACATGCCATTCCCCCAAGGCGATAACCAGGTCCACCTCGCTTACCGTGGCGTTAAGATGGGAAGCGATTAAATCGGAGGAGAATCCGGCAAGATGCAGTTCCCGTACCCGTTCCGCAAAGGGCGCGGGTTTCGGTTTAATAGGCTTCTTGGGATGCGCGAACCGGGGGCGGACCGGCTCTTCAGCGGTTCCGGTTAGGGGTTTTGCCGGAAGGCCGCCCGGGGAACCTTCAGACGCCGGAACGCTCCGGCTCCGCCTATCGGCGGACGCCGCTGGGGGGGCGGCAAGCGGCTCCAGCGGCCTGGGGGTCTCAGCCGGCAAGGGCGTATCCAGAGCGGCGGGCGGGGAGGCGGAAAAGCCGGTGGAGGAAGACTGTGCCGGAATATCCGGGAGCGTAAACCGGGATGCCAGGGGCGGGGACTTCCGGGCCTGCGCCCCCGCCGGAACATTCCCGCCCCGGCGGGCCCCCAGTTCCGCATAGGCGTATTCCTGGGCCTTTTGCCGCTCCTCTTCCCGGATAAAAACCCCTATCCGCCGGTTTAACTCATTGATCCGGTTATCCACATCCTGGAGCATGATCTTAAGGGCCTTTACCCGCTCTTCTACCAGTAAGAGGTCCCTATCGGCGGCTTCATCAATACCGGCAATGATCTGCCGCGCCTCTTCTTGGAATTCCACGAGAATACGCTTATGGCCGGTACGGCGGTTCAGGTAGCTCCGAAAAAAAAGAAAGGAAAATCCCGATACGAGCAAGCTGGCGGTGGAAAAAACAAGCGCTGCCGTCATGCCTCATCCGCTTACATCGATATTCTTACCCAAGGCCGGATCTCTGATAACCGCGGTTTCACCGTCAGATTCCCGCGTTTCACCGTCCCCGTCTTCCTGCGCGGCGCTCCCTCCCTGCTGCTGCTGCCGGGCGTTTTTATCCTTTATCCGCTCGGCTTCTTTTCCAATGTCCTGGAGTTCATTTACCGCGTGAAAATGTTCATCCGTTTTTTTTTGAATATGCATACCCTGCAAGGCGGCCTGCATTTGCGCGCCCTCTTTCTGGGTCGCCTGATCCTTCCCAACCTTATCGAGTTGGGAAAAAAGAATCTGTAAATCAAGTGGTTGTATAGCCATCGGGCCCTCTCTTTGCTTCCTCGTCCGGCTCCTCATACTTAACGCTCCGGATAAGGCCGTTTTCAAGGACAAAGGTAACCGCTTTGTATTCATTCCGTATGTCTTCTTTACAATCCTTGACCACGATTTTTACCCCTGGATACACCTTGGCGGAGGCCGAAACCCGTCCGCGGCTCTGCAAACCGCTCAGGAATACCTGAATTTTCTCCCGCTCCTCATTGATATTCTGCAATTCCGATACCAGTTCCTGCCGACGGTCCATGAGCTCCTTCAAATACGCCTCCTTATCCTCCGGCAGGGACATCCGCTGTTTTTTAATAGTAACGAGGGTTTGGATATTAAGCTGGATGTCCTCCAGCTCTTTTTCCGACGCTTCCTTATTAGCGATAAGGAGGTCCAACTGGCTCTTACTCTTGGGATCAAACCCGACCTCGCAGATGGTTTCGGTGCCGCTGGTGGGGCTGCCGATGATCTTGGCGTTTATCTCTTCGGTGGCCCGCAGGCGTCCGCCCACGATATGGGCCCGCTTCCCTTGACAGATGATCCGTTTAAAGGCGTCTACCTGGGAATTGATGATGCCGTCGGATGCGACCACCATATTCCCCGCCTCAATGGTGGCGTTCTCGATAAACCGGGCCCAAATGGACTTGCCGGCCTTGACGGAACCGGCGTTTTTCCCGGTAATACCCTGATGCACGATGACATCCCCCTCAGCGTCCAGTTCCGCTTTTTCCACCGTTCCGTTCACTTCAATATTCCCCGCCGCCTTGACCGAAAATCCGTCCTCCACATTGCCGGTAATGACCACCGTGCCCAAAAAAATAATATTTCCGGTTTTGAGGTCCACATTCCCCTGCACCATATACACCGGTTCCACATTGATCTTCCCGCCAACCTCCACCACCTGGCCGTTCATGTCCGCGACGATGGTGCCGCCGTCATCCCCCACATGGACATTCTTACCCAAGGGAAGGGAAATATCCTTGCCGTTTTTCGCGGGTATGGCCTTCCCGGTGATGGTCCTCCCCATAACGCCCTCTTCGGGGGGGATTTTTTTTGCCAGCGGCTGGCCTTCCACCACATTCTGAATGATATTAAGGTCCTTAAAATCAACCTTGCCGTTAGCCCCTTCCCGGAGCCGCACCTGGGATTGATCGGTTTCAAAATTGTATTGCATACAGGCGTCCCGCCCGTTTACCGGCTTCGTCCCCTCGGCGACCAGGACTTTTTCTTTATACACCGGGCGGTCCGCGAATTCCCGCAGGAACTCTTCTTTGATCCCGTGGACAACCTTGTTATTTCTGAGGACGCTGATAAAGGTTTCGTAGGAAATATCGCAGCCCCCGATTCCCGGGGGGCTTATCTGGATGAATGCCTTCATCTCCTGATCCGAGAGTTCCACCGAAACAAAGGCGTCGTGCATCAGGTTATGGTCGAACTGGCCTGCCAGCACATAGGAGCCGTCCGCCTCTTTTACCGCCGCGCTGACTACCTGCCGGTCAATATCCCGCGCGTTCTTATCCTCCAGGGCTTTCAGGGCCATGGCCTCGGTAGCCCGTTTCCCCTTGCCGGACGGGGGGATAACCTTGAGGAAGGCCCCGTCCTGGCTTAACTGCACAAAAACATCCCCGTCCTTATCGGCAATAACCGGCGCCTTCACCTCCTCGGTTTCTTCGGTTTGAACCGCCGCGGGGTCCTGCTTTTTAACCTGCGTCCGTTCATAGGCCCGGATTTTCCAGCCCTTCTTCCCGGCGCCCAAGATTCCCCCAAAGCCCCACTGGGTAACCTCGTATTCGATACGCCGGACGGGAAGGTTCAGCAAGGCGGCGGCCTGGGCGACCGCCGCTTCCAGGGTGGGACCCTCGGCGTTGATAGAATGGATATTCCGGTCTTGTTCCAACCGGTCTTTCAGCACAAGCCGCAACTGAGCGAAATCAACCATATACAGCCCCTATACAATTCCTTTGCGGATATTTGTCAATTTTGCCCGGAGCCTCAGTATGGCCTTGGTATGCAATTGGGAAACCCGGGATTCGGTAACCTCCAACACCTGTCCTATCTCTTTCAGGGTCAGATCCTCATAGTAATAGAGCACCAAAATTTTCTTTTCTTTATCCGGCAGTTCATTGATGGCGTTGATAATAACCCGGCGGATTTCATCCTTTTCCACGATGATATCCGGATTGAGGCTTTCAGGAGACTCAATGCTGTCCCCTATGGATACTTTATCATTTTCATCCCCTGAAAACCACACGTCGTTCAAGGAGAGTATGGAAGTTCCCGATATTTTCATCATGGTTTTCAGGAATTCCGATTCATTCATCCCCAGGGAACGGGCAATCTCCTGATCCGTCGCGGTCCGCCCCAGATGGGCTTCCAGGGAACCGACAGCCTCTTCCACTTCGCGGGTCTTCTGCCGCACCGACCGGGGGACCCAGTCAATGGACCGCAGTTCATCGAAAATAGCCCCCCGGATACGGGTAACCGCATAGGTTTTAAATTTTACATTCTTTTCGGGATCAAACTTATCGATCGCGTCCAATAACCCAAAGACGCCAAATCCCACCAGATCATCAAATTCCACGTTATGGGGCATCCCGACCGCCACTTTCCCGGCCACATACTTCACCAGCGGGGCGTACTGCTTGATAAAAGCCTCCCGAACCGTTGGGTCCCTGTTTTGCCGGTATTCATGCCAAAGTTCCTCTTCTGTTTTCATGCCAACGTTCCTCTTCTGTTTCTGCTCCAGAAGGACATTCCCCATAGTATAATCCTTATTCCCGTTTTAATAATGTTTGTATGGCCGCCGCTATTTCCTTCGGCCTAAAATCGCCGTCTAATTCCAGGGGTTTCGCGGAATTCATCGAGGGTTTCCTGGCCGGATTAGGCGGTTCGGTCGATATATCCATAGTATCCTCCACTATCATGGGCTGATACCCGCCGCTTATCCCTTCCAAATCGGGGAGCGTATCCACCGCGTCATCCCCTTCGGAGGGAATCGCCGCCCCCCGCGCCGCGCCGCCGGCGGCTCCCTGGGGCTCCGGAGCAGTATAGCCCTCTTCATCCGTCTGATCCAGGGCCGTATCCAAAGCCCCGCCCCCAGCCGGCTCCGGCGGACCGTCCAGGCCGTCCGGTTCAGCCCGCCCCGCCGCCGGGGGGCGAAAAAGGCCGGCGGCGGCAAAATCGTCATCCCCTTCCACGGTAATATCGACTTGGGATCCCGCGGCCCCCTCGCCGCCGCTTCCCCCTGGGGATGCCCCGGCCAAAAACTCGGGAAAAAATTGATTGATAAGCCAGTAAACGCCCGCGGCCAAACCGAAAAAAACCGCCCCGAACACGAGCGCCCGGACCAGCGCAAAGACGCCGGCTCCGCTGATAAGGCCGATCAGGAAGGACAGGACAAACGCGCCCCCCCCCGCTATACTACTCCACCGCATATTTAGCATCCGCTTCCCTCATTAGACTTGTTCCAAAACCCGGTTGGTTTCGGAACAAGTCTTGCGGTTTCTCAGGCTAAAGCCTTGCGAAACCGCGTTTTTAAGTGGAAGCTGGTCTGAAACTGAAGTTTCAGACCAGCCCTATTCATAGTTTCGGCCAAAAAGCCGTTTAATCATCCTGCCCAGCCCCGCGTTATCCTGGAGATTATTCCGTTCCATCCGCCCGACGATATGCTGGATGCATATTGAAGCCTTACACTTAGGATCGATCACCATAAAGGGGCGCTGACGGAGCACCGCTTGGGAAACCATGGCGTCGTCATAAATGAACCCAAGATAATCAACCTTCAGGTTGAGGAACTGCCCCGCGATGCTGGTCATCCGGTCCGCGACCTTTTTCGCCTCTGTTACGGACTTAACCCGGTTGACCACCAATTTCAGGCCCATATTCAGGTTGTCAATTTCCGTGGCGATGATCTTGATAATGCCGTAGGCGTCGGTTATGGCGGTAGGCTCCGGGGTGGTTACAATAACCGCGTCGTCCGCCGCGGCGATAAAGTCCATGACGTTGCTGGAGACCCCGGCGCTGGTGTCGATGATGATGATGTCCGCGTTGGAAAGGGTGTCCAGTTCGTGGATAAAATTCTGCCGCTCCGCTTCGGAAAGGTTCGCTATTTTGGAAAAACCCGAGGCCCCGGCGACTATGGAAATGCCGTACTCGGTTTCCACCATAATTTCCCGCATGGTCTTCTGATTGCGGATCACATGATAGAGGTTGAATTTCGGGATCATATTGAGCATGACGTTCACATTGGCAAGGCCCAGGTCCGCGTCCATGACCACCACTTTCCTCCCCAGCCGGGCATAGGCAAGGGCCATATTCACGGAAATGTTGGTTTTGCCCACCCCGCCCTTGCCGCTGGTTACCGTAATGATCCGGGTCTTCTTCGCTTCCTGGGGTTTTACCGGCGGCTTATCCGCCGGATTTTTTTTTTGCATCATCTCCCGCAATATTTCCGCTTGATCTTCCATCATGGTCTCCATTGAATGTTTTCAGATTCGCCGCTGGGAAATAGGGTTTCAAATTTTTTCCGGTTAATTTTAAAACCATCCAGATTAATTAAAAAACGCATCACATCCGCTTTTTGAATGTCCCGGGGCACCACCTGGCCGGTGGTAATATAGGAAACGGCCTTCCCCCGCTCCGCTAAGACGCTGATCACATTGCCGATGCGCATGGTTTCATCTATTTTGGTAATAATGACCGAACGGTAGCCGAAGGGCTCAAATTGCTGGAGTATCTCGGTAATATCGCTGGATTTGGTGGCCGCCATGAGCGCAAGGTGGTATTCCGCCGAGCCGCCGCAGGCGTCAAGCAGCTGCTTCATCTCCCCCAGTTCGCTGGAAGCCCGGGGGCTCTTCCCGATGGTATCGATGAGGATCATATCCGCCTGTTCCGCGTTCATATCAATAGTTTCCTTGAGTTCATTATAGCTCTTTACGCTGGAAACGGGGATTTGCATAATATCGCCGTATTTTTCTATCTGCTGTTCCGCCCCGATACGGTAATTATCAATGGTGATCAGATGCACCGAACAGGGGGTCTTGCTGGCGGGGCCGAAAAGGGCGGCCAATTTGGCGATGGTGGTGGTCTTGCCCACCCCCGTGGGGCCTACCAAAACCATGATCCGGGGAAGTTTATGGTATTCCGCGTCCTTATAGAGCTTGACGCTCCCCCCTATCCATTCCAAAACCGCATCCTGCACGGAGTCATAGTGTTCCAAGGTTTCCAGGGAGAATTCTTTCCGCATCCGGCTGAGTATGGCCGCGCGGTATTCGGGGGTAAAATCGTTCCGGCTGAGGAGCTCCCCTATGGCAACTATTGTTTGATGATCCCCCGGGGCGGATCGCGCCGGCTGGCCGCCGGACTGGCCGCCGGTTTCCAGTTTATCTTTCAAGACGCGGACATCGGCGCGGACCTCGCGCAAGAGGCTAATCATCGCCGGATCGGTTTTGCCGGCCTGGGCAAGTATTTTCTTTTTTTCCTCCTCCATCCGTTTCTTATCCGCCTCCGGGTCCAAGGGCCGGCTTGCCGCCGGGGGGGGAGGAGCATACCGGGCCGCGCCGGTTACGTAGCCCTGCATTTCTATCCCTTCCCGGGAAAAAAGGCCGAATATCCCCCCCAGGCGTATCGAGTTTTGTATCAGGATCGTATAGCCCTCCCCATACTTTTCCCGTATCTTTTTTATACATTCGGAAGCGGTATAGGCTTGTTCCTTAAAATACTCCATTTGTATATACGCTCCTGCGGGCCTGTTTATTAGGGTTGTCCGGAAACTTCAATTTCCGGGCAACGTTATTTATCAAGCCGTATTTCCCCAATCGCTTCAACCGTAATATCCGGCACGATTTCCGGCACCGAAAGCACCGCCTGATCCGGCAATTCCCGTTCGCAGGACGTTTTTACCAGGGCGCGGGCCTGTTCAGAACAGAGAATAACCGGTATCCACCCCTGTTCATGCACCGCGGCCGCCGAACGGGACAGGGCCTTGATCCACGTCCGCTGGAGCGGGGGGTCCAAGGCGGCGATAACCCCGGAGGCTGTCTCCAGCCGGCTGTCGATGATCTTCTGTTCCAGGGACTGTTCCAAGGTCAAAACCCGCAGGACCCGGTCGTCGTCCGCATACTGCAAACATATCTGCCGGCCCAGGGCTTGCCGGGCTTTTTCGGCGAGGAAGGACGTATCCCGGGTAACGGGGCCGAAGTCCGCCAGGGCTTCCAGGATAGCCACCATATTGCGGATGGACACCCGTTCCCGCAACAGCGCCTGGAGCACCTTCTGGATTTCGCCCAAACTCAGATGCTTCTGAGTTTCCTCCACCACCGCGGGATAATCCTTCTTGAGGTTTTCCAGCGCCTTCTGGGTTTCCTGCCGCCCCAGAATTTCCGGCGCGTAGTGCTTAATGATCTCCGTTAAATGGGTGGCGATAATAGACGGGGGATCAACCACCGTATACCCGGCCCGTTCCGCCTCATCCCGCCGGTCTTCGTTTACCCACAGGGCGGGAAGGCCGAAGGCGGGGTCCTTGGTTTTTTCCCCGGAAAGCTCCTCCTGCACCCCCCCGGGATTAATACAGAGGTAGTACCCCATGCGTATCTTACCCCGGCCCATATCAACCCCTTTGATTTTAAAACAATACTCCGAAGGTTCAAGGCGCATATTATCAATAATCCGTATCCGCGGTATGACCAGCCCCAAGTCCAGGGCCGATTCCCGGCGTATCCGCTGGATACGATCCAGCAGTTCCGCCCCCTTGTCCTTATCCACCAGGGGGATAAGGCCGTACCCCAGCTCCAGGGACAGGGGGTCCAGGGGCTCTATGGGCGGTATATCGCCGCTTTCCCCCTTGGACTTTTTGGCGTCCGCGGTTTTCGCCGCCTGGGTCTCGGCAAACTCCGCTTTGGCCTTCTTGTCCCGCCCGATGCGGAAGGCTGTGAAAGCCAGGAGCAGGGCCAGGGGGATGAGCACATACCAGGGGAAGCCCGGAAGCAGGGCAAAGCCCCCCAGCACCAGGGCGCCGATCCAGAACACCCGCTCATCCTTGGCAAACTGGGCGCTTACATCATCCGAGAAGGTTCCGTTGGAGACCGAGCGGGTAACGATGATGCCCGTGGCGGTGGAAACCAGGAGGGCGGGAAATTGGGACAGGAGCCCGTCGCCGATGGAAAAACTGATATAGGTCAGCGCCGCGGCGGAGAATTGTTCCCCCCGTAAGACCATGCCGATGATGACGCCCCCCAGGATATTCACCACGGTGATCAAAATGCCGACCTTTACGTTCCCGGAAACGAATTTACTGGAACCGTCCATGGCCCCGTAAAAATCCACCTCCCGCTGGAGATCGTTCTTCCGTTTCTGGGCTTCTTCTTCGGTAATGGCCCCGGAATTGTACTCCGCTTCCACCGCCATCTGTTTGCCCGGCATGGCGTCCAAGGCAAAGCGGGCGGCAACCTCGGCAATGCGGGTGGCCCCCTTGGTTATCACGATGGCCTGCACCGCGATGATCACGATAAAGATGATGAACCCCACCACCAGCCCGTCGGTCCCCCCGGAACCGACCACAAAGGTGGCAAAGGCCCGGATCATCCGCCCGTTAAACCGCGCCCCCTGGGTTAGGATGAGCCGGGTGGATGAAACATTCAGAGCCAGGCCGAACACCGTAACCACCAAGAGGAGCGTGGGAAAAACGCTGAAATCGGTGGGCTTCCTGGTGTACAGGACGATGAGGAGGATAAGGAGCGAAAGGACCACATTGAGGGCCATGAAGGCGTCCAGCAGCACCGTGGGCAGGGGGACAATCAGCATGATCACCACCGCCACCACCGCGGCGGCGAGAAAAATATCCCGCCGGTTTCCAAATAGGTTGTTCATCCGGTTTGATTGGGCAATATCCGCCATACCTTATACTCCTATCCCCCGGCTTCCATCCGGGCCGCCGCGTTCCGGCGTTCCTCGTTGATCTTCATTACCTTGCTCAAGACAGCGGCCACCGCGCTCCAATAGGCCATGGGGACTTCGTCCCCCACCTCGGTTTCCGCGTACAGGGCCCGGGCCAGGGGCCGGTTTTCCACCCAGGGAACCCCGTGCTCTTCGGCGATACGGCGGAGCCGGAAGGCCATCGCGTCCGCCCCTTTAGCGCTTATCCGGGGCGCCCGCATGGTTTCCGCGCGGTATTCCAAGGCCACCGCGTAATGGGTCGGGTTGGTAATGAGCACGTCCGCCTTGGGCACATTGGCTATCATATTCCGGGTCATGATCTCCCGCATCCGCTGCCGGAGCCGCGCCCGTATCTGGGGGTCCCCCTCATACATCTTCCGCTCTTCCTTCACTTCCTCCTTGCTCATCTTGAGGGATTCCCGGTAGCGCCAGCGCTGGAACAGGTAATCTGGAATGGAAAGGAGGATAAGCAACAGGGCGCAGATGATCAACATGCTTGCCGCCAGGGAGCCGGTCAGGGACACCCCCTGCCAAAGAGACATGGTTTGCAGATTCACCAGCCGCTCGAACTTCGACCGGATGCAGAAAAAGGCCGTCCCGCCGATGACGGCCATTTTTACCAGAGATTTGGCGAAATTGAACAGCCCGTCCAGGGAAAACAGGGTGCGCTGAAAGTACTGCCCAAACCGGGGGACGATCCGGGAGAAGTTGGGGATCAGGGGTTTAACGGTAAAGAGGAACCCGGTTTGGACCACATTGGCAAAAACCGCCGCAACCATGGACACCCCCGCGATGGGAAGGCCCAGGCGGATAAAATACCCCACCAGTATCCCAAATATCTTCCGGTCCTTCACCGGGTCAAGCTCCGTAACCCGGGTAAAAAAGAACCGGAGCATTTCCACGCAGGTCCGCAGGAGATAGGGGGCCAAGAACAGGACGGCCAGCGCGGGGAGCAGGAGCACCAGGGCGCCTATCAGTTCCTGGCTCTTCGCCACCCGCCCTTCTTCCCGGGCCTTCTGTATCTTATACTCCGAGGGATCCTCGGTACGCCCCTCATCCTCCGCGGCAAACCACTGGAGGTCCATGGCAAGGGCGTTACGGTAGGGGGCGTCGAATAGTTCAGGGCGCAAACCGGGCCCCGCGGAACCGGGGATCACGGGGGCGCCCCGATTTGCGCGCCGATCCGCGTATAGAGGGCGGCAAAGGACTGAAAGCCCGCCTCGATGACCCGCATAAACGCCTGGATCATAAAGGGCATGGTAACGGCGATGAGGATAAAGGCCACCGTAATTGATATGGGAAACCCTTCGGACAGGAGATTGATCTGGGGCGCCGCCTTGGAAATCAGGCCGGTGGACAGGGAGGTCAGGAACAGGGTCGCCAATATGGGCATGGCAATGATAATGGCGTCCAGAAAGAGCCTTCCCAGGCCGGAAAACAGCATCTTCCCCAGGGCTTCCCGCCCCGCCACCAGGGAAAGGATGTTCAACGATTGGGCGGACCGCCAAAAGCCTCCCAAGAACAGCTCCTGTAACCCCCCGATGGACAGGAATACCAGCATGGCCACCAGGTTCAGGTACTGGCCCATCAAGGGGTTTTCCACCTGGGAAAGGGGATCATAGGTTTCTGACGCACCAAAACCCATTTGCAGGGAAAAGAACTGGCCGGCGGTGGAAAAAGCGGCAAACACCAGGCTCATAAAAAAGCCGGTGATAACGCCGATAACCCCCTCGCCGATAATCAGCAAGAGAAAATGAACGTTGAACAGGGAAGCCTCGTCCAGGGGGGGGAAGGCGCCGAGGGCGGTGGGAAAGGCCGTATAGGCCGCGAAGCCCGCCAAGGCGATTTTTGCCGTCTGGGGAACCGCTTCAGAGGAGAGGAGCGGGGCGGTTTCGATCATGCCCAAGGCCCGGACCGCAAGCAAGAGAAAAACAGGCGCCGCGGCAAGTATCTCCCGGACCGCCTCAGTTTCCACGCATCATCCTCCCCGCCCCCAGCATAACCGCATCCCCGCCCGGTCACCGGGCCATGCGGGGGATCATTTTAAAAAGCTGCACCGTATAATCCCCCAGGGAGGTGAACATCCATCCCCCCAGGAATCCCAACACCAGCAATATGGCGATAATTTTCGGCACAAAGGTCAAGGTCTGCTCCTGGATCGAGGTGGTGGCTTGAAATATAGCCACAATAAGCCCCACCAGGAGGGCGGAAAGCAGTAAGGGCGCGGCTAAAAACAGAACCTCCAGTATGCCCCCCCGGAGCAGCGCCGTAATCTCGCCAATACTCATCCTACACCTCCTAGGGGACCCAACCTGCCCTCCCCTCGGCAACGCTGATTAAATGGACTTCGGGACCTTAGGTCCGCAATCCCGATTGAATTATTCAGCGCTTCCCAAGGGAAGCGCTGCCCGCCTTGACGTTCAGCAACGTTTCCCGGCTCCTATACAAAGGAACGAACCAGCTGATCCGTTAAAAGCCCCCACCCGTCAACCAGAATAAAGAGAATGAGTTTAAAGGGCATGGAAATCATAATCGGGGGCAGCATAATCATACCCATAGACATGAGGGCGCTGGCCACCACCATGTCAATAATGATAAAGGGAATAAAAAGCAAAATGCCTATTTTAAAAGCCACGGTAAGCTCATTCAGAATAAACGCGGGGATCAGCACATAGGTCGGCACATCCGCCAGGGTATTCGGCTTATCAAGGCCCCGCATGGCCATAAAAAGCCGGATAGTGCCGGGCTTCCCCGCCATTTGGCGGTACATGAAGAGCCGCAGCGGGGTTTCCGCCTCCCGGTACGCCCCGGCCACCGATATATTCCCGTCGGCCAGGGGCTTAAGGGCCTTATCATACACGGTCTCAAAGGTCGGCCACATAATAAAGACGGTTAAAAAGAGGGATATGCCCATGATGACCTGGTTGGGCGGAACCTGCTGGAGGGACAAGGCCCGCTTAATAAAATCAAAGACAATGGCGATCCGCAGAAAACTGGTGGTCAGTATGATAAAGCCCGGGGCCAGGGAGAGTATCGTAATCAGGAGGAGGAGCCTGAGGGAAAAGGCGACTTCCCGGCCCGATTCGGGGTTCCGAATGGTTAAATCAATAAAGGGCACCACGGGATCCGAGGGGGGCCGGGGGATGCCCATGGTTCCCTGGGAGGCTCCAGAGGGGAAGGGGCCGTTCTGGGCCGCAAGGGGGGCAACGGGGATGAGGAAACTCGCAAGGGTTACTATCCCGATTACCAGCGGGCCGGCGCGGTTCATCGCTACAACCTCCTAATCCGTTCCCGGTTTTTCCGCAGATTATCCGCCGAAAAAGCGGCGTCCTCAACAGAAGGGCCCCTATTCGGGGAATCGCGGTTCCCGGACGGGCCGCCGCCGCTGAACCGCCTGAACAGGGTTCTGAAATCCAAAAAGCCCCCGGTTTCGGCCCCCCGGCGGGAATCATCCAAGAGCATCGCGTCGATGAGCTCCCGGTCGGCGATCTCGGCTATCGGGGCTATGCCCCCTTCGCCCGCGCCCAGGAGCCAGGCCCTGTCGCCTACCGCGACAATATACACAAAACGGTTGGAACCCAAATGGGCGGCGTTGAGAATTTTCAGATGCGGATTCCGCCGGTCCTGGGGCCGGGCCGCCCGGCGCAAAAAGTACACCACCCCGTATACGGCGGCGGCGGCCAAGGCAAGGGCCAGAACCATTTGGATCACCCGAAAGACCGAAATGCCGCCCTGGGGGATTCCCCCGTCCGCCCCTTCTTCCAAGACAAGACCGGCCTCCCCGCTCACCGCTCCGCCGGTTTCTTCCCGGCCCAAAGCCTCCCCTGCGGGAGCTTCCTGGGCGAATACCATCCCCCCGGTAAACCTAATCCCCGTAACGGCTAATAGAATAATAATGGTATAAATTCGATTCAGTGTTGCCCCTCCCAAGTACAAACTAACCGTCTATGCAGTGATCTGCCGCGAACCTCTCGCAGGCCGTTTGTTTTTTCGCGCTTCCCCGCCGCGGGAAGACCCGCAACCGGGGGAAGCGCCAATTCCCTGCCGCTTACGCGGCGCTTCCTAGCCCATATCGCTCATTCTTTCGATGGGGGAAACGATCTCCGTAACCCGGACGCCGAAATTTTCATCAATGACCACCACTTCGCCCTTGGCGATAAGTTTATGGTTCACCAATATATCCACCGGCTCTCCAGCCAGTTTATCCAATTCGATAATAGTCCCCTCCCCCATACCCAGAATTTCTTTAATTAATTTCTTAGTCCTGCCCAATTCCACGGTCATTTCCATGTATACGTCCATGATAAGACCGATATTTCCCTGTTCCTGGGGCGCCGCCTGCGGCGACAGACCGGGAAACTGAACCGATTGTACATTGGTGGGTTGCCCCATACCCGGCATACCGCCGCCCATCATACCACCCATGCCTTGCATCCCTCCCATGCCGGGCGCCACGCCGCCCGAAGTTTTTGCGCTGGCTCTAGCCTCCGCCGCCGTTCCGCCGCTTAATGCCTGGACTATGCCGGCGGAAACGGTTGGACCGTATACCTCCCATACCTGATGGGCTTCTTCCCCCAAACTCAGATCGTAGGTGGCTTCCAAGAAATCCCCCCCGGGCAGGGCGGCAACGGCCTTGGTTACATTCGTTACCTCCGGCGAGACGGAAGCAATCGATTTATTGCCGGTTTTATTGGTCAACGCGGTTATCTGGGTACCCGCCATTTGGGAAACCGCCTCGCCGATAACCGACAGGGCCATCTCATCAAGGGTTATATTCTCCTCTTTATTCATGAGGCTGGCGATCAGCTTCGCGGTGCCTTCGGCCATCAAGAACAGGTGTTCCCCCGGAAACCCGGAACTAAAATCAACCTTAACAACGGTAATCGTATCGGGAAGGGCTTCCAGCAGGGTATCCCGGTTGGTGGAAACCACCTTGGGCCCCCGCATGACCGCCGCGGCGCCGGTCATGGCGGATAAATTGGAAGACAGGGATTCCACCGTTGAGGCGAGAAAATCCTCAAGCGCCTGTAGATCCCCCGCAGGCCGCGCCTCGGAAGCAGTATTTGGAGTATCCACCCCGGACAACAGGGCGTCAAGTTCATCCTGAGAAAGAGCGCCGTCGCTCATAGCAAATCCTCCCCTTCCGCGAGCTCCTCAAATTCATCCTGCTCAAGCTCCGCGGTTTTTTTAACGATCTGAACCGCCATCTTTTTGCCGATAACCCCGGGGCGGCAAAGAAATTTATTCTTGTTCCCCACGTTCAGCGCAAAGGGATCCCCTACCCGTACATTATACAAGCGTATCATATCGCCGATCCGCAAGGAAAGCACATCCTTAATAGGAACCTGTATCTTTCCAATTTCGGCTACTACATTTACATCGACCGTTTCCAGCTTTTCCTTAAGAATATTAAGATTTTCCGCCGTGGTCCCCCGGCGTACCGAGGAATACCAAAATTGAGCGGAAAGTTTCCCGATAATCGGCTCGATGGTTAAATAGGGGATACAAAAATTCATCATCCCCTCCACTTCCCCCACCTTGGTTTCCAGGGTAACCAGCACCACCATATCCGTGGGGGGCACGATCTGGGCAAACTGGGGGTTGGTTTCAATCTGCCCCAGCCGGGGCCGCAGATCGAGGACCTGGGCCCATGCCTCCCGCATATTCCCCAGGATGCGGACGATGATCCCCTCCATAACCGCGCTTTCGATGTCCGTCAACTCATGCTGGCCCTTGGTCCCCTCCCCCACGCCGCCGAAAAGCCGGTCGATAATGGAAAAGGAAATGGCCGGGTCTATTTCCAGTATGGCGTTCCCCTTGAGGGGGTCCATATTGATAATCGCCAGGGTTGTGGGGGTCGGAATGGACCGGAGGAATTCCTCATAGGTGAGCTGATCCACCGAAGCCACATGCACCTGCACCATGCTCCGCAGATTCGCGGACATGGCGGTGGTGGTTAGGCGGGCAAAGGTCTCGTGCATTATCGAAATGGTGCGTATCTGTTCCTTTGAAAATTTATCGGGACGCTTAAAATCGTATATCTTGATCTTCCGGGTTTCCACCGGCGGTTTATACTCCTCATGTTCAGGAGTGTCCCCCGCGTTTATCGCCGTGAGAAGCTGATCGATTTCATCCTGGGACAGAACTTCCGTCATTTTCCCTTTTCCCGCCTTGTTTCATTAAATCGCCGCCGGCGCGCCCCATCCCGCCCCGGCGGCATCCGCCCCGCCTAAGCGGGAGCGCGGCGCCGGGTAAGGGAGCCTACATCATTTCCATCACATCCAGCTTTCTAAACAGAATGATCCGCACCTTGGATGAGTTGAGCAACCGGGTATTCAGATGCTCAACGATCTCCTGCTTCAACCGGTCTTCGTTTTGCGGAAGGAGCTCCGCCCGGGTCTTGCCGCTGAAAAAAAACCGGACAAAATCCTGAAGCTGGTATAAACGGCTGGTCAGCTCGGTTTGGGCGTTTTTATCGTTCAGATCATAGCCGATCACCATATCCACCACGACCGAATAGGGGGTAACATCCTTAGTCCGGGTCATTACCTGGTTTATGGAGGTAAACATGGAATACTCAGGCTGCTTCCCCTCATAAACGATGGCGCTGCCGGCGGGCATGGTTTGGCTCTTCCCCCCGCCGCTCATAAATTGGTAGGTGATCACCGCCACCGTAACGATAAACGCCAGCGCCCCCAGCCCCATGGCGATAAACTTGAGCAAATTCGGCAACAAATTCCCAAGACCGCCTTTTTTCTTCGATCCCTCTATACCTGGACTATCTCCACCTTCAAGATCAATATCATCAGTGTCCGACATACCAAGTACCTCCGCTTAATTAGTATTCTTATGGGAAGGGGCCGCGCAACCCGCCTGGTTTCGCGGCGCCCCTCTGTATATACATTTACCTTACGCGGCAAACATACCTATTCCAAACCGCTTCCTGGCGAAGGCAGACGGTCCGCCCCCGGCCCCTGGAGGCTTTTATAAATGCCCGTCATCCAGGATGACCACATCCACCCGCCGGTTATAGGCCCTGCCTTCGGGAGAATCGTTCCTGCTGAGGGGCATGGTATCGGCAAACCCGGCCACTTGAAACCGCTTTTCTTCTACCCCAATATCGGTCAGGAAACGTAAAACGCTGATAGACCGCTGGACAGAAAGGTCCCAATTTGAAGGCCACGGCCCGGCGGGGTCCACCGGCGTATTATCCGTATGGCCCTCAATGCGGAACTTCCGGCCCCGCAACTCCTCGTCGTTCAACAGCTTGCCCAGCCTAAACAGTATCTCCCGGGCCTCTTCAAGGTTGATCTGGGCGCTGGCGGGCTCAAAGAAGGCGTCTGAGGCAAGGGTTATAACCAAGCCCCGCTCTTCCGGGGTAACGCGCACTTTGCTCGACCGCAATTCAGGCTCAAATAGGCTCATCGCCTTTTTTAAGGCCGTGCCCAGGGTTCTTCCCTTCTCCATGGAAGGCAGGGACATGATGGTATTCCCCAGATCGGCGCTCTTCCCCGCGGAAAGGGTATTCCCCCCGGAATTCGCCCCCATACCCGCATTGGTAAAGGTGGATATCATGGCGGCCAACTGGGACACGTCTACATCGCTTGGGTTAAAGAGGGCGACAAAAAAACAAAGCAACAGGGTAACCATATCAGAATAGGTTACGATCCACTCTCCCTTTGGTCCTTCGGCCTCTTTCTTTTTTCTCGCCATGACGGGCTTCCCTTAATCCTTTAATACTTCCGCTTCCACAGACTTCCGGTCCCCCGGGGTCAAATAGGAAAGGAGCTTCATAGCCAGGATGCGAGGGTTGTCCCCGGCCTGTATCGAGAGGACCCCTTCAATAACCATTTCCTTGACCTGGGCTTCCATCTCATCCCGGGACCGCAGTTTGCCGCTGAGGGGGATCAGCACGAGGTTGGCCATAATGGCGCCGTAGAGGGTGGTGATCAGCGCGACGGCCATGTTGGGGCCCAGGGCGCTCTTGTCTTCCAGGTTTTTCAACATGGCGATAAGGCCGATGACGGTTCCTAACATACCCAAACCAGGGGCCAGGGTACCCCACATATTCACCGTCGCCAATTTAGTGGCGTGCCGCCCCTGTATCTGGCTCAACTCGGTTTCCATAAGCATACGGACTATTTCAGCGTCCGTCCCGTCTACCACCAGGCGCAGCCCCTTCTTCATAAATTCATCATCCAGGTCTTCCAGCTCCTCGTCCAGGGCTAAAAGCCCTTCCCGGCGGGCTTTTTCCGAAAAGGCCATCAGTTTGAGGATGATCCCCTTTTCATTGTAATCCGGGAGCTTCATGGTCAGCCCCAGGGTGCCGAAAATCCCCAGGGCGTCGGACATATTCCCGAATACAAACAGGCCGAAATAGGAGCCCGCCACGACCATAAGAAATGAGGGAAGGTCCATATACGTGAGCGGCGTGCCGCCGGATGTAAAGATTGCCATGATCGCCATAGCAAAGGCCCCGACCAATCCAATAATGGTTGCTATATTCATGCCTTACCTACTCCTCATTTTTAAAAGCCCCGATCTGCCTGCGGTAATCGATAATCCTCTCAATAACTTCGGATATTTTTTCCCGGACCACCACATATTTCCCTGAAAGCATGAGCAACGTAGTATCAGGGCGGACCTCAATGGACTCTATCTGATGGGGATTGATATAATATTCCTTCCCGTCTAAACGGGTTACTTGTATCATGCTGTCATCCCGGACCGGCGCCCGCCGGCAATCCGGGGGAATGGCGGCTCCATTCCCCCTCTTCCTTTATAGCATATTACCGTTTCAGCGTCAAAAGTTCCTGCAAGAGCTGATCCGCGGTTTGTATAGTCCGGGAATTAGCCTGAAAACCCCGCTGGGTAACGATCATATCGGTGAACTGCTCGGCCATATCCACATTCGACATTTCCAGCGCGCCGGCCACGATCTTCCCCTTTCCCTGGATGTTGCCGGGGCTGATATTGGCGTACCCTGAGTTGTTGGACACCACAAAATTCGTCTCCCCCGCCTTTTCCAAGCCCCCCTGGTTGGCAAAACTGGCCAGGGCTATCTGGCCCAGGGTCCGGCTGGTCCCGTTGGTAAATACCCCGGTGATGATGCCGCTGGTATCGATCTTAAAGTTCTCCAGATAGCCCATGGTATAGCCGTCCTGGGTAAACGCCTTGGTCGTACTGGCCTCCGCGTACTGGGTAATGGTGTTCACCAAACCGCCCACGGTCCCCAGATTCAAGGCGAATTCCTGGCGGATCATTTCGCCCCCCTCGCCGGGCGTAGCGTTCCGCGCGTCAAAGGCCACCCGCATCGTTACATTCCCCGTTTCAGGCGAAGCGTTGCCCGCGGCGTCCGCAACCCCCGCCAAATTCCCCAGGTTGGAGAAATTCACCGTAAAGGCGTTTCCCGCCCCCGCGGCGGGAGCCTCCTCCCCCAGGCCCACAGCGGTATTGGTAGGCTCCACGCTCTGGGGGTCCACCTGCGCCGTGGCGGTCCAGGAATTGTTTTCGCCGGGAACCCGGGCAAATTCAACCCGCAAAATATGGGCCTCCCCAAAGCTGTCGAATATCTTGATCTCCGTGCCCCAGGTTCCCTGAATAACATCCAGCGCGCTCGCCCCTTCCTCGATATAGGGGGTCCGTTTATCCAGATTACACGCAAAGTCCACCACGGTGGTAGCCCGGGCCGCGTCCTTCCCGCCTACCGGGATAACCAGGTTTTCCGTATCCCGGGAAACGTCCATAACCTGCGCCCCGTCAACGGTTCTGGCCATCCATCCCTGCACCCGCATCCCATTGGCGGGATTCACCAAGGTCCCGTTCTCATCCGGGGTAAAATTCCCCGCGCGGGTATAGTAGGTAGTTTCCCCATCCTTCAAAACAAAAAAGCCCATTCCCTGTATCGCCAAGTCCGTGCCGATGCCCGTGGCCTGGAGGGAACCCTGGGTATGTATGGTATCGATTGAGGCGATAGACATACCCAGACCCACTTCCTTGGGATTTACCCCCCCCACATCCTCAGCAGGCCGCGCCGCGGCGGACATCTGTTGATAGAGCAGGTCTTGAAAATTCACCCGGCCCCGCTTAAAGCCGGTGGTATTGATATTCGCGAGGTTATTGCCCACCACATCCATCCGGGTTTGATGGTTCTGCAGTCCCGACACGCCGGAATACAAAGATCGCATCATATCGCATTACTCCTCAAAAACCTTGGTAACTTTTTCCCAAGGATAATAATTGCCGTTAACCAATATCTCGGCAGGGCCGCCCCGGGTTACCGCTTTTACGGCCCCCTGGACTACCGTTTCCCCCTCAACCAATTCCACCGACTTCCCCAAGGCGGCGACGGCCTCATTGCCGGCCAGCAGATTGGTCAGCCGCTTAAAATCATCGGCCATAGAAGTCATTTGATCCAGAGTGGAAAACTGGGCCATCTGGGCGATAAATTCCTTATCCTCCATGGGGGCGGTGGGATCCTGGTAACTCAATTGGGTAATCAGGATCTTCAAGAAATCATCCTTGCCTAAATTCTGCTGGGGATGCCTTCCCCCGTTTACGGCGCCGTTATGGTCCTTCACCAACTTGGCAAGGCCGGTCATTTCTTTCGCGCTCAGAACCGATTCAACTGCCATTCCCTTTTTCTCCTGTTCTTAGTACGTTATACCAACACATTGACGAAAACCCGCCCCTCCCCGGCGGGGATATCCCAGAAGGGAAATTCCTCCGCGCTTTCCAAGGCCGCGTCGTAGGTGGAAGCCGCAAGGCGTCCGGCAACGAAGGGAAAATTCTCCCCGTTCCCCGGCGCGTCCCCGCTGTTTTCACCGCCGCCGGATGTTAAAGCCATTTCAAAGTCGGCGCCGTCAAAGCCTGAATCCCGGAACGCCTGCTCCAACCCCTGAAGCTCCCGCTCAAAGGCCCGCAACGCTTCCTTGGTTTCCAGGATAATATGGCCCATTACCTTGTTTTCGGTCATTTCCAAACGTATCTTTATATTTCCCAGGGTTTCGGGCTTTAAGGCAAGCCGTATGGTTCCCGATCCGCCGGAACGCAGGATCACCGACGCATGGCGCACAATGTCCCCATTGAGGTTTTCGGCGAATTCCAGGGCCGGCGGGTCCCGCAATCCCAGGGCGGGCTTGGCTTCCCGGTCCCCGCCGCCCCCCAGGGGCTTCCCCCCGGGCGCGCGGAAGTCCGCCGGAAGCTCCGGCTCACGGGCGGCCGCCGGCCCGGTTTCCACCAGCGGAAGGGGCGCGTTTTGCGCCGTTCCCGCTCCGCCGGCCCGGTAATCCCGCACCGCCAGGGCAATGCGCTCCCTGCGTTTATCCCGGTCCTTGGACGTTTCGGCCTTGCTGTTTTTTCCGTTCTCCCGCTCCAAAGCCCCCGCCGGACCGGGAAGCCCCGGCTGCTCCCGGCCCCCGCTCTCAAGACCCTGATGGAACGCGGGGTTTGGGCCTTCCGTTAAACGGGGCCTTCCTTGGGCAAGGGCCTCTTTCGCGGTCCCCCGCCGGGGGGCTTCCCCGGCCTCTTCCCGGCTTGCCGGACCTGCTGAAGCCCCGCGCGCCCCTTCCAAGGCCGGAGCGGCCTCCCCCTTGAGTCCGGGCGTTTTCAGAACCGGCGTTTCCCGGTCCGCCGTTTCCAGCCCCCGGCTCCTTGCGGCCCTGGCCTCCGCCGCCGGAAACTCCGGGGTTTCAGCCCCGCCCTGCCCCGCTTGGGCAAGGGCCGGTTCGGGAGCCGAAACCGCTCCTTCAGGGGGGAGCGCAAGGAGCGCCGTTTCAGGAATATCCGCCTTCGGCTCCCGCGGAGCCGCGTCTTGTATTACGATTGGTTCTTTAACCGCCGGTTTTCCCGGGCCGCCCTTCCCCTCCCCGCCGGGAGGCCGGGCCTTCGCCCCATGCGGGTCTCGCCGTTTCCCCGGACGCTCAACGCTCGCTTCGCCGGATACTTCCCGGAGCCTTAGGTCCGGACGATCAGGCGCGGGGTTCACAGCGCCGGACGCCGGAACAAGCGATTCAGCCCCGCCGCCGTCTTCCCGGTCAGAGAGGGGCTGCGGGTCCCGCGCTGGGTTTTCTAAGAGTTTTGCGAATTCTCCCTTGGGATTGGGGGAAACCATACCGGCCGTTTGAAACGGCTCAAAACCATCTTGTATGGGAGGGGATATTTGCATCACCGCCCGGCCTCCTCTTCGCCGTATTATTCCAGAGGCCGGACCTGCTCAATACAGGGACGCGGGCTGGTTGTTCATTTTGGTCTGTAACACCGCGGCCCGTTGGGGAGGCAAGCGGGACAGCCAAACGGACACCAGCGAGACGGCGCCTTCCTGTTGGGCAATAGCTTCGGTCACCCGGAACACATCGATTGCGTCCTGATCATCCATCGCGGCAATAATAGCCACCGCTTGATCCGGCGGCATACCGGTTAAATAACGGGCATTCTGTTCGACGTTTCTCTGTTTAGTTTCGGCTTGATCCACCTGGTCATTGATGGATTTCTCCCGCTCGTCCAGGGCCTTCTGCCGTTCCTCCAACTCCTGGGCCTTCTGTTCTATCGATCCCTCACGGGTTTGCAGGTCCTGATCCCGCCGGTCCATCTCTAAGGACCGCAATTCTAAAGCCTCAAGGCGAACCGCAAGGCGCTCGGCGTCCAAAACAAGCAGTTCATCAGACGCCGCCGGCGGCTGGGACCGCCCTTCCCGGCGGATAAGCCGGTAGAGGGGGGCCAGGACCGTCTTCGCGTCAATCACATTAAGATAATCAAACCAAACTATTCCGCCGCCGGCCATAACGATAATCAGAAGTAATAGAACTATCACCCTGCCTATAATATGCTGCTTCCCGTACCTGGCCACTTCTCGCGCTCCTTCCTTTAGCACTCTGTGCGTTTTTCCCTATTATCGGCCAAGACCGGCAAGAGGTGAGGAAGAAAGCGCGGCGGAGAAGAAGCGGGCGGGGCGTTACCGGTTCTCCGTATCGTTGTTTCCCAAAAGCTCGATCCGGGCGTTAATATAGTCCATCCGGTCGTGGTTCAAAACCGCCCGGCAGTAGGGGGTGTCCCCCAGCCGCTCCAGGGGATACCAGCCCCGGTTGATAAATTTCCGGCTCGCGCCCTGGGCAAACCAGTAGACCAGGGCTATGGTTTCCCCATCCAATTCGATGGCGTTGATCCCCTTCCTGCCGATGGCGCTGCCTGAATTAAAGAGGCAGGGAACCGGCAGATCATCCCCGTAGAGGCTTTCCCGCAGCACATCCCGCCGTTCCGAGCGTTTCAGCTTCCCCAAATCCACCCGCAGGGCCTTCACCTCATCCCGGATGCGCTCCCGCGCCGGGGAAGGCGAAACCGTATAATCCCGGCAGAGCCGCTCGATCTCATATTTGATAAAATCAAAGCGGCCCAGGGATTCAAAGAGCGCCCGGTGGGTATGGCCGATAATGGAAACGCAGTTGTGCCGCAATGAAAAGGCGTATGCCTGCTTTTCCACAAAGAAACGCCGGCGGGGGCTGCGGGCTGAGGAAATATTGCGAATGCCGATGGGTTTGAGCAAATACCGGAGGCTTGCCCGGATGAGGTGGTTATAATCGGTATACACCTTGGAAGATTGATGGCCGTGGTATATGAAAATAGGGATAAACCCGGTTTCAACGCGGATCGCGTTATATACCGGGTAGGGATAGTTTTTTTCAAAGAGCAGTTCCGCGTCGTGGTTCCCCAGGGTCTTGAAGAGCCTGCCCTGTTCCGCGAAACGGTCGAAGAGCCGGTACAGATCGCGCCACCGGGCCTGAATCTTTTTGAGGGAATACCGCTGCAACTCCTCAATATCCCCGTTCAAAATGAGAAACCAATCATGCTTGAGGTAGTAACGCTCCAGGAAGGCCGCAAGGAGGGGGCCGTGAAATTCCAGATCATCCCCCCGGCCACCCTCCCCCATGTGGAAATCGCTGATAATCAGAATCTTCCCCTTCCGGGAAATATCCAATACCGCCGCGGGATTGAACCGGGGGCTCACCATGTCGGAAAAAAACGCATCGGCCATAGGGCTTTAGTCTACCATGGCGGGTCCGGCGGGCCAAGGGATCAACGCCCCGCCATGACGCGCCTAGGGCAACGCTGAATAATTCGGCATTATCAAAAGAGACCGCGGATTAACGCGGATTAGCACTGATTTTCACAGATTTTGTTACCGGTAATCAGCGCAATCCGCGGGCTATTTTTAA
>JAITHL010000034.1 GCA_031279975.1 Treponema sp. | reverse complement strand
TGAAAAGGCGCAAAGGGCTTTACAACCCGTTGCGGTTGAATGAGGGATTGAACCGCGCGGTCGCGGCGCTCTTGCGGCTCCACCGCGAGAAAGTTTACACTGGAGACGGATGCCGCGAGCCCGCCATGGAAGCGGAGGCGGTTTGATTTCGGCTAGGTTTTGGTTATTAGGCATTAACCCCTTTTCGGCTAGAAAAGTTTTTAGGCAATGCGATCCCTTGACATATACTGCGGTATACCATCATATTTTAACCGTCCATTGCAAAATTTTACGCCCATAAGGAGCGGTTATGCTAGACGACGCCATTCTTACCATAGAGGATGTGGCAAAATACCTGCGGATTTCCGAGCGGACCATATACGACTGGGCCCAGAAGGGCGAGCTCCCCGCGGGAAAAATAGGAACCGTATGGCGGTTTAAAAAAACGGAAATTGAAAAATGGGTGAACGACCGTTTGATGGCCCGGAACATGGAGCCCCAGTTCAACGCCGTCAATAGCGAGACGCTTATTTCCCCTGACCGGATTCTGTTCCTGCGGTATCCCGCCAAACGGGACGCCCTGCTTGCCCTGGCGGATAATCTGGCAGCCGCGCCGCAGGTTAAGAACCGCCAGGAATTATCCGCCGAAATCCTCAAACGGGAAGCCTTGATGAGCACCGCCATTGGGCGGGGCATTGCGATCCCCCATGTCCGGCTTGGGTCTATCACCGATCTGGTGGTCTCCGTGGGGATCAGCAAGACCGATATTACCGGCTTCCAGCCCCTGGACGATGAACCGGTGCGGCTCCTCTTTATGATAGGCGCGGCCTATAATCAACACGCCTATTACCTGCAAACCCTCGCGTTTTTCAGCGCCCGGCTTAAAAACCAGAACCTCCGCGCAAGCCTCATAGCCGCGGAAACCCTCCAGGAGGCGTATGCCCTTTTAACCCAGCCATAGCCGATGCGGGCGGCCCGCGCAAAAGGGGTACGCGGCTTCCCCCCTTAAGTTGTTGGCGGAACGCGCCCCGCTCTATGGCTTGACAACCGCAAAGGGCGATTATATAATATCTATATCATTACTAGGAATTATCGGAGGCTTTTATGGCACGGGTAGAAAAAATTACGGATCTTATCGGGAATACCCCGATAGTAAAAATCAACAAGATAAACGACGGCGCCGCCACGGTGTATATCAAACTGGAATCCTTTAATCCTTTTTCCAGCGTAAAGGACCGTATCGCCCTGGCGATGATCGAGGCGGCGGAACAAGACGGGAAGCTCGCCAAGGGAACGGTGATCATCGAGCCGACCAGCGGCAATACGGGTATCGGGCTTGCCTTTGTGGCGGCGGTTAAGGGCTACCGGATTATTTTGACCATGCCGGATACCATGAGTATTGAGCGGCGGAAGCTGCTCAAGGCATTGGGGGCGGAGCTGGAGCTGACCGAGGGCGCCAAGGGCATGAAGGGCGCGATTGCCAAGGCCGAGGAGCTGGCGGCCTCCATCCCCAATGCCTTTATCCCCCAGCAGTTCAACAATCCCGCTAATCCGGCGGTCCATGAAAAAACCACCGGGCCGGAGCTATGGAACGATACCAACGGGGAGATCGATATCCTCATCGGCGGGATAGGCACCGGCGGAACCCTTACCGGGGCGGGAAAATATCTTAAATCGAAAAAACCTTCTATTAAATTGATCGCGGTGGAGCCCGCCGCTTCCCCGGTGCTCTCCGGCGGGCAGCCCGGCCCCCATAAGATACAGGGCATAGGCGCCGGTTTTGTTCCCCAGGTATACGACAGCGGCATAATCGATGAGATTTACCAGACCGATGAGATAAAGGCGGGAAACGCCGCCCGGCGGTTGGCCAAGGAAGAGGGCATACTGGTGGGAATCTCCTCCGGCGCCGCCTTGGAAGCGGCCCTCAGGGTGGCGAAGAGGCCGGAAAACAAGGGCAAGACCATTGTGGCGGTCCTCCCGGATACGGGCGAACGCTACCTTTCCACCTGGCTTTGGGAAGAATAGCCGGACGCGGCTGTTTCAAATTTTGGAACAGCCGCGTTTTTTAACCGCCCATTACTACCGCGTTCTTAGTTGTTCAGAAATAGTATCCCCTGAGTATTTTGTTAATACACGCCACGCACAGCCTTTTGTCAGCGCAATAGCCCCCGTTGTATCCGCCCTGTTTCTAACATGACCCGGAAGATAAAAAAGACGATGCGCCTGGACGTTGGCGGAAATCCCGCCGCGCATCGTCTGTAACATGAGGCGTACCCCCCGTTGTTTTATTTATCGGATTGGTCCTGGGGAACTTTAGGGCAAGTTGTATAAATTAGCGGGGGCTCTGCCCCCGCAAGGCCGAATTGCCCGCCCCCCGGTTATAGCGGCTAGACCAAGGGAACCGCTGATTAAATCAAGTTTTTAAAAATAGCCTGCGGATTGCGCTGATTACCGGTAACAAAATCTGTGAAAATCAGTGCTAATCCGCGTTAATCCGCGGTCTCTTTTGATAATGCCGAATTAATCAGCGCTTCCCAAGAGCCGCTATTATAAGCGCAGGGTGCTTATATGGTAGGCGGCGGCCCCGGCAAGGGCCCGGTATACTTTGGCGGATAGGGTTAAATGGCCGCTCAAAGGGTCCGGGGAAGGCTCCTCCAATTCAGACGCCGGGGGCAGAAGAAAACCCGCCACTTCCTTTACATCGCTTGCTTGGATACGCCTGCCGGCCCGATCCAACTGGGCAAACAGCGCTGCCGGAGGCGCCGCTTGGGTACGGGTATAGGTTTCCCGGGCGGTTTCCGCCAAGGCTGCGGTCTTGGCCGCGATTGTATAGATGGTTTCCAGGCCCTCCCGCAGGGACGACCGGGCGGTTTGATACCCCGCGCGGCGTTCCGCCGCCCGGGACTCCTGAAAAAAGGCGTTTTCGATTGATCCAAAGGCCCGTTCTAAGGCGGCGCGGATATCCGCCCGCCGGCAAGGGAGGGCGAGGGCCTCCGCTAGGGAGCGGAGCTCCAAGCCCGGTATGGCGAGACCTTCAGGGGAAAGGCTGTAACTGCGAACCTGGGGGAAGCCCCGGAAGCGGCTTGCGAACCAGGCGGAATACAGGGAGAGCCGCTTATCGGTAAGCGTCCGCCCGCCCGCCATGCTGGGGGCATAGAAGGGCTGGCCGTCCCGGAGGGAACGGGCCGACCAGGTTTCCGCCGGGGAAAGGCGGTTGGCTTCCCCATGAACCAGTTCCTCAAAGCGGGCGCCCTTGAAATGGGTTTTTAAGGCGGGAAAGGCCAGATCAAGCCCGGCAATCCAGATGGTTTGGGCGCCCAGGAACCGGGCGAAATCCCAGGCCGTGGTGGCTACCGAACCGCCCGCTCCTAAACGGCCCTTGGGGTCCAGGCGGTCTTCAATATAGCGGCCCAGGGGATACAGGGAGGAACACAGATAGGCCCGCTGAAAGGGATGGCGCAGCGCCGAGGGATAGACCGCTGATTCGGCGATCAGGCAGGTTCGGGATGGAGCGGTCCGGTCCAGATGCCGGCTGTTCCAGAACTGGGGGTCCATCACCACCGCGAAATCCGGCGCTACGCCCCGGCGGAGGAAGAAGGAGAGGGCGGTATCCACCGCCACGATGACGCACCGTTCCGCCAAGGCCGCAAGATGGGGGCCGATGAGGTCCAGGGAGGGTCCCGCGGCCGCCAGAAGCGCCGGCGGGGAGGCTTGGCCGTTACCGAGACAGCCGGCGAGTCCGGCGATTCCCGGCAGGTCCCGGAGGGCGGCCATGTTGGCCCCCAGGTTGCGGACCCAGCGTTTGCCAAAACGCCGGAGGGTGGCGGCGTTGACCGCGTCCTTGGAGGACCACGCCGCGAGGACCCCCTCGGCTTCCGCATACCATTCCGCGTCCAGCCGCGTTAAAGAAGGGTTGCGGAGTACCGCGGGCTTGCCCGCAAAAAGCTCCAGGGCGCCGCTTAGTCCCCGGTTATCCCCAATAAGCAGGGCTATTTTATGGGCGCCGAAAAAGCGGGAGAGGTCCCGGACCTCCAGGGCGCGGCGGAATAGCTCCCAACGGCGTTCCAGAATGATGATGGGCCGGGTTGGAAACCGCCCGGCAAGGGCTTCCGCGGCATAGCCCAGGCCGAAGCCCAGGATCACCGCCGGTCCGTCCCCGGCCTCCAGGGTTTCGGCTTGACGCCGGCCTTCCCGCGCCGGGTCCCGGGGGGAGTGGATGTGGATTCCCCGAAAAGTCAGGGTTGCCGCGCCGCTTGCCGCGGCGGAGACCGCGTAATCCCCCGCATCCCCTGTTGATTGCCCTTGCAAGACCCGCTCCGCCAAAGCCGGATATTGTTCCCGCAGCAGGGCGGTATTCCGCTCCCAATAGCTCTCCGGCACGGCGTTATCCGCTTCCATAGGGGCCCCTATTCCAGTTCCAGGAGGATGACGGTCTCCGCGTTTACCGGGGCGCCCGGCGGGGGAGTCTGGCGGCGGACCCAGCCGTCCCCGGTAAGCTCAACGCGAATATCATCCCGGAGCAGGAGGGGAAGGATCTGCCGTTTTGAATAGCCCTGAAAGTTGGGTATTGTTTTTCCCACCTGGGGAATGGTAATTGAGGGAATACTTACCTGCCCGGTATGGCTGATCTGGGGATTCCGGCCCCGGGGGATGCCCAGGTAGTCAACCAGGGCTTCCACCGCTTCCCGGATTGGGGGCGCGGCGATACGGCCGCCCAGATATTCCCCCTTGGGTTTTACGATGACCAGGTAGAGGACCAGGGAGGGGGATTCGGAGGGAAGCATGGCGATACAACTGGCAAGAAAGTCGGTATCCGAATAGGCACCGGTGTCGGGATCGATGATCTGGGCGGTGCCGGTTTTAACCGCCAAGGAAAGATCGTTGACATTGGCCCGCCAGCCGGTACCGATATTGGAGGTAACATCCACCATGTAGGACCGCAGGGCCCGGGCGGTTTCGCCCCGGATGATCCGCCGGCGGGTTCCGGTTTCATAGTTCCGGACCAGGGCCCCCTCCGCCGAGAGGATGCGGGAAATAATCCGGGGGGGGACCAAGACCCCGTCATTGGCAATGGCGGTAGACGCCTGAAGCATCTGCATGGCGGAAACCGCGATTTCCTGCCCTATGGAGATGGTCGGCTTGGAACGTTCAGACCAGCGCTCCGAAGGCCGGAGGAATCCCGCGGTTTCCCCGGGATTCCCCACCCCGGTCTTGGCGCCGAACCCAAAGTCCCGGATACGGTTATAGAATGATTGGGTTCCCAGCCGGTCCGCCGCGTATGCCGCGCCGGTATTACAGGAATAGATGATGATCTCCCGGGCGCTTACCGGCCCATGGACGGAAAGATCATTGATGGTTACCCGCTCCCCCAATCCAGTTACCCGTTCATAGTGGCCTTGGCAGATAAAACCCGTCCGCTCCCCGATTGCCCCGGCGTCCAACAGGGCCGCGATGGAGTAGACCTTGAATACCGATCCCGGTTCATAAGCCCAAATAACCGGACGGTTCATCCGGGCCTGTTCGGTGGAAGAACGGATGGTATTGGGATCAAAGTCCGGGAGGGACGCGGAGCCGAGTATCTCCCCGGTGCGGGGGTCCATGGCCATGAGCATCACCGCCTCGGCGCTGTTTTCAACCAGGGTCTTTTGGGCGATATTCTCCAGGATAAACTGCACATTGGTATCGATGGTAAGCACCACATGATTGCCGGGGTTTCCCCCATGGGGGGCAAGGTCCTCCTGAAAGGCATATTCGATCCCCGCCAGCCCGTTATTTTCATCCCCCACAAACCCGATGATCTGGCTCGCCAGCCGTTTTTCTGGATATATCCTCCCCACAATGGGTTCTATGCCCGCGCCCTTGAGCCGCTCCCCCTGGCGGGCCGCCTCGATTTCCTTGATGGTGGACTGATCCGCCTGTTTTTTCAGGTAGATGAAATCGGCGGCGGAAAAGAGTATCCGTTCCCGCAGTTCCTTGGGGGGAATCTGTATGATGGGACCCAGGTCCCGGCAAAGATCGTCCACGTTATGAATATCCGGCCTCCAAACATAGACGTTTCCCAGCCGGGTTTGGAGGGCTAGAATCCGGCCGTTCCGGTCTAAAATGAGCCCCCGCTCCAGAAAGGTCCTGGGGGAATTGACGGCGGGGATATCCTGGGGGGTGGACATGAGGTAGCCGTACCGCGTGAGTATGATAAAACCCAACATCCCGATAAGCGTTCCAAAAACAATAAACCGGATACGATTGGGGGGCTTGGAATACCGGAAGAGGTTGTCCGTATGCTCGCTGATCATTTTACGCCTACCACCTTACCCAATATTCGGTCTACCGGAATAGGCCCATAAGAACGGGAATCAAAGGATTCCAAGCCGTTATCCCCCTGGGCGAAAAACCGCTTGGCGGCAACGCTCCCGGGGCGGTTTCCCGCCGCCGGGGCGTCCTCTTCCGGGATAAGTCCGGCGCAGCGTTTTACCGCCCTATCCCCCTGGGGGGTATAAAACACCACCACGTCCCCGGGGCTGGGCAGGCCCCACCGGATACAATATTCCCCGGCTCCGGGCAAACGCAAACCATAGGCCGCCCGGTTTACGAGCAAGACGCTGCCCGGTTTGATGCCCGGCAGCATAGAACGGCCTTCGGCGATCATAAAGTCAAATAAAAAACACTTCATCCCCAGGGCGGCGGCAAAGGCCAAGGCCATGGCGGCGCCCAGCGGAATAGTTCTTTGCTTTTCCATACTAAAATAAATAAAAGAGCGTGGCTGTTAGTATAATCATACCAAGCCTCCCTGTCGATAAAGAACTATTATGATCGATGCAAATATGGTTCAACATGTGGAGAGCCGGAGACCCTATGCTTCCTTCGGCGCGGCGGGCGGGTATTCCGCCGGATATTTTCCCCCGGCGCCCTTTGTTTTGGGGGACCACAAGGCGTATTCCGGCGCTCCGCGTACAAAACCGGTTAGTTTTATCGATCAGTTGTCCCAGCCGGTGCAAAAGCGGTGGAAACCCGTGGAGGAGCGCCAGCGCCGGAAACGGAAAACGGCCCGGAAACCGCCGGGCCTTCCCCCGGTGTTTCCGTTTATCCTGTTTGCCAAGCATACCTCGCCGGCCCTGGGGCCCCGGCGCGTTTCCCCGGAACATGCCGGTACGCCATCGTCCCAGGAATTGCCGGGCCTCAAGGTATACGGCAGCCATCTCCATGGAGCCGGCCTTTTGGGGAAGCAGAGCGCCGGACCGGCTAAACCGAAGCGCGCCGTTTCCGTCAAGAAGCCCCCCCCGGCGGCTGGGGAAAAGCCGGTTGTCCAGGCCGCGGTAAAGCCTCCGGCCCGCCACGCGGAGCAAGAAGCGCCGGCGGCAAATCTAAACAGCAAGACGGCGCGGCAAGGGTTTGAACAGAAGCCGCAAACGCCCGGGGATGCCCCGCAAAAACCAGGGGCAAAAACGCGGGCCTTTGGTTTAGGCGGCCCCGCGGTTCCGCCGGATGGCCGCGCCGCCGAAGTTCCGGGGAATAGGGCGTCCGGATCCCCGGCCCCCGCGCGGCCGTTTCCGGTGTTCATCTATTCACTTTTTCCCCTCCTGGGCTTTCTTGGGCTTGCCCTGTATTTTTTGGGCGTCTCAAGCTGGTCGTGGCCGAATGAGAGCTCCCAATTGAATCCCCTGGAGGATACCTCCTTTCAGCAAAATCTGGCCTCCTACGCGGGATTGGTAAACGCCGGGCCGCCGGCCCCAATCGGCGAAGAGATACCCCTGGATATGGTAGAAACCTTTGTCTGGCGGAACTATAGGATTAAAAACGGCGATTCGGTATCCAAGATTGCGGCCAAGCATGGGGTTTCTATGGACGCCGTTATCGCCTCCAACGGGATGGCCAACGCCCGGCGGCTCTACGCGGGGCGGGATATCCGGATTCCCAACATGGACGGCATTCCCTATACCGTTAAGAAGGGCGATTCCTTTAGTAAAATATCCGCCGCCATGGGGGTCCCCCTTCCGGTCATTTTGGACGCCAACGACATCCAGAGCGATATTCTGGTCCCCGGAACCGTGCTCTTTATCCCCGGCGCCCGGATGAAGAGCGAAGAGCTGAAGCTGGCCTTGGGGGACCTCTTTGTCTATCCTGTCCGGGGACGGCTTACCTCCGGCTTCGGCTGGCGCAGCGATCCCATTAGCCGCAATCAGCGGTACCACGCCGCCGTGGATATCGCGGCCCCCCGTGGCGCGCCGATTAAAGCCGTCATGGATGGGAAAGTCGCCACGGTAGGATACAACGCGACCTTCGGGAACTTCATCATCCTGGTACATTCCGGCGGATTCCAGAGCATGTACGCCCACATGAGTAAGACATCCGTAAGCAAGGGCGCGTACGCGGCCCAGGGAACCAAGATAGGCGAGGTGGGCTCCACCGGCTATAGTACCGGCAACCATCTCCATTTTTCGCTTTATAAAAACGGCCGGGCGGTGAATCCCCTTGAATATCTGAGCAATTAAAAAGTATCATAGGGTATGCATCAAAAAAAGTCCGCCGGGAGGATATATGCAAAAGTTAGTGTTTATTTTAATAGCCTTTATCGCGGCGGTAACTTTTATCCGGGCCTTTGAAAAAAACGCCGCCGCCCCCCCCTTGTCCGGGAGCGCGCCGGGCAAAACGGTTCAAATGCAAGATGAGTAATGGATGAACGGGTGTACCGGCGGCGGTAGGATTATTACCGCTTCTTTTTTGGAAATGCTGAATGCCGCCTGCGCGAGGCTCTGGGAGCGGAAGATAGCCCTGTCTATACGGCGGATCGAGGAGTTTGACGCCCGTCTGCGCGCTATGGAGCGGGAATTGGATCAGTTTCTCGCCGGCGCCGGATATGCCAAGTGACCGGTATGACGGCCTTCCGGTGCGCGGACGCTTGCCCGCGGCCCTAACAATCCGGCGGCGGGCTTTGCGTTCTGTTCCCCGGCGCGGCTTGGCGCTGGCGTTTGCCCTGTTGCTCCTTGCCCCCGGCGGCCTTTTTGGGGAATTGTTTTTTTCCGGCCTCAACCTTGCCGGGGATGACCGGCTTATCTTCCAGGTAGACGCGGATCATAGGGGCGCCCAGCGGCAAAGCGCCCTCTTTATGTCCCGGATCGGGGAAGCGGATTTTAACCTCCGGCAGCTGACCTTGTTTCCCGAATTTATGGAATTGGTTGACTATGGCCGGGTTTTACAGATTCGGAATATCCTGGGGTGTATGCGCCTTCCCATAAACGGCGGGCTCCCCCAAAGCATTCCCGGTCTTTCCTCCTTTGCCGACGGCGTTCCCGCCTTGGGGGGCCGTGTTGAAAGCATGGCCAGCTCCGGGGACGGAAAATGGATACTCTATGTGGAAGCCGTAAGCCCCGCCTTCGGCAACCTGATACTCCTTAATGCCCTTGGGGGAACAAAGACCCTTATTGCCCGGAACATTGAGCGGAGCGGCGCGCGGTTTCCCGCGTGTTGGAGCCCTGATTCGCGGGTATTTGTCTACAGCCGGGGAGGGCGGCTCTACTACCAGACCATTAACGCCGCCAATCCGGTTCCCGTTTCCACGGTGGATGAACAGTACCGGTATATCGGAACCGGGGGGATCAACGCGGTACGCTGGGGGGCGGAAGGGGATTTCTTCTATCTGCAAGGCTCAACGGTCTACCGGGTCTGGGGCTCCGAACTGTTCGCCCGGGCCATGTACCGGGATTTCCTTGAGCTTGGCGCAAGCGCGGGGAAACTTCCCTTCCCGTTTGAAGAGCATTTCGACTCCTTTTGGATAGCCCCGGATTCCCGTTCCATCCTGCTCCTGAAGGGGGGCCGGAATGTTTTCTTTTTTCCCCTGGATGCTGACGAGGCGGCGGATAACACCCGGTCCCTTCCGTATATCAAGCTGCCCCAGTTTTATGGGAAGCTCCAGGTGCTTTGGCCGTCCCAGGGGCTGATCACCCTCTTGGCCTCCCTCCCCCGGCCCGCATCCGGGGGGGAGGGGCCTGAGGTCATTGCTTACCGCTTTGACGCCGGCGGGGGGCTTATGCCTGTTTCCGGCAAGGAAGCCGGCAAGGAGGCGGTTTTTCAGAGCCTGGACCCACCCGCGGGGGCTGAGGCGGCCCTCTCGCCGGATGGAACCAAGGCGGTGATCTGGGGATCAAAAGGGGCGGTGCTCTATGATTACCCCGCCTGGAAGCCCCTGGAAACCATCCGGGAACTGCCGGCCTATAGCTGCCTTTGGCGGGGGAACCATGAGTTTATCCTGGGAACCAATACGTGGATTGAGCGGATAACGCTGAAATCCCAAGACGCGGGCCGGGACGCCGGTGGAAGCTCCCTCCGGGGCGCGGCCCTCGGCTCCTTCCGGGGCAGGATGCAGGGGTTTTCCTGGAGCGCCGCTCAAAATCCCGCTGAGAAGCCGGATACGGTTGAAACCCGGCGGCTGCTCTGTTTAGCTTCCGCCGGGGAAGCGGGTTTTGAAGAGCGGACCGGAACGATACTTATGAAAATAGGGAACGCCTGGTTTGGCACCGACGGGAGCAAACCCTGGTCCGCCGCGGCGGAGGAACCGGTTTTGAGCCCCGCTTCCCTGACCACCGAAAGGTACCGGGTCTATCTGGAATGGCAAAACGCCGGGCCCTACCGGAACATCCCCATGATCCGGCATATTGTTTTCTCCGTAACAACCCCCCTGTTACCGGTCCTGCGCTTCCCGGACCCGGTTCCCCTTGCCGGGGATAGGCCCGCAAGGGAGGGCGGCGGTATGCCTGCGGCGCGGAGCCTGTTTTCCGGGAAGGAGCTGTTCACCCACGGCAAACGGGCGGGGGCCCGGGAAATAGCCCTTTGCTTTGATCTCTATGACGACGCGGCGGGGCTCTTGGAGGTCTTGGAAACCCTGCGGGTCTTTGATCTGCGGGCCACCTTTTTTTTGAACGGCGAATTTATCCGCCGGCATCCCGCCGCGGCCCGGGGCATTGCCGCCGCGGGCCATGAAACGGCCTCCCTGTTCTTTAGCCCCATGGATATTTCTGATACCCGCTACCAGGTGCAGGGGGACTTTATCCTCCAAGGCTTGGCGCGGAATGAGGATGAATTCTTTAAAGCCGCCGGGAAGGAACTTACCCTCCTGTGGCATCCCCCCTATTACGCCGTATCTTCAGACATTGTAGCCGCCGCTGCCCAGGCGGGGTATATCACCATAGGACGGGATGTGGACCCCCTGGACTGGATAACCCAGGAAGAAGCCCGCCGGATCGGCATACGCCAGTACGCCGCGCCGGAAATGATCGACCGTATTATGGAACAGATACTTCCGGGGTCCATTGTGCCCATCCGTCTGGGCGCGCTTCCCGGCGGGCGGCCTGATTACCTCTTTGGTTCCCTGGGGGTTCTGCTGGACGCGCTGATCCGCTCGGATTTTACCCTGGCGCCCGTTTCCGTCCTCTTGGAACACAACCGCTAGACAACGATGATTATAACCGGGGGACGGGGGGCGGGCAATTCAGCAACGCCGGATTGCCCCGGAGTTTTGCCTCCGGCAAAACTCCGCCCGGCCAGCGGTTCCGTTACGCGGAACCACGCCGGCGGGGGCGTTGCGGCGCTGTCCGGTGAAGCCGGATAGCGCGGATAGCGTTTGCGCGGCGCGCAAACTCGCAAGCCAAAGCCACCGGTGGCTTTGGCAGCCCCCGCTTATTTTTTTAAGTTGTTGGCAGTGGGGGGCGGCGCCCTTGCTACGACTTGATGGCCCCTGCGTTGATCCCCTTAACAATATGTTTTTGCAGGGCAAGGAACACGATGATCATGGGAAGGATGGTGATAAACACCGCGGGGAAGATAAGCTGCCAGGGATTCCCGTATTGGCCGGCCTGTATCTTGGCAAAATACAGGGCCAGCACCAAGGTTTTGTTCCCCGAATTGCCGATGACCAAAAAGGGCAGCAGGTAATCGTTCCATATCCACATGGCGTTGGTTATGATCACCGTTACGGTAATTGGTTTTAACAGGGGCATGGTAATCAAGAAGAACAGCTGGAACACATTGCAGCCGTCGATAAAGGCCGCCTCTTCAACCCCGATGGGCACCCCCTTTACAAAGCCGTGGTAGAGAAAGGTGGATATGCTCAAGCCGAATCCGCCGTACATCAGGATAAGGCCCCCCATGTTTTTCAGGCCGAAGGCGTCGAAGAACTGGATCAGGGGGTACATGATCGCCTGAAAGGGGATCAACATGGCGGCCACAAAGGCCATAAAAAGAATCCCTGACCATTTGGTTTTATTCCGCGCCAGCATCCACGCCGCCGCCGCCGATATAAGCACGATCAGGGCAACCGCGCAGAAACTTATCAGTAAGGTCCAGCCGATGGATGCTAGGTAGCGCAGTTGTTCCGCGGCGTTCACGATATAACCGGTATCCCATTCTCGCGGCGGGGCGATAGGGTTTTCCACAACGGCGGCGTTTGATTTGAAGGAGTTGCCCGCCAGAAGCCACAGGGGGGCAAGGGCAAGCAGGGCGATAAGCGACAGGGCCGCCGCGCAGAGGAAGCCGGTTACGCGCCGGTGTAAAAAATAGCGTTGGCTCATGCTTCCAGCTCCTTTCTCTTGGTAAGATATACTTGGGTAAGGCTGATCGCCGCCAGGATCACAAAGAAAACCGCGGCCTGGGCCTGGGCCTTGCCGTAATCCGGGGGAGTAACATCCCGGACGGTACGGAGTATCTGATAGGCCAGCATACGGGTATTGAAGTTCCCATCGGTCAGGGCGACGTTTTGATCCAGGAGTTTGAAGCTGTTGGAAAGGGTTAAAAAGAACACGATGGTAAACGAGGGTATCAGCATGGGCACGGTGATTTTCCGGAAGGTGTAAAAGGCTGACGCCCCGTCTATGCTTGCCGCCTCGTAGTAATCCTTGGGGATACCGTTCAACCCGGCGATATAGATCAGCATCATGTATCCCGAAGACTGCCAGGTAGTCAGGAGAACCAGGGCGAACAGCGCCTTAAGGCTGTCCTGGGTCATGTGCCGGAGGGCTTCAATATGGATAAGCCCTTCCGGGCCGAAGATGATGTCCGTAAAGACGATCTGAAAGATAAACTGAAAGATGAAGCCCAGGGCCAGGGACCCCAGCATGTTGGGCAGCAGAAAGACGGTCCGCAGGAATCCCGCGAACAGGCCGGAGACGCGGTTAACAAGCAGGGCAAGGCTGAGGGAGACCAGGTTGATGGCCGCCACTGCCGCCAGGGTGTACCGCGCCGTATACCAGAGGGCCCCGACAAAATGGCTGTCCTTGAAGGCCGCCCTATAGTTGGCCAGCCCCACCAGGGCCTGAAAAGCCGAAGCCGCCCGGGTTTTGCTGACCGGGTCAAAGTAATAGCTGCCCCGCCAGCTGGTAAAGGAATTAAAGAGGCCCGTCACAAAGGGAACGATGATAACCGCGGCAAACAGGATCAAGCCGGGCATAATAAAAGGCCAAAACCACCGCGCGTAGATGGACTTGTTTTTCCGTAAGGCCATACGAAGCTCCTTATAAAAAAAGAACGGCGCGTCCAGAGGGCGGCCCCCTATGGACAACGCGCCGGTTTATTGCCGGTCTGGAAGCAGTTGTATCCACTTTTCAACGCCGAAACCGGCAATGGCTTCGTAATCCCCAGTGTCCCATACCGGTTTTGTCAGGTACTGTTCCATAATTAGAGCGCCCAGGATGTCGCCGGGCCAGGGGCCGGGAGCGCCGTGGTAGCGGTCGCCGATGGTATCCCCCTGTTTCATGTACTCCAAAACGGCGTTCCCCAGGGAATTGGGCACGACGGTACGCTCCGGGTCCGCGTTGTAGGGGATAAAGGCCATGTCTTGCACAATGAACCGCTGGCCCGCGGGGGAGGCGTTCATCCAGACCAGGAAGTCATAGGCCTTCTGTTTCTCCTCCTCCGGGCAGCGGGCGTTTACCGCATAGTAGTTCGGCACATAGACCGGTATAGAACGGTTCATCCGGTCCACGGTCATGCCCGGCGCGGTGATGTCGCCTTCCTTAAAGGGCATTTTGACCGGCAGAAAGTAGAGCCGTTCCGCCTTGGCCTTGTTCAACCCGGAGATGTTGTTGTAGGCCCAGTTCCCCTGTTTGAGGAGCAGGGCCTTGCCCTCGGCGAATAGCTGGACCGTCTGGTCGTAGCCGAAGTTTGCCTCCGATACCAGGTCCTGCCCCCGCCGGGCGGGCCCGTTCTTTCCGGCCAGATGCCGGGTCTTAAAGTCCAGGGCCTCGGCATAGGCCGTCAGGGGGCCCCGGAGGCGGCGCACATCATTGGCTGTCGCGTTGAGGGCGTCATTTATGGTAGGGAAGGCCGCGTTCAAGGCCACGTTGACCAAGTGATCCCCGTAGGTCCAGCGCTGCGCTCCCATGAGGGCAATGACGCCGTTCAGCGCGCCGGTATGTTCTGTTTTGGCCGCCCCCAGGGTATAGGTCTTCCCGTTTATGCCCAGCGGGGCGGAGCCGGGATTTTTAATCCAGGCGTCAACGGCGGTAATAAAGGTTTCCCAATCATGATAGCTTGCGGCCTTGAGATCGTTGATGAGTTCCCCGGTATCGGCAAGGCCGAACAGGTCAGCCAGCATCTGTTTGTCCACAATGTAGCCGTAGCCTTCCACATTATAGGGGACGCCGTAATTGGCGGTTCCCCCGGTGGTCAGCCGGAGTTCCGGGGCAATGCCGGAGGCCAGTTGGGAAAAGGCCGGGTTGTTCTCCACCTGGGAAAAATCCTGCGCATACCCTCCCTCAAGCCAGGTGGCCAGGTTATTCACCCCCTGAATGGAAAAGATGGCGGGCATATTTTTGGAGCTCATCTCCGCGATCAAAGGCTGGTTCTGTTCCGCCCCCGCGCCGATGGAGAAGGTCTTCACCCTGATCCCGGTTTCCTCCTGATAGGCCCGGGCCATGGCCTCAACCTGGGCCGCGTTTTCGCCCTTGGCGTTGAACCAGTAGACATCGTAGTCCTTGCCGGAACCGGCGGTCTTCCCCGGGCAGCCGGAGAACAGGGCGGCGGATATACCCGCCGCCAGTAGGGTCCATTTTTTCATAGTTTTTTCCTCCTAAATATAATACCTAACTCTAATTGAAATGCCCGGCGCTTTCAAATTAACAAAAGACCGGCGGGGCAGGGCCAGCGCCTATAAACTTTTTATGGGGGGTCTGGGGGGCCTTTCGGCCTCCCAGCGGGGGGGTCCGGGGGCGGCGCCCCCGTCCCGCCCCGCATTGGAGGTACGCGGATTCCCCCTATTCAGCGGTTCCCCCGACGCGCCAAACGGCAAAACTTTGGGGCCCCATGCGGCACTGCCCTCTGGTAAGGGAGCCTTGTCCAATCGCGTATACTGGATTGCCCTCCCCCCGCAGCGGGGCGCTTGCCGCTTGAACGCCCGGATTGACCGCGATCACCAAAGAACCCCGCTGGTACACAAAAGGGAGCTTGCCCTTTTCCGCGTATCGAAGCTCCAGATTCGGCTTTGCCTGGAGTTCCGGCTCGGACCGGCGCAGGCGGAGTATCGCCTTGAGGGTGTTGAGGAGGGAGGAACTATCCCGTTCCTGGGCCTCCACGGTGGGCGCGTCCGGGGCCTGGTCCACCGGCAGGTAGAGGGCCTCAGGCGGGGCGGCGGAGAAGCCCAGATTCACCCCCCCTGTCCACTGCATGGGGGTCCGGGCGCCGGTCCGGTAATAGCCGCCTTCCTTGGTGGGGAGCGCTTCTTGATAGCGCATCCCGATTTCATCGCCGTAGTACAGAAAGGGAACCCCGGGCATGGTGAAGATGAAGCCGTAGGCCAAGGCAAGCTCCCCCGGTGAAAGGGTGTGGCTGATCCTTGGCAGGTCGTGGTTGCCGGTTGTCAAGCTGATATAGCCCGCGTCTTTGGTATTGTGGTAATGGAAAAGATAATCCTCCAGGAAGCGCCGGATATCCCCCTTGCCGTCCTTCTTGAAGAAGCTGTTATTTTCCTCGGCGGGCCGGTTATATTCGTCCAACTGGTAATCCCGGAACAGGCTCTGGTAGCCGGAATTTTTAAAGAAGGCCAGGAGGAAATCCATGTGGAACCCCGCCTTCACCGCCTGGCTGGGATTGCTCCATTCGGAGATAATGGCCGCGCCGGGGTACTCCGTATCCAGCATGGCCCGGATATCCCGCCAAACCGCCGAGGTCCCCCGTTTATCCGGGCTGTCCAGTTTTACCAGCGAGGCGGCCATGTCCGCCCGGAAGCCGTCGCAGCCGGCGTCCAGCCAGAAGCGCATCACCTCCTTCAGGGCTTCCCGGGTCCCGACGCAGTCAGGATGATCCAGGGGAAGCTGCCAGGGCTCGGCGGGTTTGAAAAAGCCGTAGTTCAAGGCGGGCTGGCATTTAAAGAAGTTGGTAATATAGACTGCGGCCCGCTCGGTCTCCCCGCCGGTAAAACCCAAGCCCTCGGGCCGGGTAAAGCAATGATCGGTCCAGATATACCGGTTCCGAAAGCGTTCCGGGCGGGCCTTGGCGCTTTCGATGAACCAGGGATGGTCTTCGGCGGTATGGCCCGGTACCAGGTCTAACAGGACCCTGATGCCCTTGGCATGGGCCTCCGTAAAGAGGCGTTTGAGGTCCCCGTTGGTCCCGTAGCGGGGGGCGGCTTGCGTATAATTCCGCACATCGTAGCCGGCGTCCTTAAAGGGCGAATCGAAACAGGGGTTCAGCCACAGGGCGTTACAGCCCAGGTCTTTGATATAATCCAGCTTCTGTATGATCCCTTCAAAGTCCCCTATCCCGTCGGCATTGGCGTCCATAAAGGACTGGGGGTAAATTTCATAAAAAATCGCGTCCTCGAGCCATTTTGGCATATTTTGCTCCTTTGGTGTTACGTTACACCTTTGGATAAGTATACCCGCCGGCGGGAATATGTCAAGTTTAGGCACAGCGTAACGGGTAAGTAGTATCTGCCCATAAAGCCGGTTACTTTATAGACAGACTCTAAAGGGGATGCGGCTTGTCATAGACCACGCGGCGGGATAGGCTGTCTGGAGGCTCGCCGCGCCGTTTAAATTTTTCACAATGGCGGCGCTGGGCGATACGGTTATCGGACCGCGGCGCTTCGCTGACCGGAGCGTGGCGAAGAAAAGCGCCGGCAACCCTGTGGATGATTAGACGTGTTGCAAAACCCGGTTGGTTTTGGAACACGTCAACTGAAGTTTCAGAACAGCTCCATTATATCGAAAAAATACCAGGACCCCGGGACGCTTTCAAAAACAGCCCGCGGGTACTTTTCCGCAACGGCGCGCTTAGTTTCGGTTATCAGAAGGGCTGGGCGCGGTATGGGTACAGCTAACAGCCCCAGGGTCCGCCGGAAGCGGCACTGGGGCGCCGCTTCCGTAAACGCTAAAACGCTTCCCGGGCCATGGCAAGTATTTGCGCGGTCTTTACATTTAACGCCTTCAAGGTTAAACGCTGAATGGTTCCCGTGCCGGTAATAGCCCCGGTGATTACAATGCCGGCCCCTAACAGATTGCCAATCGACACCGCCGATTCGTCGCTCACCTCGCCGGACAATTGAAAATGTTGTTCCGTTCTTATGGCGTCAAGGGTTTTCCGGTCCACTATGGTAAACAGCTTCGCCATTACCAATTGATATTCCAATTCGTCTATAGCGAATGTGGCCGTATCATAATCCTTTGAGGAGATGCTTATGACCGCGATGGTGGAATCCCTAGGCAGATCCCGTATAAAGATCGCGCTTGCCCGCACAACGGCCCCTTCAATCCCGGTTCTTGCCGGCTGCCCGGTTGCCCCGGCCGCCGGGGCGCCGGGCTTTGCCGGCTGCCCGGTTACCAGGCTCGAAGCCTGCCGGGCGGCGTTCTGATTCGGCAAGGCGTCATAGTCCGCTTTCGTTTTTCGCCCCCGCCGCAGCTTTGGACCGGGGGCGACTTCAACCTCCACCCGCTCGCCGTTCAGCGTATCGGTCAAACGGTCGTCGTCATCATCTTTCCATCTGCCGGGTCTTGTTTCCCATTCCATCTGATAGGCCCGGACGACATGCCTTCCGTTAGGGACCGTTATTTCCGCGCTTTCCCCGTTAAAAAAATGCCCTATTTTTCTATCGTCTACGGTGATTAATACGCTTTTTCCGCTTCGCATAGTTACCGTAAAAGCGTAAACCGATTGGCCTTGGACGGGCAATTGTTTCGCCGGGATTTCCATAAGCCGCTGCCCTTGCTGGGCGTACGCGCTTACCGCGATTAGGCAGAGGATGCCGGGAAATAACTTTTTCATAAAAACCTCCTATAGGCGTCTCTAAAAATTTCAGTTTTTAGCGATGAACCGTTTAGGCGGCATGGATTGCCGCGGGGTATCGCCTCTTACAATCCGTGAAAATCCGCGGGCCCTTTTGACAACGCCGCCGGACCCGGGCGCCGCGTTCAGCCCTTCCCCGCGGGAGCCCCCCCCCGCGGGGCTTCCGCGGGTTCCCGCTCTTGGGCCGCCGGGCTAGGCGCTAACCCTTCTTCCCGTATTGCCTCGTCAATGAGCAGCGAAAGGTCCGCGCTGCCCTTAAAGCGGAGCACGTTCACCATGAAGATGTTCAGTTTGTTTACAATGTTCGGGGGGAGCAGGTTGCCGTCCACCTCCACCGACAGGGTGGGATAGTTCCGCTCCCGCGCCCAGGGGGTAAAAAGCCCTTCGATAACCCGTCCGATAAGGCAGGCAAAGGGGCTGATGTTGACGATGCCCGAATAGCCGTGTTCCATGGCGGTGGCGGCGGCGCCGCTGGAAACGGCGATCTCTGAATTCAGCTCCAGGTTGACAAAGTGCTTCTGGGTGTTCGCCATTATCTGGCGCATATCATGGGGCGTTTCGGGGATGAGGTCCGTGGGGCCCAGGATGCGGAGGACCTTTTTTTCGATAGAATGTTTCCACCATTCTTCGATCTCCAGCAGCTTCAGGTCCCGCCAGGGCTTAGAAAAAAGCCGCCGGCCCGGTTTGCGGAGCTTCAGGAGTTTGGCGTGGGCATACTCCCGGACAAAGTCCAGGTAGTGTATCCATTCGCAGATACCCGCCACCTTTACCGCGATGCCCCGCTCGCTCATCAACTCAATAAGCTCGCCCACGGCAAAATCGTCCCGGCGTACATAGATTTCCCCCACGATGAGGACCCGGGGGCAGCCGGCCAGCGGGCGTTTCAGGGGTATCCGCTTTACCTCTTGGGCCAGGCGCTCAAGCTCCCGCCAGATGCCCTTGGGATTATGCTCCACCGTATGCATGAGTCCGCGCCAGGACCGTTCATAATCCATGAGGGCCTGCCGCCGGTTTTCCGCGACGGCCAGGAGGGAGGTCTGAATATCCTTGAGGTAATCCGAAAGTACCAGGCCCTTCCACATCTCCCGGGCGAATCCGGGTCCCAGCTCATTGTAGGAGTTATCCGCCGAGAGGATGAAGACCACCACATTTTCCAGCCGCAGGTCCCGGAAGAGGTTCTCGTAATACACAAAGTACTGGCCGGTCCGGCAGGGGCCGGTGGTGATGGGGACAAAGAGCAGATAGAGTTCATCCTTCCGGTAGTTCCCGCTGGAGAAATACTGGAGGGCGCTCCCCAGGACCAGATGGCTGGGCACGCATTCCTTGCCCGATGCGTGGGACCGGGCGGCCTGCACCGTCTTAACCGTGGCCACCGGCAGGGCCTCGGCGTTGATCCCCAGACCCCGCACCGCGGCGGCGACGTATTCGGTGGAAATGGCCCCCATGTTGGAGAGGAGCACCTTGACCCGCTTGTTCCGCTTAACCGGCTGGCGTTCCCCGGTTTTTTCGTTCTCCAGCCGCAGTTCTTCGTTTTTATCCGCGGCGGCGGGATCGAACACAAAGCGCCAGCCGTTATGGTAGCGTTCCGCTTCCAGGGCGGATTTTTTCGCCCGGTAGCCGTCTATGATGTCCAGGAAGGCTTCTACCCGGGTATCGATACCGGCGTCCGCGGAATGGGAATCCAGTTCCAGGATCAGGAAGGGCTTATGCCCCATGATCCACTTGATATAGTGGAGGATAAAAGAATCCGGGGCGCAGGAGAAATTGGTGATATAGGTAATATAGATATGCTCTTCTTCCTTCAGAAGTTCCGCGGCCTTCACATCCTGCTGGCCGTAGTACCAGTACATATTGGGGAATATATCCTGGTTTCCAAAGGGAAGGATATCAAAGGGGATGATGGAATAGCCCCGGGTGGTAAATTTGCGGGGTATCCCCATGTTTGCCTCCGGAGTAAAGGCGTTGTAAGGCCGGCCTAACAGGGCGATTACCGGACGGTCCGCCTGCCGCGCCTCAGCCAGGGCGCTTTCCCCCAGCCGCCGGGCGGCGTCGAAATAGGCGTCCTGCATCCCCCGGGCTTTTTCAAAGGCCCCCTTGGTTTCTTCCGCGCTGACGCCGAGCTGTTTAGCCATAAGGGTAAAGAGCTCCAGGGCCTTGGCCTCCCCAAATTTGAAACTTACCACCAGGGGGAGGAATTTGGTTTTATCCACATCGGGAAAGGCCTTTTCAATATAATAGGGAAGGCTCTGGGTAATGGGGCAGAAATTGGCGTGAACCGTGGTTTCATAGCTGGGCATGTCCCGGAAGTGGGGGAGGAGCACATAATCAGCCCCCTTGTCCAAACAATCCTGTACCGCCCCGTGGGCGATCTCCGCGGGGTAGCAGTAGGCGGACTCGGCCCGGGCTATCCCCTCATGGGCCGCCTCGTTTGAGAGGAAGGTCCTGATACCCAGGGTATGGAAGAACCAGGAGTACAGGGGATAGAGGGTGTGGGTGGAAAAACAGCGGGGTATCCCAACCGTGTAGGGCCGCAACGGTACGAGCCGGCCCGCCGGGGCCGCGAAATCCTCAAAAAGCAGCCGTTGCCGTTTTTCCACATAGTCAAAGACCGGAACCGATTCCAGGTCCACCTGTTTCCGCATATTGGTATACTTATTGCAGCGGCCGCCGAACATATACCGGCGGCCCGCCGGGGCCGCGGGGGAAGCCACCAAAAGCACCTGGATGGGGCAGCGGTTTTCGCAGGCCCCGCAGGAAAAGACCCGCTCATAGCCGATTTCCCGGGCAATAAGCTCATCCATGGCTACCGTGGTTTCCGCCAAGAGCCCCTCTGCCTGTTTGCGTTTGGCCAGCAGGGCGACCCCGAAGCAGCCCATGAGTTCCGGCGCGGGGGGAACCAGGATTTTCTTGTCCAGGAGCATGGCGAAGGCTAGGGGGACCGCCGGATTCTTGGCAACCCCGCCCTGGAGGAATATTTTACCCCCGATGGTGCGGTTTCCCACCACCCGGTTCAGGTAATTGGCCACAATGGAACAGGCTATGCCGGCGGTAATATTGGCCCGGCTTGCCCCCTGCTGGACCGCCTTGCGGATATCCGAGTTGATAAAGGCTGAACAGTGCTCCCCGAATTTCAGGGGCCCGTCAGACTGAAGGGCGATGGGGCCGATGTCTTGGGCGTCATGGATGGAAAGGTCCCCCGATGCGGATTCCTCCAGGAAGGAGCCGGTTCCCGCGGAACAAGCCTCGTTCATGGCATAATCGATGGGAACGCCGTTTTTCAGGAAGACATACTTCGCGTCCTGGCCGCCGATTTCAAAGATGGTCTCCACCTCTGGATCGAAGTAGGCGGCGCCCGCCGCATGGGCGATGATTTCATTGTAGACCCCCGGGGTTTCCAGAAACACCCCCAGTATCTCCCGTGAGGACCCGGTGGCGGCCGCCAGGCGTATATCCGCCCGCCGGTCCCCGGTATCGGCGGCCACCTTGTCTTGGATGATCCGCAGACATTCCTTGAGGGCCTTTACCGGGTCCCCGTGGGTTCTGCCGTAGTGGCTTGCCGCGATCTCATTGGTCTCCCTATCCACCAGGCATGCCTTGGTGGTGGTGGAGCCCCCGTCTACCCCCAGGATGTAGCTCCGGCCTGGACGGACCTTGACTTCAGCCGCCCCAAAGGTCTGGACCTTAGGCTCCCAGTCCCGCAGGGCTTTCAAATTGCCGAAGCGGACGGCGTTTGGCTTGAGCAGCCGGTCCGCCGCCGGCAGGGGGCTCCCGCAGGCCGGCGCCAGGACCGCGGCCCCCAGGGCCTCAAATACCGGGGCCGATTCGGGGATGATAAACTCGATTTGGGGCGCCTTCTCCCGGATAAACCGGATGATGTGGCGGTTCAAGGTGATTCCCCCGGTAAGCGCCACCCGTCCGCCGGCAACCTTCGCCCGTTTCAGGAAATCAACGACCTTCACGGCCATAACGTCGGACAGGGAAAGGACAATATCGTTTTTCGTGGCCTCCCGTTTGTTCAGCCGGTGGGTGCAGTCGCTCTTCATAAATACCGAACAACGGGTGGAGAGGGGGTACACTGCGGCGTCGTCCGGGACCCGGTCAATCGCGTCCAAGGTCATATCCATCCGGGCGAGTTGCTGCTTTAAAAATTCCCCCGTGCCGGAAGCGCATTTATTGCCGGAAAAATTATTGACAATCTTCCCGGCCCCATCCAGGGAATAGACCACCAGGTCCTCCCCCCCCATACTGACCACCGCGCCGGCTTGCAATGCCAGGGCCTGGAGCGCGGCCTCTACGCAGAGCGGCTCCAGGGTGCCGGAAACCTCGAACATAAACCGGCCCTCGTTGCCGGTTACCAGGGCGGGAATCCCCTGGGGAACCATTCCTTCAGCCATGAGCCGCTGCGCCGCCGCGCTGAAATCCCCCTCATGGGGCGTGGCCGCGCTCCAGAGTATGCGCCCCTGCTGGGGCCGCGCTCCGGACGGGCCGAATCCTTCGGCTAACACCATTTTTAGACTGGTCGAGCCGATATTGATACCTAGGGATTGCATGATGCCTCGCTATACTGTTAGGGCCGCCCTGGTCCGGGGCCGTTCAAAACGCCGTTTTTTAGGGCGTCCCCGCTAATCTTTACCAAATCGCTCAATAGGGCCTGTCCTTATAGCCGGTTGCTTTAGGGACAGGCATTGCGTTTTCTCAGCCCTTATGCCGCGAAAATGCGGGTTTTAAGGAAGCCCGCCTATTATAGGCGGTTTCTCATCATACCGGTTACCCGGGGCTAATGCAACCAACTGCCGGGGCGGGGGCGCCGCCCCCGGAACCCCCGCGGGAGGCCGAAAGGCCTCCCAGACCCCCCATAAAAAGTTTATACGCCCTGGCCCCGCCGCGTTAGCGCTTTCCGGGTCTTTATACGAATTCTGGGGTTTTATAGGAAAAAAAGGGCGCTTGGGCGCTTGCATTTGAAAGCCCCTTAGCATAGATTAATAATAATCATTATTAAAAAGAGCGGCTGTTGGAGCAGCCGCAAGCGCGGTAAAAGGGTAATCGTGAAGGGCTTGGTCCTTCGGGCGTAATGGGAAAGAAAAACAGTAAAAAACGGGACGCCATATTACAAACCATACGGTCAGCCGATTCCCATCCGGGCGCCCGATGGGTGTACCAGCAGCTTAAGCCGGTTATTCCAGACCTGTCTTTGGGCACGGTGTACCGGAACATCGCCCTCTTCCTGGAAGAGGGGATCATCGCCTCCCTGGGGGTGATAGGCGGCGAGGAGCGCTTTGACGCCCAGGCGCGTCCCCATGCCCATGTTATCTGTACCCGGTGCGGGTATATTTTGGATATTGCCGGGAAGGAAATCGCGGGCCTTGAGCCGCCGGTTTTTGAGGCCCTGGGGTTTACCATTGATATTCGGCGGACCGTGTTTTACGGGGTCTGTAAAGCCTGCGGCGGCCTTGACCGGCAAGGGGTCCCCGCCGGTTCCCCGGCGGGCGTATGAGCAAAGGGATAACGACGGCCTATGCCGTTGTAATTTTTATCATTATATATGGAGAGTATTATGAAAAAATGGGTCTGTTCAGTGTGCGGCTATGTTCACACCGGGAATGAACCTCCCGCGGCATGTCCCCAATGCAAGGCTCCGGCGTCTAAGTTCAAGGAGCAAACAGCGGGAGCGGCCTATGCGTGCGAGCATGTGGTCGGCGTAGCCAAGGGCGCGGACGAAGATATACTTCGGGACCTCCGGGCGAATTTTCAGGGGGAATGTTCCGAAGTGGGGATGTACCTCGCCATGAGCCGGGTAGCGGAACGGGAAGGGTATCCAGAAGTTGCCGACGCCTTTAAACGCTATGCCTTTGAGGAAGCGGATCATGCCGCCCGTTTTGCGGAACTCCTGGGCGAGGTTATTACTGATAGCACCAAAAAGAACCTGGAACTCCGGGCGGAAGCGGAACACGGCGCCTGTGCCGGGAAAACCGACCTGGCCAAGCGGGCCAAGGAGAAGAATCTGGACGCCATTCACGACACGGTGCATGAAATGGCCAAGGATGAGGCCCGCCATGGCTCCGGCTTCAAGGGCTTGCTTAAACGCTACTTCCCGTAAGCCGCCGGGCGGAACCTGATCTTCCCTGTTCCGCCGCGGCGGCGGCCTGGGTAATTAGAGTCTGTCTATAATGCGGACGCCTTAGAGCTGTTCTGAAATTTCAGTTTCAGAACAGCTTCCGCTTAAAAACGCGGTTTCACCGGACTTTAGTCCGCAGGCTTTAGCCTGAGAAACCGCGGGACGTGTTCCGAAACCAACCGG
>JAITHL010000029.1 GCA_031279975.1 Treponema sp. | reverse complement strand
AGGCATCCGGCCCGGTTCCAGCCGGTTACGGGTACCATGAACCCGGAGCGTCTGCGGGACTGCGTTAAAGCCGCCGGGATCACCCTGACCAGGGATGAGTGGTACGCCATTTACCTGGCCGCGGGGAATGTGCTGCCCTAAGAGCCTGTTCAAATTGTGGATTTTTGCAGTCAATAGACCGCAAAAATCCCGATTTTCGGGCTCTGCGAACCTTCGGTTCGATGGAGCCTGCAAGGTAGAATTTTGGCGTTTGCAACGCCAAAATTCCAGATTTTGAATAGGCTCTAAACGAATGTGTTTCGCGAGGCAGCGCAAAGGCGCTTGGCGTCATAAGCGATACTGCAAGCGGGTGATCCACACTGTAGGGCCAATCTGGCATGGGGGAGGGCAGGGGGAGCCGGAACCACTGTCAACAACTTAAGAAAAACCAGGAGGGGGGAAGCCCCCCTAGCTCCAGCCCTGCGGGCTTCCGCTACCCCCCATGCGGGGGTTCCACCCCCGCAACGCCCCCGCCGGATACGCTTAAGTTGTTGACAGTGGGTATTAAACCCCTTCGGCGCGAATAAAAAAATTAAACCATTTTGCCCTAGAGGATCCAGAGTATAGCCAGAGAGACCGCAAAACGCCGGGTTTTACAGGGTCGGAACCAGTTCCTCCGCAAAGGAAACGGCTGCTTCCCGCAGATGGGGCTTTTTTCCTGAAATCCTGATGTTTCCCTTGCGCGCCTCGGCGATAAAGACCGTTTCCACCGGCCAGCCGCCGGCCAGGATCATCTGCGCAAGGGGGTCTTCCAGTTCCTTCTGAATGGTCCGGCGCAGGGGCCGTCCGCCGAATTTGGGATCCCAGCCCTTTTTGATAAGGGCTTCCCTGGCGGAAGGCAAAACGCGGATGCGGTACGACTGTTCGGCAAGCCGGCGGGAAAGTTCCCTTGTCTCTAAATCGAGAATTGCCTCGATCTGTTTTATGCTAAGGGGATGAAAGACTACAACATCGTCAATGCGGTTAAGGAATTCAGGATTGAAAAGCCGACGCAGTTCCGAAAGGGCCTGGGATTCAATTTCTTCCATGCTCATTAAACCGGAACCGGAGGCAAACCCCACCCGGGAATCGCGGGAGATTTCCCGCCCCCCTGCGTTGCTGGTCATTATGATTATGGTTTCGCGGAAGCTGACCGTATGCCCCAGATTGTCACGCAGTTCGCCTTCTTCCAGTACCTGTAAAAGCAGATTGAACACATCGCGGTGGGCCTTTTCAATTTCGTCAAAGAGGATCACCCGGTAGGGGTTGCGCCGTATTTTTTCGGTTAGCGCCCCCCCTTCCTCGTAGCCGATATAGCCCGGCGGCGCTCCTACCAGGCGCGAGGCATTGTGTTTTTCCATAAAGTCGGACATGTCAATACGCACCAGGGAGTCCTCGCTGCCAAACAGGTATTCCGAAAGACGCTTTGCCAGCAGCGTTTTGCCAACGCCTGTCGGCCCCAAAAAAATAAAGGAACCCGTAGGCCGCCGGGGCGAAGAAACCCCTGACCGGGCCCGCCGTATCGCCGATGCAATGCGCTGTACCGCGTCATCCTGCCCGATTACCGACTTGTGCAGCTCTTTCTCGATCAACAGCATCCGCCGCGATTCGTGTTCCCCCAGGTGCATCAGCGGAATGCCGGTTGCCTCCGCTACAACGCGGCGCACATCGTCTTCTTCAACCTGTACCCGCTCCTTGTTATAAACCCGTTCCCAGGCAATGCGGGCCGCTTCCAGCCGTGAACGCAGGGCCCTTACTTTATCCCGCACAACCGCGGCATGTTCATAATCCTGGGCGGTTACCAGTACGCTCTTTTCCTCGCTTAGTTCCTGAATCTCCGCCTCGATGCCGGCAATTTCCGGCGGCTCTTTGGTGTTTTCAAGCTTCCGCATTGCCCCGGCTTCATCAAGAACATCGATAGCCTTGTCGGGCATACAGCGTCCGCTTATATACCGAAAGGCAAGTTTTACCGCCAGTTCCACCGCCGCTTGGGCATATACCACGCGGTGATGATCCTCGTACTTTTTCTGAATACCCCGAAGTATTTCCAGGGTAGCGTCAATTCCCGGCTCCTCCACCAGCACCGCCTGGAAACGCCGCTCAAGCGCGGCGTCTTTCTCGAAATGCCTTCGGTACTCGGCAAGGGTGGTTGCACCGATGCACTGAATGTCGCCGCGGGAAAGTCCGGGTTTTAGCATGTTTGAAGCGTCGATGGTTCCCTCGGCCCCGCCGGCCCCAATAATCGTATGGATCTCGTCAATAAAAAGAATCACATTGCCCGACTGGGCAATCTCCCGCATTATTTTTTTCAGGCGTTCTTCAAATTCCCCCCGGTACTTGGTGCCCGCCACGATTGCTCCCATGTCAAGCGAAAGTATCCGCTTTCCAGACAGCGCTTCCGGGGTCTTGTCGGAAACAAGCAATTGGGCCAGCCCTTCTACAATAGCGGTTTTCCCAACCCCCGGCTCGCCTATCAGAATGGGGTTATTTTTGGTCCTTCTGGCAAGAATACGCACCACCCGGCTTATTTCTTTTTTTCTGCCTACCACCGGGTCCAGTTTTCCCGCCCTTGCCAGCGAGCTAAGGTCGCGGGAAAAATTGTCAAGCGTGGGGGTAAGCACCGGATAGGTAGCCGGCCTTACCCTTGGATTCTGCCGCTCGGTTTCGGCGCCGGCCCGGTGTTCCTGCCGCTGGTCCTGGAATTTTGCGGGCCGTTCCCGCTGAAAAAAATACGGCTGATAGGCGTTTGCCGAAAAATATTCCCCCCCGGCCCGGCTGCCGGAAGGCCGGTTAAAAGTGGACTGCACCACCACCCGCAGCATGTCCGCATCTACCGCGCGCTGATTAAGGTACACCTGCACACTCGAATCCTGTTCACGCATGGCGGCAAACAGCAGATGCTCGGTTCCAAGGAACTCGCTGCCCATTGACCGGGCTTCCTCGGTGGCAGTTTCCAACATGGTTTTGGTACGTTTAGAGGGGGGCACATCGCCGTGGATTAAGATGCCCGGTATGCGGGGAATGGCGTTTTCCATGGTATGCCTGAATTCCAAAAGGTCTATCCGTAAAAACATCAGGGCTTTGCAGGCAGTACCCGCCCCTTCCCGAAGCATAGCAATGACAATATGCTCCGGCAAAATCTGATCCGAATTAAAACGCCGCGCTTCTTCCTGTGAATCAGCCGAAAGTATTCGATGTACCCGCTGGGTTAAACCGTTCTTAGACACCTCAAGCCCCTTTTTGTATTTTATTTTTATAGATTGATAGATCAAGGATAGTATAACCGGTTTAAATTTTCAAGTTCTTTGGGGAAAAACCGGGGGCTGCTGCATTTACCTGCAAAGAAATAGTTTGTTCCTATAAAACCCTATTATAAAGGCAATTGAGCCTGTTTTATAGTTGTTCCCCTTAAGAATAACCAAGGGAGGTCCACGGATTACATAGATTAACACGGATTTCAGTTCCCCGGAACCGGTATAATCCATAAAAATCCGTGTAATCCTATGTTTTTTGTCAAGGGAAAAGATGATTTCTACAAAAATCTTTTCCCAGACAGCTCCCGGCCCGCTATGCGCTTAATGCCAGCCCGGCCAGTTCGTTCCCCGCCGTTCCGGGCTTCCTGAAATGCCCCGGTTCA
>JAITHL010000243.1 GCA_031279975.1 Treponema sp. | reverse complement strand
AAACCGCGCTTTCCGCTTCAATCGCTTGCGCGGGACGGGGGCGCCGCCCCCGGAACCCCCGCTGGGAGGCCGAAAGGCCCCCCAGACCCCCCATAAAAAGTTTATATGCGCTGGCCCTGGATGAAAAGCCCATTGCAAAAATTTTCCCCTTATGTTAGATTAGGCTTATGGCAAATTTACCGGGAAAAAACACCCTTTTTACCGCTGTAATGACCGCGTGGCTGGCATTGGCCGTTGTTTTTGCGGGAATTTTTGTCATTGAAGAGCATCACCATGACCATACCGGGCAAAATTGCCAGATCTGCCTTGAAATCCAGATTGCCCTGAGGATCATAGAAGCCTTTGGACGCCTCGGCGTGTGTGTATTGCTTGCGGGCTTCATTAGGTATGCCGCTTCTATTGTAAAACCGCGGCATTTTTATTTCGCAAAAAAACCCATCGAATTAAAAGTACGATTTAATTGTTGACCTAACCCTCCCAAGCGTAATCTGACAATCACATTTCCTCAAATCAAATTCCCAGGGGAGATGTGGAATTCTCTATACTGGAGGTATCACGTGAAACGGTTTTTATTTACCGTACTAATGCTGTCCCTGTCTGTCTGCGCCCTGTTCGCGGGCCCGAAAAAAGACGGGGCGAATAATGGAAAGCCCGATGTGGTGGCGGCCAATTTTCCGGCTTATGATTTTGCCCGGCAGATCGCCGGGGACAAGGTAAACGCGCACATGCTGCTGCCCCCCGGGGCGGAAAGCCATTCCTATGAGCCGACGCCGAGGGATATTATTAGAATTCAGAACAGCTCGATGTTCATTTATACCGGCGGCGAATCAGACGCGTGGGTTGACCGGATTCTTGAATCCATGGACACCTCGAAGATGAAGGTAGTCCGCATGATGGACGCGGTTGACCTGGTGGAAGAAGAAATCGTTGAGGGCATGGAAGACGATGAACATGAACACGATCATGGACACGGGCACGAGGAGTTCACCCTCAGTGATGTGAAAGACCGCGCCTTGTCCGACTGGGCGGGGGACTGGCAGTCTGTGTATCCCCATGTGCTGGACGGGACCTTGAACCCGGTGATGGAACACAAAGCGGAAAGCGGCGAAAAAACCGCGAAAGAATATTTTGAGCAGTATAAAACCAGTTATGCGACAGACGTTGAGCGGATCGTTATCGAAAATGATTCCATGACGTTTTACACCAAAGGCAAGCCGGCGAAGGCGCGGTACGCATACCGGGGAACCGGCGTTATCACCGAAGATGACGGAGGGCTCTGGGTTCGGTACAAATTCGAGGCTGTTGGGGCCGCCAATGGGGCGCCCAAATATGTTCTCTTCAGCGATCATCTGCACGCCCCCCAAAAAGCGGAGCATTTTCACATCTATTCGGGCAATGAAAGTTTTGATGTGTTTATGGCGGATAAAAATCCAGTCAACTATCCGACTTATTACCCTTCCGCGTTATCAAAAAACGAATTGGTGGCGGAGATGCTGGGGCACGGCCATGAAGAAGAGACCGCCTATGACGAACATGTCTGGACTTCCCCGAAAAACGCCATACGCATTGTGCGGTCGATAACCGGCGCGTTATGCGAAATTGACAGCGCAAACGCCGCGCTTTTCCGGCAAAACGCGGAAAGCTATATCACCGGGCTTGGGGCGCTGGACAAGGAATTTCAGGCGGTGGTGGACGGCGCGAAACGGAAAACCATTGTCTTTGGCGACCGCTTCCCCTTCCGCTATTTTGCCGACGCTTACGGCCTCACATATTTTGCCGCCTTCCCCGGCTGCTCCACCGAAACCGAGCCGAGCGCGGCGACGATTGCCTTTTTAATCAACAAGATTAAAGCGGAAAAAATTCCCGTGGTGTTCCACATTGAGCTTTCCAATGAAAAAATGGCGGACACCATCGCGGCGGAAACGGGCGCGAAAAAATTGCTGCTCCACGCTTGCCATAACATTACCAAGCGTGATTTTGACCGGGGGCTTACCTTCCTGGAAATACAAAAGGCCAATGTGCCGAGATTGCGGGAGGCGCTGCGGTAAAAAAGAACCCCGCCCAAAAGGCGGGGTTCTTTTTCGGCTTGTTGACGCCGCCTTCCACCAGGATATTTATGATTGTGGAAACCCCGGCGCCAACGGTTTTTACCCTAGGGCTTTTTGCTGGATAGGGAAAAAGAGGGAAGATTATCGAAATCAAAGAGATGCTAGGAGAAACGGGCCTTATTATCATCGAAGGAGCCGCTAATAGAGTTACGGGAGGAGTTGGAAGGCAGCTGGATTCAACCAGCAAGCGCGACGGATTAAACCCTCGTATGGCGTACGAAAGCACAGACACTTCACCGGCATCGCGTTAATCTTACGCAATACCCTATCAAGCTCCGTTTTTTTAGCCTATCCCCAATCATGCTTTTTCGGAAAAAATTTTAGCGATATTCCGTTCCGGCTCTCTATGCTCCCCGCGGATACTTCGTATCCGGCTCCCAACGGTTATACGGCTTGCAAAAATATGACGCCCTTCCAAGCGCCGCGTCTATACTCCCGCACGGCGCGTTCTCAAGCCCGTTGTCAAACGTAATGGTTTTTAATAGCGTCTGGGGAAACGCGCTCAAGGCCAATACCGCCGCCCGGAGCGTCTCCTCAGCCGTTTTGTCCTTGATCGTTACCGCGATGTAATAACGGTATTTACGCTCCACAAATACCACCGCCGCCGCTTTGCTCCGCCGGGAAACTACCGTATCCGCTTCCCAAGGCCCGGCTTCCTCCCGCCCAAAGAATGCCGCGGGACGCTCCGTAATATCCCGCCTTTCCGGTGTCTTTCCAACACGTGATTTATGGCTGTTTGACCTCTTTCGCTGCTTCATAAGCCCGCAAACCAGGTGTTGTATCAAATCACGCCGTTCCGCGTAAATCCACTGGTATAGGGTTTCATGGCTCACCGGCAGGTCAAGCGCCAGCCGTCCGGCTACGCGCTTAGGATACCGCGCCTCCTCCGTGAGTTTTTCCTCAACGCGCTTGCGAACACGCCCGTCCGCCATCCTCTCCCTCACGCGGCTCTCCCGTTTGCGCCGGTCAGAGCGTTCTCGCGCCCGGTTCGCCCGGTAACGGCAATCACGTACCGGCGCGCCGTTCCAGCAGCCCTCCCGTCAAATAGCCGGCTTGTCCCGCCCCAGTCTTCGGGCTATAGGACTCTGGCTCTCGCCCTGTTCCAGCCCTATGGCTTCGGCATATATGCCGCCTCTTCCCGATCCTGTACGGCAAGCGGTTTCCACCCTTTATTCCCTTGGGGTAAATACCCCGCCCCTTGGGGCGGGGATTTTTTATTAGGCGCTTCTTTTGCGGTATCCTTTTCCACAGTAGTCTCTCCCGGCGATAGGTCTTTGGTTTTCCCATCTATAAAAAGGATTGACCGCCTTTTTGACAGTCATCCAGGGGACCCTAGCCGCCATCCCCAGGTGAGATCAAATGGGCCGTCTGTTTTTTCTCCATAGGTATTAGACGTGTTCCAAAACCCGGTTGGTTTCGGAATACGTCCTGCGGTTTCTCAGGCTAAAGCCTTATGAAACCGCGTTCTTAAGCGGAAGCTGTTCTGAAACTTCAGTTTCAGAACAGCTCTATTATATAGTGTCTGTCCATAAAGTAACCGGCTTTATGGACAGACACTATATAGACACTTCCGCGTCAAGGGACTCGTTCCCTTTGTGCGAGCCATAACTGCTCTTATGAACCCCCCAGAGGCAGAAAGAGCCGTCCCTCGTAATTTTGTACCACTTTACGCCGCCTGATGTACTAATATGGCCATTCTTCCAGTTTCCCGATGTAAGGGTTTCGGCGGTCCCATCACTGGGATCCCCGGTAAGGTTTGGTCCTGCGGATACAACTGAAGAAAAAGCGCTTTCACCGGCATCATTACATGCCTTTACCTTGAAATGGCCCGTATCCTTTGGCCCCCCACCCGGTCTTGGCAATATAAGGGCCCAACATTATTGTGTCCATTTCCGTATACTCTCCGGAGGAATTGCCGCGTAGTATACTTTATAGCTCACAGCTCCTGTTACGGAATACCATGCAACCAGAATACTGCTTGATGATTGTCTGGTTGCCGTTACTCCCACCGGTCCCATTGTTGTTCCTGCCGCCAGAATCGTTACCGGTGGGACACCCCCAATAGGGTGAAGGAAAAAATCGCCGCCACAAGGAGGACGGCGAAACTAGATAAAACGAAACAGTCCTATAGTAATAGGACATATAGGCTTTTTTCAAGTGTTTGACCCTTATGGTTCAATAAATCATAGACACATCGGGTCATTTTTAGTGTATGCTAAACGGGAAAGATGTACTGGTGCTTTTGGGCAGGCGGATTCAGTTTTACCGGAAACAGAGGCAGTTATCCCAGGCCGCCCTTGCGGAAAAGGCGGACATTTCAATCACTTTTCTTAGTAAAATCGAGCGGGATATTCGTTATCCCACCTCGGAAACCCTGTCCGGCATTGCCAATGGGCTTGAGGTGGATTTAGGCGATCTGTTCCGACAGGGTGAAACGCCGGAGCTTCATCAGAATATGCTGGAACGGCTGGTAAACGACCTTATTAAGACGGTGGAGGCGGTATTCAAGGCGTATAAGGACTAGGCGGGAAGTATCCGGCCTATTAGATTGGGCAGGAGAGCCGGGCAGAGGGCTGCGAACAAGGCCGAAGGCGGGGGATAAAAAACCGGCTCAACTACGGCATGAACACCGCCCAGGCTGCCGGGCGCTCAATATCCCCCTGAACTTAATTAGTGTCTGTTCATAATGTGTCCACATTATAGACAGACACTAGTTATACCCGGAGCAATGGCGGTTAAACCGGGCTTTTTACGCATGGTCCAGCTTTACCGCTGAGTATAGGCTCCTCCATGCCAGGAAATCCGTTGGTCTGTCGCGGGCAGCCGTGGCGGACCAGGCTGTCCGCGACAGGCCCCGGGGATACCCCCGCAAAAAATGAATTGACGAAAGACCTTCCTATAGGACAAAATAGGCGTAATATGTTTATTCAAAGGAAAAATGCCCGGTATCCCGGTAATGGGCAGGTTCGGATTGACGGGGTATTTGAGGGGTACGCGCTCTTAAAAGATATCAGCATTGCCGGATGCCGTATCGAATGTACCATGTATGCGGATATTAAGCCCCGCCAAAGCTATATATTGGAGATTATCCCGGAAAAGGTTTCCCAGGTCGGCAAATTCAAAATTACCGGGGAAGCCCGGTGGATACGGGAGGCGGGATATTCCTGCGAGATTGGTTTTTTTATTGTGGCGTTTCCCAAGGGAAAGTCCTTTCAGCGCTTTGTTGATTATATAAGCTGGCATCCAGATACGGGGGATCAGGCGGAACCATTGAGCAAAGACCGGCAGGCCGGCGCTCCGGTTTCCGGCTAAGGGCGGCTCTATCGGATTCTTCAAGGCCCTTGGGGAATGACCCTTACGCCGCTTGCGGGGCAGGTATTTCAGGCGGTCCGGGGTTTTGCGGATCACCTGGAATGGGAGTTAGGGGATTGGAAGGAATCCTGGGGCATCCTCTACTATAAGGAAGCGGAGATTGAACCCAGTTCGTCCCGCGCTGACAGCCCGCCGGTATTTTGGCATCAAAACCGGTGGCTGGAGCCTTTTTGCCTTACCTTTGATTCCATAGGCCAGGCAGCCAGCGCGCTCCGGGGCATACAGCGGAACTGGGCGCCCGTCCTCTTTACCCAGTTCCGCCGGGGCGCGTTGATCAGCGAAAAACTGCCGCCGCTTCCGTCCAAGCCCAGGCCCTTTCCCTGGACGGTTCCGCCCCAGCCCATGGGAAGCTGGACCCTGGTGAACCCCCGCACCCTCATCGGTTCGGCCCGGTGCAGCAGCCCTTTTCCCGGCGGGGCTATCGCTTATATTGAAGACAAACACTTCCCGCCCAGCAGGGCATACCTGAAATTGTGGGAAGCCCTCACCCTGTGCGGGAACCGGCCCGGCCCGGCCTCCCGGTGCCTGGACGCGGGGGCAAGTCCCGGCGGCTGGACCTGGGCGCTCCTCCGGCTCGGCGCGTCGGTACTCGCTGTGGACCGCGCGCCCCTGGAAGCGCGGATACAAGCCCTGCCGGGGCTCAGTTTTATCAAACACGATGCTTTTACCCTGAAGCCTGAAACCCTTGGTCCGGTGGATTGGCTGTTCTGCGATGCGGCCTGCTATCCGCAACGGCTGTATGGGTGGATTGAGCAATGGCTGGAATCGGGCCTTTGTACAAACTATGTTTGTACCCTCAAAATGCAGGGAAGCGCCGGAGCCGGGGAGGGGTTTGCCGTAAGCCGCCGCTTTGCCGCGATTCCCGGAAGCGTTGTGCTGCACCTCTTTCATAATAAGCATGAATTAACCTGGATACATACCGCGGCAGCCCGCTGCCAAGAGGGGGCGGGCGGCGGCGCGGCGCCGGCATAGGGGCCGTGTCCGCAAACACGCGGCTTCACCGTTTTGATCCGCCCGGCCTCCTAGGGTAACGCTGATCAACAGAACGCTGTTAAAAAGGGCTGCGGATTGAGAACCTTCAGCTCGACATGGATTACCACGGATTGAAGCGCCGTTCATCCGCGGCAATCCGCAGGCCCTGGTTAAAAGCCTAGTTTAATCAGTGGTTTTCTAGGGATAATTCGCCGCGTCAACATACCGCATAACCATATCCAAGGGTATGGTGAATATCCGAGCTGCCTCCGCGGGGCTCATTCCATGGCGTAATATCCTTCTTATCGCTTCCTCCCGGCCCTGCTCTAAGCCCTGCTCCCTGCCTCGTTCCAAACCCTGCTCCAAACCTAATTCCATGCCCCGCTCTAGACCTTCCTCATAGCGTACCGCCAGGGCGTCGTCCATATTCCATTCGGCCATCAGCATATTCATCACCTCCG
>JAITHL010000240.1 GCA_031279975.1 Treponema sp. | reverse complement strand
CCGCGCCTTGTCTATTTTGCCTTTACGCTCTTTCGCGGTATGGTATTCAAGCGAACCTGTCTCCTCTAACTGTTTTTTCCAAGCGTAGTACCGGTGGCTGTATACTCCAAATGCCTCATGCGCTTCTTTAAATGCGCGCCCCGCGTCTTTATACTTTATTACACGCGGCCTAAATTTCTTATCGTATGCCATTCTTTATTATACCTTTTTTTAACTAATTCCAAGTAGATTTGCTATAATATGGGTCTGCTTAAAGGTTATCGTAGAACCCTTAAGCGTATATGTTCCCTTATAGAGCTCTTTATAGTGGTAGCTCCCATTGTCAAAGACATATGTACCTACGCCTTTGTCCCCCCCCATCATAAACCCATGTTCCGTTCAGCTTGCTGACATTACCGCCGCCGCCGCCGCACCCTAAGAGGGTAATTGAAAAAATCGCCGCAATGAACATCGCGGCGAAAACGGCTAAAAGCCCGCGGATTTTAGCTTCCAGGAGCTGCCCGCTCCTCTTTTTGGTTAAACTTTTCATGGTTTACTCCTTTGCGCGGCGTTACCCGCTTGTAAAATAGTTATGTATAACCGCTTATGCGGTCACAAAAAATCCGGCAAGGCGCAGTTTTGGTTTGCCATTTTTTCCTATGGCTTTGACTTTCATGGCAAACCCCGCGGATGCGCCGGGGGATTTGCCGGGCGTGTTTAGAGCTTTTGTAACGCTGCCGCCAGCTTATCCGGGTCTGGGAAATCGCGGTAGATTACCACAAAGGGGCCTTTGACAAAGGCTTTTACTTGTAAAAATCCCCCCATGGAAAACATGCCAGACGCTTGAATAGCGTCAAGCTCCGCTTTTTTTTCAGCGTTACTAACGTCGAATCTATAAATTTCGACAGATTCATAACCGGCAAGAGTTGCCTTGACCCCCTCAACAGCTCCTATGAACGCGGCCATCATAGAATTTTTGTCGCTTACCTTGAAATCTTTGGCAAGATATTTCAATACATCATCACAAGACATTTTTGAAATGTCCTTAGGCGCGCCGCCGCAGCCAGTAAAGACGGATATGAGTGTCAGCACCAATGCCAACAACCCTGCCGCCCTGGGGGAAATGCTCATGAACAATCTGCTGTTCTTCATAAAAACCTCCTTCGGCGTTTCCCGCCGTCTTGTTTTACGGCCAACCGCCTGAGCGGATTAACCCTGTCCCGCCCCGCCCGCGGTTTTGCCCGGCGGACAGGGGAGGTTTGCAAGCTATAGCTCTTCGCGCTTAACTTTGGCAAAATCCTTGCCGCCGATAATGAGCAGCAGCATGGAGAGTATCTGCAAGACATAGGGCAGCACGAAAATCCCGATGATTGCCTTCGCGCCTGCCGGGATAATCGACCAAACCAAGCCGATCAACATTCCCATCAGGCCGCTCGCCGCCGCTCCGGCCGCTCCGGCTGATCCGGCCACGTATTTCCAGGACGCTATCATCACCACAACGACCAGTACCGACCCAAGCCCCTCCAGTATGGTAAAAACTCTGGCAACGCGGTTCACTTTGAAAATGCCAAAGGTAAGCAGCGCCTGAACGCCGGTGGTAAACAGGAACCAGAAAATCTTGCCTCCCGCGCTGCTGCCGTCAACGGAGAATAGCATGATGTTGCCAATCAGCGTTAAAAGCGTGTTGAGCGCCATAGCAAAAGACGCCCCCTTGGTTAAAATGGAGCTCTCCCGCCATTTGTCTGAAATAAAAGCCATAGTCTTCCTCCTTAGTTTCCCAACGCGTTGAGCGCGTTGAGCGCTTCTTGGGCCGCGTCCGCGGAGTCCCGCGCGGCGTCCAGGGTTTTTTGGGCGTCCTGGGCGGTATCGATCAGGCCGCCCGCGGCGTCCAAAGCCTTTTGCGCGTCTTTGGCGTTCACGCTTTCCAGGGTTTTCCCCGCCGCCTCAAACAAGCCGCCCAAACCCGCCCCCGCCAGGCGGGCCAGTTCCGCGTCGTAAACCGCCCGGTCAGCCGCGGACAATTTCGCAACCTTTTTTTCGATGTCCGCCGCTTTTTTCTCCAGCTCCGCGGCCTTTGCCGGGTTAAAAAGCGCCCCCAAAGCCTGCTGGCCGGTGTCATAGGATTGTTTCGCCAGGGCCTTGGGGCTGTTTCCCCCGCATCCGGCCAGGGCCAGGGTGATTACCGCGATGGGGGCGGTAATCCTGAAGAGCGCGGCGGCCCGGGCTATAGCGCCCGGCCTTTTACTGCTGTTCCATTTCATCAGGAACTCCTTGTAACGTACGGTTTTCCGTACTTGTTTGGGGCTTGCGCCCCGGCCCGCCCACAAGAGCGGGCTGAAAGCCGCCGCGGTTCCTCTCAGAACCGGCGAACCTATGCGGCGGCGGTTTTCCTAAAAAAAGCCTAAAAAGCGGAAGGCCCTTACAGAGGGCCGCCGGCTTGGGCTTTATATTGCCTATACCGGTAAAATTTACTGTAGGTAAAGTAATACTATATGTTTTAGGGATAACCCAGGCGCAATTGGCTGAAAGGGTGGATACCTCGGCCAACTACATCGCCTTGATAGAGAGCGAACGGAAATTTCCCAGCCTTGCCATGTTGGAACGGATAGCCGCCGCCCTCGAAATTGACGCTCCGGCCCTTTTTTCGACCAAAACATACCGCCAGCCGATGAGCGGGACCCTGGCAAGACTACAGGAACAGTTATTAAGCGACATTTCAGAGGATATTTCCTTCCGTTTCAAAAAGTTCGAGGGTGAGTTCAGCCCCGCGGCGGGGCAAGAACCGGGGGTAAGGGCAAAGGGGGGACCGGGGGGCCCGCGGCCCCCCGGCGGGGGCGTTGCGGGGGCGGTGCCCCCGCATGGGGGGGCGCGGAAGACCCGCGAAGCGGGGCGGGAGCGAGGGGGGCTTGCCCCCCTCCTATTTTCTTAGCCCCCGTTTCGAGCGGTACTCTGCCCTAGGCTAGACCGGGATGGCGGGATACCCTGAGGCATGGCCGGAGCGTCCGGGGATTGCGAAGAGCCGTCCGGCTCAACCATAGCCCAAAGGCCGGGCCTGATCTGGTATTGCGGCCCCCTATCCCCGCCGATACTATAAAAATCATGACCGACTTTGCGCACCTCCATGTCCATTCGGACTATTCCCTGCTTGACGGCGCCGCCTCGGTGGAAAGCCTGGCGAAAAAGGCCGCGTCCCTGGGGATGCGGCATCTGGCCTTAACCGACCACGGCAATATGTTCGGGGTATTGAAATTCCTGGAAGCCTGCGCGGGATCGAAGGATCATCCCGCGGAACATCCGGTTCATCCAATAATCGGAAGCGAATACTACATGGCGCCCGGTTCCCGCTTTGAAAAGTCCGGTTCCGAACACCGGAATAAGTATTATCATCTAGTGCTGCTGGCGGCCAACGAGGAGGGATACCGGAATTTGATGAAACTCTCCTCCTATTCCTACACCGAAGGCTTCTACTATAAACCCCGGATCGACGAGGACCTCTTGGTACAGTACCACAAGGGGCTTATCGGCCTGTCCGGCTGCGTGGCTGGGGAAATTCCCAGCCTGATCCTGGAGAACAAGGAAGACGCGGCGGAAAAGCGGGCCCGGTGGTTCCAAGAGCTCCTGGGGAAGGATAATTTTTACCTGGAAATTCAGGACCACGGCATTGCGGAACAGCGGCGGGTGAATCAGGCCCTGGGGGAAATGTCCCGGCGTACCGGGATTCCCCTGGCGGCCACCAACGACGTGCACTACCTGGAACGGGACGACGCGGCGGCCCAGGATATACTCCTCTGCATCGGGACCAACAAAAAACGGAACGACGTAAAACGGCTGCGCTTCCAGGGGGAGGAGTTTTACTTTAAAACCGGTGATGAAATGGCCGCCCTGTTCAAAGATTATCCGGGGGCTATTACTAACACAATGCGGATCGCCGAACAATGCGAGACCCAGGTCCCCAAGCCGGGGCCCCTCCTGCCGGATTTCGCGCTGCCCCCGGGCTTTCCCAACGCCGGCGAGTACCTGCGCCGCCTGACCTTGGAGGGGCTGGAAAAGCGCTACCCCGGCAGGGCCGCCGGGGCAATACGGGAACGGGCGGAATACGAGCTTTCGGTGATCATCTCCATGGGCTTTACCGGCTACTTCCTCATTGTGGCGGACTTTATCAACTGGGCCAAGGAACACGCCATCCCCGTGGGGCCTGGCCGGGGGTCCGGCGCGGGGTCCCTGGCGGCCTATGCCCTGCGGATTACCGACATCGATCCCCTCAAGTACAACCTGCTCTTTGAGCGTTTCCTGAATCAAAAACGCATATCCATGCCCGACTTCGACGTGGACTTTGCCAATGAGGGCCGGGAGGCGGTGATCGCCTATGTAACCCAAAAATATGGGGAAAACCGGGTAGGCCAGATACTCACCTTTGGGACCCTCAAGGCGAGGGCGGTGATCAAGGATGTGGCCCGGGCCCTGGATATTGGCCTGGATGAATCAAATATGATCGCCAAGCTGATCCCCGAGGACCCCAAGATAACCTTGAAAAAGGCCTTTGAACAGGAAAAGCGGCTGCGGGAACTGGAAGGGGACCCCAAATACCAGGAACTCTTCGCCATAGCCCGCCGGCTGGAGGGGAAGAACCGGCACAACAGCTTCCACGCCGCGGGGATAGTCATCGGCAAGACCGATTTGACCGACTATGTGCCCCTGTACCGGGACTCCAAGACCGGCGTTATTGCCAGCCAGTATACTATGGATGTGATCGAAGACCGGGGCCTGGTGAAGATGGATTTCTTGGGCCTCAAGACCCTGGACCTGATCAAGTACACGGAACTCCTTATCCGCCGCCGGGGGGGGGGCTACGCGGATTTCAGCATCGCCGCCATTTCGGAAACCGATGAGGCGGTCTTTACTATGCTGGGGGAGGGGAAGAGCGCGGGGGTCTTCCAGTTTGAATCCGAGGGGATGCAGAACATCCTGAAACAGGCAAAGCCCACCAGCATCGAGGACCTTATCGCCTTGAACGCCCTGTACCGTCCGGGACCCATGGACAATATCCCCCAGTTTATCGATTCCAAGTGGGGCCGCAAGGCCATCGAATACCCGGACCCCAGCCTGGAGGGGATACTGAAAGAGACCTATGGGGTCATTGTGTATCAGGAACAGGTTATGCAGGTGGCCCAGACCATCGCGGGGTACAGCCTGGGGGAGGCGGACATACTGCGCCGGGCTATGGGGAAGAAAAAGATGGAGGACATGGTCAAGGAAAAGGAGAAGTTTATCGCCGGCGCCAAGACCCGGGGGTATACGGAAAAGGACGCGGGCCGGATATTTGACATCCTCATCCCCTTTGCGGGTTACGGCTTTAATAAGAGCCACGCCGCCGCCTATGCCATCCTGGCCTACCAGACCGCCTTCCTCAAGGCGAATTTCCCCGCGGAGTTCATGGCCGCCAACCTCACCAATGAAATTACCGGCGTGGATAAGCTCCCCGCCTATATCGAAGAAGCCCGGAAAATGGGCATTCCCATTGATCCCCCGGACATCAACCGGTCGGACCGGACCTTTACGGTGGTTGACGGCCGCATTGTGTACGGCTTTTTGGGGATTAAGGGCATAGGGGACGGTCCCGCGGAGGAGATCATCCGCCGCCGCCAAGACGGGCCCTACCGGAATTTTATGGATTTCCTGGACCGGATAACCATGAAGGCCGCGGTCCGGGGGGAAGAGCCGGACTGGGAAGAAAGCAAAACCGTGGGAAAGAAGGTGGTGGAACTGCTCATCAAGACCGGCGCTTTTGACGCCTTCGGCATGACCCGGGCGACCTTGCTAGAGAATTTGGAACGGGCCGCGGAGTACGCCCAAAACAAAAAGGACGACCGGCGGTTCGGCCAGGCGAGCCTGTTTGAGGAGACCGGGGAGCCTGAGTATCCTGATTTTGAGTTTACCGAATACCCGGAGCTGGACCGGATGGAACGGCTCAACATTGAAAAGGATCTCATCGGCTTTTACTTTTCCGGCCATCCGCTGGACGACTATAAGGGCCTTTGGCAGCGGCTGCAAACCATAAACCTGGCCCGGCTGGACGCCGCGGCTGAGGGGGAGTATACCCTCATTGGGATACTGAAAACCCTCAAACCCTACACCGATAAAAAGGGAAAGGCTATGGCCTTTGGCTCCCTGATGGATTATACTGGAGAAATAGACTTGATTTTTTTTGAAAAGATCTGGGAGGCATGCCGGGATACCCTGGTCTTGGAGGGGAAGGCGGCCTTCAAGGGCAAACTGGATAGGCGCCGGAGCAAGCCCAGCTTCCTGGTTCTGGAGGTCCTGGACCTGGACAAACTGTCCTACGGGGCGGCAAACCCAGTTGCCCCGGCGCTTGAAGCGGCCTCGTTCCGGGAGGTGCATATCCGCCTGGACGCCCAAGCCGCGGAGCGGGAAGAATGCCTCTATCCCCTGCGGGATTACCTCATTGAAAATCCCGGCGCCTGCCCTGTTTTTATCCATGTACCGGTTTCCGGCAAAGAAGCGGTGATACGGACCGCCACCCAGTTGGGAAGTCCGGGGGATACGGTCCATATCAATGCCCTTACCCAATGCGCCGGGGTGGCGGAGGCGTGGGGGATTTGACGTTCCGGCGCTGAGGAGCTGTTACTATGCGGATGATTATGCAGATTCTGGCGGGGCTGACCGGCTTATACATGATCCTCATTGTGATTCGCATTATGATAACCTGGTTCAACGGGGTTCCCGCGGGCAAGCCCCTGGCGCTGCTCTGTTCGATCACCGGCCCCTACCTGGGCTGGTTCCGCCGTTTTCGGGCCCTGCGGTTTGCCGCGTTGGACCTGTCTCCCATACTTGCCCTGGGGGTTCTTTCCCTGTGCAATACGGTTTTTTCCCAATTGGCCTTTTACGGGACCGTTACCCTGGGATTTATCCTTTCCATAGCGCTTTCCGTGCTGTGGTCGGCCCTATCCTTTATTCTGGGTTTTTTTATCGTTATTTTGCTGCTCCGGCTCGCCGCCTATCTGACCCGCCGGAATGTGTATAGTCCCTTTTGGCGGATCATCGACGCCCTGTCCCGGCCCGTGCTGTTTAGGATACAGCGGTTCCTTTTTCCTAACCGGATTATCAACTACCTTGCGGCGCTTATCATCGCCGTTGGCATACTCCTCGCGTTAGCCGCCGGACTTGGGGTCCTGATCGCCTGGGGCAGGAACGCCTTATTACGGCTCCCCTTCTAGGGCGGCGATGTTTGCCATGCCGCCAATCATCGCCCTCCTCGTATTTTTTTTGTCTTTCTAATGTACCTCCGGGAACTTGCCGCGCCCCTCAGCCAGATTAAAGGCGCCGGCCCGGCCGCGATACGGGCACTGGCCCAGGCGGGGATTACCACCCAGGGCGACCTGCTGGCCTATTATCCCCGCGACTGGGAAGACCGGAGCCGTCCTATTCCCCTGGGAGAATACCGCTGTTTTCCCGCGGTCTGCACGGTGGTCCGGGTGCTTGCCCATGATTGGTTCGGCCCCGGCGCCGGACGGACCCTCAAGGTATATATAGAAGATGAAAGCGCCCGGGGCGTCCTGGTCTGTTTTAACCGCCCTTTTTTGGAAAAACAACTGCTGCCGGGGAAATACTACCGTTTGTGGGGCCGGTTTTACTATAAATTCGGGGAAATCCAATCGGCTTCCTTTGAATTTGAGGCCCTGGAACAGGGCTGGGCGGAAAAGGCCCCATCCGGCGCGGAGGGGAGCGAAGGGGCGGCGTATACAAGCCGGTTTGGGGCGATACTGCCGGTGTATCCCCTGGCCGCGGGGCTGACCCAGGCCCTGCTGCGGCGCTTTATCCGGCAGGCATTGGACCGCTATGCTTCTGAACTGGAGGATGAACTGCCCGAGGCGGTCCTGCTGCGGGACGGGTTATTGCGGAAAGCCCAGGCCGTCAGGTCCCTGCACTTTCCCGCCTCTCTGGAAGAACTTACCCTGGCCCGCCGGACGGTGATCGCCGAGGAGCTGTTCTACCTGGAAATACTGGTGGGCATACAGTCCCTGGAGCGGCGCAAGGGGGGGCGGCGGAAAACCAGCGCCTCCATGCGGACGGCGGAGGGCGCTTCCTTTTCCCCCCTACAGCGGCGGCTCATGGAGCGGTTGCCCTTTACGCTGACAGCGGGCCAAAGGGACGCGGTATTGGCGATCAACCAGGACCTATCCGGCCCCTATCCCATGGCCCGGCTGCTTCAGGGGGATGTGGGGTCTGGGAAGACCCTGGTTTCGTTTCTCGCGGCCCTGCGGACGGTGGAAGCCGGAGAACAGGCGGCATTGCTGGCCCCCACGGAACTGCTGGCCCGCCAACATTCGGAGAGCGCCGCAGCCCTGCTGGAACCCCTGGGCATACGGCCCGCGTTTCTTACGGGGAACATCAAGGCCGCGGGCCGCTCGGCGCTGCTTAAAAACCTGGCCGCCGGAGAGATCGATGTGGTAGTAGGGACCCACGCCCTTTTTTCCCGGGACGTGATCTACCATAAACTCGGCCTGGTGGTGGTGGATGAGCAGCACCGCTTCGGCGTTACCCAGCGGCAGGCCATCATGGCCAAGGGGGATCATCCCGATCTCCTGATGATGAGCGCCACCCCCATACCCCGCACCTTGACGCTCACCCTCTTCGGCGATATGGCAGTATCGGTGATCCGGGACCTGCCGCCGGGCCGGAGGCCGGTAAAAACCCACCTGGCAAAACGGTCCGGTGAAAACCGGGTGTACGAGTTTGTCCGCAAGGAGCTTGCCGCCGGACGGCAGGCCTATTTTGTGTACCCCCTGGTGGAAGAGGGGAACGCCGGTTTGAAGGACGCCGAATCTATGGCAAAGCGGCTGGCTCAGGAGATTTTTCCCGGGTTTCCCGCCGCGTTGATTCACGCGAGGCTGGATGAGGAGGAGAAACGAAAAAACATGGACGCCTTCCGCCGGGGGGATATCCGGGTATTGGCGGCCACCAGCGTGGTGGAAGTGGGGGTGGATGTGCCCAACGCAAGCTGCATGGTGATAGAACAGGCCGAGCGTTTCGGCCTTGCGGCGCTTCATCAGTTGCGGGGCCGGGTGGGCAGGGGGGCGGATCAATCCTACTGTTTTCTCCTATACGCGGACCCCCAGCCGGACGGGAGCGGCGCGCTTACGGAAGACGCCAAGGCCCGGCTTCGGGTCATGATGGAAAGCAGCGACGGGTTTGTTATTGCCGAGGAGGACCTGAAGCTGCGGGGGCCCGGCCATATCGCCGGGATTGAGCAGTCGGGGTATTTGAAACTGGGCCTTGCGGACCTGGTCCGGGATACGGAGGAACTGGCAAAAGCACGGCTTGACGCCTTTAGCATCCTGGAAAAAGACCCGGAACTGCGGCAGCCGGAACACCGCCGTATTGCCCTGGTTCTTGAACGGGCGCCGCCCTTTGCGCGGATAGTCCTTTAACGGGGAGAACGGGGGGCGGGGCAGGGCCAGCGCATATAAACTTTTTGCGGGGGGGGGGCTGGGGGGCCGTTTGGCCTCCCAGCGGGGGTTCCGGGGGCGGCACCCCCGTCCCGCGCAAGCGATTGAAGCGGAAAGCGCGGTTTTTGCGGAGCAAAAATGCGCTCAAAAGTTTATATGCGCTGGCCCTGGGGGGCGGCGGGCGGGCGGCGCCCGCCGCTCTGTTCGTTGTTACTGGTTACTGGTTCTCTGTTCGCCAGCGCGGTAGAGCCGCCAGTTGATCCCGTAGCGATGGGCCCGCAGCCCTATCTTGCGCTCGGTGATGCCCAAACTGCGGGCCGCGGCGGCCATATTCCCGTTGCTGATCTTGAGGGCCTCCACGATCAGCTCCTTTTCCAGCTGGGAAAGGGCGGCATCCAGGGTGGTAACCGGCTCCGTGTGGGTAGAAACGGCGGATTGCAGGCTGGGGGGCAGATTATAGGAGTGGATGACCATGTCGGTGGAGAGGATCACCGCCCGCTCGATGCAGTTTTCCAATTCCCGCACGTTCCCCGGCCAGGAATAGGCGGTCAATAGATCGATGGCCAGGGTGGATATCCGTTTTATCAGCTTGCCGTTTTTTTCCGCGTATTTTTCGGTAAAATGATCCGCCAGAAGCATAATATCGCTCTTCCGTTCCCGCAGCGGGGGGATGTGAAGGGGAAACACGTTGAGCCGGTAGTACAGGTCTTCCCGGAAGCGCCCGTTTCGCACCTCCTCTTCCAATTTCCGGTTAGTGGCCGCGATAAGCCGGACATCCACCTTGATGGGGGCGCTGCCGCCGAGGCGTTCCACTTCCCGCTCCTGAAGCGCCCGCAGCAGCTTTGCCTGCACCGCGGGAGTAAGCTCCCCGATTTCGTCAAGGAATATCGTTCCCCGGTGGGCCAATTCAAAGCGGCCCTTATGCTGCTGGAGGGCGCCGGTAAACGCGCCCTTTTCATGGCCGAAGAGCTCGCTTTCGATAATCGATTCCGGGAGCGCGGCGCAGTTGATCTTAACCAGCGCCTGTCCTGCCCGCTTGGAAAGCCGGTGTACCTCCGCGGCCGCCAGTTCCTTGCCGGTCCCGCTTTCCCCGGTGATGAGTACCGTCGCGTCGCTGGGGGCCACCTGCCGGAGCAGCTCGTATACCTGCCCCATGGCGCTGCTGGTTCCGATAATGCCGCCCTTAGCCGCCGCGCCGCCGCTTACAGGGCGCTCCGCCCCGCTGGCGGCGTCGGGGAAGGCCGGGCGGCCCCAGATTTTGAATTGTTCTTCCATTATACGCTCCCGCAGCTTGGCGGAGTCCGCTATTATGGAAGATACCTTCTCTAAAAACGCCTTGTCCCGGGCCATTTGCATGTCCCGCCACTGGGGGGGGATGCGCCGTTCCGCGCTCAGGGTGCCCATCACGCTTCCGCCCGATTGGATGGGAACGCAGTAGTAACTGAGCCCCCCCATGTCCGCCCTGGTCCGGTTCTTCGCCCGGTTGAGAAAATGCGTTTCCCTCGAAAGGTCCGGCGAGATAAGGGGCGTACCCGATGCAAAGACCCGGCCTACCAGCCCCTCCCCAAGCCGGTAAACGCCCCGGGTTTTTTCCCCGGCGCTCAAGCCGTGGGCTTCTTCAATTTTGAGGCACCCCGTGGTCCGGTCCAGCAGCGTTACCATGCCCCAGGTTAGGCCCGCCCGGTTTTCCAGGAGATTCAGCAGGGGTCCCAGGGCGGTCCGCAGTTCCACCTGTTTATCAAAGGTTCTGGCAATATCAAAGAGCAGCTCCAATTCCATCCATTCCCAATCCGTATCGCTGAGGGGCGGCGCTTCCGGGGCTGAAGGGCCTCTACAGGGTTTCATGGGAATGAGCATACTACAAACCGGTAGGATTATCCAGATCGGCGGGCCGGGCTATTCGTTCTTCCGGGCCTTGTCCGCAAGGGCCCGCTTAAAAAGGGAGAAGAACCGGCCCGCCAGGTTTCTCCGTTCCTTCAAGGTATAGCCCGTAAGCCGCTCCAGGTCCTCATCGGCGCCGAAGAAAAGCCCGATGTCCCCGGCGCAGAGGATATGGGAGGGGTTCAATTGGTCAAAGTCCTCATCGGGACCCCGGACCGCGATAAGGTTAAGGTTATAGTTCTTGAGGAAGTCCGCGTCTTTAACCATCTTGCCGAGCAGGGCCTCTGGAATGGCCAGCTCCGCTATCGCCAGTTTTCCGCTTACCGGCAGGTAGTTGAGGAGGGTGGAGGAGAGGAGCAGCGGGGTAATGCGCTTTGCCGCTTCCTGGTTGGGAAAAATCACCTTGGTTGCCCCCACCAGTTCCAGTATCTCCCCATGGGACTCGGTTTCCGCCTTGACGATGATGGTCTTGATATTGAGTTTTTTACAGTAACTGGCGGCCAAAATAGACGCCTCTATACGGTCCCCCATGTCAATAATCACCGCGTCGGTGGAGTCGGGAAGCACCTTCCGCAGGGTTTCCACATTGACCACATCCAGCGCTACCGAACCCGCCGCCGCGTCTTTGTAGGCGTCAATAAGCTGCCGGTCCTTATCCACAATAAAAACCTGTATCTTGAGTTTTAAAAGCTCCTCCAGCACGCTCCGGCCAAAGCGGCTCAATCCTAAAATCGCTACCTCTTTCATCACATACCTCCTCACGCAACGCTGAAACCGGCCTCCGGGCGGGCCGCGCCAAGCCGCAAAGCGGTTTTGGCTTGAATATTGGCGCCCCCGCAAGGCGCTGTCAACAAGGCAAGGGGGGCCGGGGGGCGTTACGGCGCTATCCGGCTTCGCCGGATAGCGCGGATAGAGTTTGCGTTCCGCGCAAACTCTCAAGCCAAAGCCGCCCTGCGGCTTTGGCAGCCCCCGTTGAGGGGGTAGGGCGCAACGAAGCGCGCCCGTAGGGGCCGTACCCCGGAGGTACGCGAGACTTCCCCTTCCCTCATTTCTAAATTGTTGACAGCGGCATCGGCCCCCTTACGTTGTTGTTAGCGGCCGCAAGGCCCCGGTTGGTCAGCCCAGCAGGATGGAACCCTCGGGATAGGTAACGGCGTAATTCCGCCGCCGCATCGCGGGGAAGGCCAGGGCGATAAGGCCCACCCGTCCGGCAAACATGGCCGCGATAATGACCAGTTTTCCCCCCGCCGAGAGGCTTGCGGTAAAATTCAACGAAAGTCCCACGGTGGAAAAGGCGGAAATGGTCTCAAAAATAATGGCGTCCGTTTTTCCCTCCCCCTGCCCCTCGGTAACAAACAGGGCCGCCACGCAGATCAGGAACAGGATAACGGCCTTGAGAAAATAAACTACCCCTTGGTTGATGGTGGACGCGGTAATACGGTGGCGCAGCAGCTTAATATCCCCGCAGCCGTCCCCTTGCCGCGTTACCGCCAGGGCGATGACAAACACCGTAGTTACCTTGATCCCCCCGGCGATGGAGCCCGGAGCGCCGCCGATCAGCATCAGAATGCCGGTCAGCATCTTGGAAAGCTCGGTAAGCCCGGCCTGGGGAACCCCCTCGAACCCGGCGGTCCGGGGGCTGACGGATTGGAACAATGCCGCGAGGAGGCTTTGGCCGGGAGTCATGGCGGCGAAGAGCCGGTTCCGCTCGATAAGCCAAAAGAGGGCCGCCCCTCCCAGGATGAGCCCCGCGGTCATGGCAAGCACGATGCGGCTGTGGTAGCTCAGACAGGGTTTTTGCCCGGCCAGCCTCATACCCAGGTCCTGCATGACAATGAATCCCAGCCCCCCCAGCACAATGAGGGCCATAAGGACCGCCATGATCGGGGCATGGCCGGCATAGGGGGCGATCCCCTGGGCAAAAGGGGAAAATCCCGCGTTGCAGAACGCGGAGATACTATGAAACAAGCCCATGAAAAGCCAATCCTCCACCCCGGCGGAACGGAAACAGGCGGCCAGGAGCAGCATCCCCAGGCCCTCAACCCCCAAGGTTAGGGCTATGATGTTCCGGGCGATACGCCGGGGCTGGTATTCCAATCCATCCACATAAAACCCCCGGATCACGTTCCGCTGCCACAGGGCAATCCGGTATCCTGGAATGGCCATTAACAGGGAACTGACGCTGATGATCCCCAGGCCGCCCGCCTGGACCAGGCAGATAAGGATGATCTGGCCTAAACGGCTAAAATCAGCGATGGACACGGTGGAAAGGCCGGTAACGCACACCGCCGAAGCCGCGGTGAACAGGGCGTCCAATGGTTTGAGCTTCCCCAGCGCCGCTTTTCCAGGCGCCCATGCCGCGGGAAGCAGGAGCAGCGCCGTTCCCAGCCCTATGAGCAGCATAAAAAACGCCAAGAGATAGAGGGCGTCGGATTTTTGAAAAAAATTGGCAATGCGTCCTTTTCCCATAGACCGTTTTACCATACCCTGGATACGCTGGTCCATACAACCTTCAGGGCATAAATCTTTTCGCTGTTACTGAAAACCACTCCCGTCATTGCCCCCAGGTAGACCCGTTTGTCGCCGTGCAAATCGGCGTATTGGCGCTGCTTTTCCATGCGCTCACTATGATCGTGTATATCCTCAATGCTGGGCTTGGTCTTAATCTCCACCGCCATTACCTTGCCGCCGTTCTCCAGAAGGGCGTCAACCTCCAGGAAAATATGGTGTTCCTTATCCTTAATTTCGGTGCGGTTCGCTTTGGTGAAGGTAAACCCTAGTTTCTCGAATTTCGTTACCAGGTTCGGCAGGACCATATATTCAACCATGCCGCCGAAGCGGTTGGTAAGCTCCCCGATCCGCTTGCCGGTGGCTTTCATCTGCCGCTCGGTAGCTTCCACCTGCTCCTTGATCTGCCTGCCGGTGGCTTCCATCTGCTCCTTGAGTTGCTTATTAGCCGCCTTCATATCTTCACTGTTTGCCCGTATCTGCTCGCCGGTCGCCTTGATCTGCTCTCTGTTTTCCATATAAGGCGGCCCACACCTTCTCGAATGTTAGTCCTTCGCCTATGGCCCGCGTTTGTTCCATGCCCGGCTCCTTACCCCACTCTAGCTCTTTCCCGGTCTTCCCGCAAGCCGCTGATTAAATTGAGCATTGCAAATGGAGAATTGAGAGTGGAAAAATCCGCTCCTTTGAGGCGGGGGGACCGGGGGGCCTTTCGGCCCCCCGGCGGGGGCGTTACGGGGGCAGATCCCCCGTTGAGGGGGTAGGGCGCAACGAAGCGCGCCCGGAGGGGTCGTGTCCGCAAGCGGACACGCGACTTCCCCCGCTTGTTTTCTTACGTTGTTGACAGGGGGAGGCTTACCCGGTATGCTTGCCCGGAGCCTTTTCATGGAACCCTATATCCCCGATCTGGGTATAGCCTACCCCGCCAGCCCGGATGAACATATCACGCCCCTTATCAAAGTCCGGGACCTCATGGTAGATCAGAACTACCCGTTTCTGGATAGAACCTGGCGGTTTAGGTTTATGCGGGGCCTTATGCACCTGGGAATTTTTACCCTGGTGTTCCGCCTCAGCCCCCTGCGCTTCGGCTTGAAAATCGAAGGCCGGGAGCGTCTGCGCAAACACCGCCGGTTGCTGCAAGACGGGGCCATGACCGTTTCCAACCATATCCACCGCTGGGATTTTCTGTTTGTGCTCCAGGCCCTGCGTTTCCGGCTGATGTATTTTCCCGCGTGGAAGGAAAACCTGATGGGCCGGGACGGCAGGATCATCCGTTGGGCCGGGGGCATTCCGGTTCCCGGTACTATTCACGCCATGCGCGGTTTTAACCAGGCATTCGACGCAATCCGCGCGAAGAAAAAATGGATACACGTATTCCCCGAAAGCGCCCGTTGGGATTATTTTTACGCCATAAGGCCCTTCAAGAAAGGGGCGTTTACCCTGGCCTGTCGCTACAATTTGCCAGTACTCCCCCTGGGCTTTAGCTACCGGAAGCCCCGCTTCCCCTATACGCTGGTGAACCTGCCGCGTAAAAAGAAACTGCCCATGATCACCCTGCGCATCGGCGAGCCGCTGCTGCCTGACAGCTCGCTCCCCCGCCGGGAAGCGGTTATGCGGCTGCGGAAAGACTGCCACGAGGCTGTAACGCGGCTTGCGGGCATCGAGCATAACCCCTATCCAGCGGAGGGCGATTAGCCCGGTTTGGGGGGACCGGGGGCCTTTCGGCCCCCCGGCGGGGGCGTTGCGGCGCTATCCGGCGAAGCCGGATAGCGCGGATAGAGTTTGCGCTCCGCGCAAACTCTTAAGCAAAAGCCGCCCTGCGGCTTTTGCAGCCCCCCGTAGAGGGGGTAGGGCGCAACGAAGCGCGCCCGGAGGGGCTGTGTCCGCAAAGCGGACACGCGACTTCCCCTTTCCTCATTTCTTAAGTTGTTGCCAGTGGGCTTGCCCCTGCTAATCTCTTAAGTTGTTGGCTGGGGGCGCGTTTGCCCTTGCTATTGCCCCGGCGATCTGGTAACATGTCATACAAGTGAGGTAAGGCTATGAACGTTTCAAAGGTGTATTTTACCAACATGCGGACACGGGTGGGCGAAAGCCTCCTAGTTAAACTGGACCGGCTGATCGGCGAGGCCGGCATTGAGCAAATTGATTTTAAACAGAAGTACACGGCCGTGAAGATACACTTTGGGGAGCCGGGGAATCTTGCTTTCCTGCGCCCCAATTTCGCCAAAACCCTGGCTGACCGTATTAAGGCCCTGGGGGGTATGCCCTTTCTGACGGACAGCAATACCCTCTATGTGGGACGCCGGAATAACGCCCTCGTCCACCTGGACGCCGCGTTTGAAAACGGCTATTCCCCCCTGTCCACTGGCTGTCAAAATATCATCGCCGACGGCCTCAAGGGAACCGACGAGGTGGAGGTTCCGGTTCGCGGGGGCATACTCTGCAAAACCGCCCTGATAGGCCGGGCGGTCATGGACGCGGATATCGTGGTTTCCCTCAATCACTTTAAGGGGCATGAGCTGGCCGGGTTCGGGGGGGCCGTGAAGAACCTGGGCATGGGAAGCGGCAGCCGGGCGGGCAAGATGCGGATGCACAACGCGGGCAAGCCGGAGGTTGCCCAAGACGCCTGTACGGGCTGCCAGCAGTGCGCCCGTTTCTGTCAGCAGGAGGCGATCCGCTTTGACAATGGGAAGAAAGCCCGTATCGACCAGGACCGCTGCGCGGGCTGCGGCCGCTGTATCGGGGTTTGCAATTACCACGCCATTAGGAATAACAACCCTTCAGCCAACGGCGACATGAACAAAAAAATGGCCGAATACGCCAAGGCCGTGGTGGACGGGCGGCCAAACTTCCATATCAATATCGTCAACCAGGTTTCCCCCTACTGCGACTGCCATGGGGAAAATGACGCCCCCATAGTGCCGGATATCGGCATGTTCGCCGGCTTTGACCCGGTCGCCCTGGACAAGGCCTGTATCGACGCGGTAAACGCCGCCCCGGGAATCGCGTCGAGCATACTGGCCGGACGGGAGCGCGGCGGCCCGGACGCCGCGGGCCATGCGGATCACTTGAGGGATATTCACCCCGCCACTGATTGGCGGAGCCAGATCAGCCACGCGGAAAAAATCGGCCTGGGAACCGGAACTTATGAGCTGATCCTTGTGCCCTAGGGAACCGCTGATTAACTTGACGTCGGACTAAAGTCCGCAATCAGCGGTTCCCGCAAACCTTTGGTTCGATGTATTTGCTCATTTCATTGCGCAAATACGGGTAAGAAGCGCTGGTTAAACCGGTTTTTCAACAGAGTCCACGGATTACATGGATTAACAGGGATTTCCGGTAACAAAACCCTTCTAATTCGTGTCGAACCGCAGGTTCGCAATCCGCGGACTCTTTTGGATACCGTAAGTTCGAGGGAGGCGCTGATTGTGGGCCTGGGACCCAAAGTCAATGTAATCAGCGGTTCCCTGGATCAGAGCGCAAGGGCGGGGAACCAAGAGCGGCCCCGCCCGCTTCTTACCGTTTCCCTGTTCTCTGCTTATGTGCTATAGTCCCGCTATGAATACCCGGAAACTACTGGACAGCCTGGCGGCTCAAAAAATACTCATCCTTGACGGCGCTATGGGTACCATGATCCAAACCTATAAGCTCCAGGAAGCGGATTTTCGCGGCGGGCGGTTTGCGAAGCATCCGGTACAACTATCGGGCTGCAATGATCTTCTCTGCCTTACCAAACCCGGCGTTATTTCCGCCATCCATGAAGCCTACCTTGAAGCGGGGGCGGATATTATCGAAACCTGCAGCTTCAACGCCAACGCCCTATCCCTGGATGATTTTCAACTGGCGGATTTTGCCTATGAGATAAGCGCCGCCGCGGCGTCCCTGGCCCGGAACGCCGCGGACCGTTTCAGCGGCGGCGGAAAGCCCCGCTTTGTGGCGGGAAGTATGGGCCCCACCAGCAAGAGCGCCGCCATGTCCCCGGATATGGAAGACCCGGGCAGGCGGGGCGTCTCCTGGGACGCCCTGGAAGCGGCCTACTATGCTAACGCCCGGGGCCTGCTGGACGGCGGCGCGGACATACTCCTCCTGGAAACCGTCTACGATACCCTCAACGCCAAAGCGGCCCTGGCGGCGATCCGCCGGCTGCTGCAAGAGCGAAAGCGCGGCGGCGGCGCGGAGGCGGAAGTCCCGGTCATGATCTCCGCCACCATCGCCGGTAAGGCGGGCCGGCTTTTGGCGGGGCAAACCGTGGATGCCTTTCTGATTTCCATACTCCACGCCCAGCCCTGGGCGGCGGGGCTCAACTGTTCCTTTGGGGCGGAGGCTCTCAAGCCCCACCTCGGCGTATTAGCTGGAGCCGCGCCCTGCTGGGTAAGCGTCCATCCCAACGCGGGGCTGCCCAACCGTTTTGGGGAATACGATGAAAGCCCCAGATCCATGGCCGCCTCCCTGGAAACCCTTATGCGGGAAGGGCTGGTCAATATTGCCGGGGGCTGCTGCGGCTCCACCCCGGCCCACATCGCCGCCATTGCCGAAAAAGCCCGGTCCTACAGCCCCCGGGCCCCGGTCAAACAAGCGCCCGCCGGGGATCGCGGGACCTGCTTGGCCGGCTTGAATCCCCTCATCCTCCGCTCCGCTCCGCCGGACCTTGGGGCGGATGGCGGCGCGGCCAGCCTCACCCTGGTGGGGGAACGGACCAATGTGGCGGGCAGCCCGGAATTCCTGGGCCTCATCAAGGCCGGGCGCTACGAGGAGGCCCTGCGTATTCCCCGGGACATGATTAGCCGGGGGGCGCGGATTATCAATGTTGGGATGGATGATCCCTTTTTGGACGCCGAAACGGCCATGGTCCGCTTCCTCAACCTGGCCCTCGCGGACCCGGACATTGCCCAGGCCCCCTGCATGATCGACAGCTCCCGGTGGGAGGTTATTGAGGCCGCGCTGCGCTGCGTCCAGGGAAAGGCCCTGGTCAATTCCCTCAGTTTGAAGGAGGGGGAAGGAGCGCTCCTTGCCAAGGCCAGCCGGGCCCGCTCCTACGGCGCGGCGGTGGTGGTCATGCTTTTTGATGAACAGGGCCAGGCGGCAAGTTATGAGCGGAAGATCGCCATCGCCGGGCGTTCCTACCAACTGCTGACGGAACAGGGCTTTCCCCCGGAGGACATTGTCTTTGATCCCAACATCCTCTCGGTGGCCACCGGCATAGCCGAACACGACCGCTACGCCCTGGACTTTATACGCGCCTGCGCCTGGATTCGGGAGCATTGTCCGGCGGTCCAAATATCCGGCGGGCTGACCAACCTGTCCTTTTGTTTCCGGGGCAACCGGACTGTCCGGGAAGCCATGCATGCGGTGTTTCTCAAACACGCGGTCCGGGCGGGACTTACCATGGCGATAGTCAACCCCGCGGCCATGGTTGCCTATGAAGCGGTTCCCCAGCCCCTGCGGGACGCGGTGGAAGACCTTATCCTGTTCCGCAATAACGGCGGGACAACAAGCCCATCTGAACGGCTTCTTGCCGCGGCTGAGGAACTAGCCGCCCGGCAAAGGGGGCAAGGCCCAGGGGAACAAACCGCCTCCGCCGTCTGGCGCGGCTGGAACGTGGAGGAACGGATCGTCTATGCCATGCTCAAGGGGGCGGACGAGTATATTCAAGCCGATGTGCTGGAATTCCTGCAAAACCATGAACGCCCTTTGGCCCTGGTGGAAGGGCCCCTGATGCGGGGGATGCGGGAGGTGGGGGACCGCTTTGAAGCCGGGGAACTCTACCTGCCCCAGGTGATCCGCAGCGCCCGGGTTATGAAGAAGGCTGCGGCGGCCCTGGAACCCTTGCTCCAGGAAGAAAAATCCCGCTTCCCCGATGCCGGCGGCCCGGCCCCGGCGGCCAAGATACTCCTCGCCACGGTGAAGGGGGATGTGCACGACATCGGGAAAAACATCGTCTCCGTGGTTTTAGGCTGTAACGGCTATACCATTATCGATCTGGGGGTTATGGTTCCCCCGGAACGGATAGTGGAAACAACCGTGGCGGAACAGGCCGCTTTGATAGGGCTTTCGGGGCTTATCACCCCTTCGCTGGACGAAATGGTAAACACCGCCCGGTCCCTGCAAGCCCGTGGGCTGGACATTCCCCTGCTTATCGGCGGGGCGACCGCCAGTCTTGCCCATACGGCCCTGCGCATAGCCCCGGAATACGCGGGGCCGGTGATCTATGTGCCCGACGCAAGCCGGGCCGCGGAGACCGCCCGCTCGCTCCTCTCGGACCGGGAAAGGCCCCGGTTTCTGGAAGCCCTGGAAGGGCGCTACCGGGACGCCCTGGCCCATCATCAGCGGCTTGAGGCCAAACGGGAATTGCTGCCCTTGGAGGCGGCCCGGAACCGGCGCTTTCAGAACAAGGGGCCGGGGTATAGGGCCCCGGCGCCGGCGGTACAAGAACCGCTGGTCTTTACCGATTACCCCCTTGACCGGCTTATTCCCCATATTGACTGGCCGTTCTTCCTGCGCTCCTGGGAACTCGGTCCGGGGCGGGAAGGGATCGAGGCGCCCCAAAAGGCCCTGCTGGAAGACGCCCAGGCGGTTTTACGGCGGATACAGGAGGAAAGGCTCCTGCGGCTCCGGGGGGTTGTCGCGTTCTTCCCAGCCCGGTCTGAGGGGGATGATGTTATCCTGTATGATCCAAGGCGCGGCGGGGCGGAGCGGCGCTTTGCCTTTCTGCGGAATCAAGAAAAGAAATACTCAGGCGCGGCGAATCCCTGCCTGAGCGATTTTATCGATCCCGGACGCGGGGGCAGGGCCGCGGACTGGATAGGGCTCTTCGCCCTAAGCGCCGGATTCGGCCTGGAAGAGGCTGAAGCCGCCTATGCCGCGGGGCATGATGATTATTCGGCCCTGCTTGCCGCGAGCCTGGCCAATTGTTTAGCCGAAGCGTTTTCGGCGGAGATGCACCGGCGGGTACAACAGGAATTCTGGGCCTGCGGCGCGGGGGGCGTCAGGCCGGCCTTTGGGTATCCCGCTTGTCCGGATCATCAGGATAAGCGCATCGCCTTTGAGCTGTTGGGGGCCCGGGAACGGTGCGGCATGGAGCTGACCGAAACCGCCATGATCCGCCCCGCGGCTTCGGTTTGCGGCCTCTATATTGCCCATCCCTCCGCCTATTACTTTGGAACCGGCCCCATTGGGGAAGATCAGCTGCAAGACTGGGCGCGGCGGAAGGGCGCCGGCCTTGACGAGGCCCGCCGGCGGCTCGGCCAGTTGTAGCGCCTATGCCGGGAATGCCCGGCGCTGCGCCGGATTCTACCAGATGGAGGATGCTATGAAAGGGCGCGCCGCGGCCTTGTGTATTGTTCTTGCTTTTCTTTGCGCCGGATGCGCAAAAAAAAGCGTTGCCCCGCAAAACACCGGGGGCAAAATTACCGTAACGGCGGCTATTTTCCCGCCCTATGATTTTTCCCGCGCTATCGCCGGGGACCGGATAAACCTGTTGATGCTCCTGCCTCCGGCGGCGGAAAGCCATTCCTTTGAGCCCTCGCCGAAGGATATTATCGCCCTGCGGAACAGCGATATTTTTATCCGCATCGGCGGCGAATCGGAAGCATGGGTTGACCGGATGCTGCAATCCATAGACGCGGGGGGCATGAAGATAATCCGGCTCATGGACAGCGTTGAGGTTGTGGAAGAGGAAATCATTGAGGGCATGGAAGACGGCGCTGAAGCGGAAGAAGGGCCTGAGGGCGGCGTATATGACGAGCATATTTGGACTTCCCCTAAAAACGCCGGGCGCATGGTATGGGCCATACTCGGCGGGCTTTGCGAGAAGGACCCCGCAAACGCCCCCTATTACCGGCAGAACGCGGAGGCCTATATAGCAAAATTGCGCGAGCTGGACGCCGCGTTCCAATCGGCGGCGGATCAGGCAAAACGGAAAACCATTGTATTCGGCGACCGCTTCCCCTTCCGGTACTTAGCGGACGCTTACGGGCTTACCTGCTTTGCCGCGTTTCCCGGCTGTTCCACGGAAACGGAACCAAGCGCGGCAACCGTCGCCTTTTTGATTGCGAAAATCAAGGAGGAAAAAATACCGGTTGTTTTCCACCTTGAACTTTCCAATGAAAAAATGGCGGACGCCATCGCGGAGGAGACGGGCGCGAAAAAACGCCTGCTGCACTCGGTTCATAATATAAGCAAACGCGATTTTGACCGGGGCGCGACCTATTTGGAACTCATGGCGGGCAACGCGGCGGCCCTGCGGGAAGCGCTGCGATAGCCTCGTTCGCTAAGGAAGCGCTGATTGCGGGCCTCCGGTCCGAATCCTTATTGAATAAATCAGCGCTTCCCTAGCGTTGGTTATTCGCGTTTATTATTTCCGCTAGGGTTGCCTGGGGGTTTCTAAAACGTTTTGCGCTTCTTTCATTTTTTAAGTGAATCGCGTTTTGGGGGCAGAGGTGGATGCACGCGAGGCAGAATTCACAGGCGTGTTGATATACCGGCTTGCCGGATCCGGCAATATTGCCCGTTGGACAAACCTTGCGGCAGGTTCCGCAGGCGTTGCAAAGATCATCCACCCTGAAGTTTTTATCGCGTTTATTCACGGCTTTTTTATTTTCCCATAGGGCGGAAAAAACATTTGAAATAAATTTTTGAAGCCAGTTATGCCTTGCCAAATATTGTTTCCGCTCTTTTATATCATTTGCGACGGCGTTTATTTGTAACGCGATAGACTCCTCTTTTTTCTTTTTTAATTCACCGGCAATTTCAAAGAGCGGTAAATAGGTGTCGACCATTTTTATTTCGTTTGCGTAATGGAGCTGAACGCCCCGCGCCGTGAGCAGTTTTTTCATCCGGGTAAGCGCCGCCATTGAAAAACCGCCGAAGGTCATAACCGCAAAGACATATTCAGCCTTGATAACCGCTTTTTCAAGGTACTCCTTCACCAGATTCGGCAGGGTAAACCCATAGACAGGACAAATAATTCCCACTACATCCCCGGTAATTTCATAAACGCCGTTTTTTTGAAGCCGCGGAACCGGCAGTAATTCCCCGCCGAGACTTTTTGCGACAAAAAGACTGTTTCCCGTGGAAGAAAAATAGATTATTTTCATTAGACCATCCTCCATGCCCCATTATAGGCGGGCGCTAATTAGTGTCTATCCATAAAAGCCGGTTGCTTTATGGACAGACCTTGCATTTTCGCAGCCTAAAGGCCGTGGAAATGCGTTTTTAAAGAGGTCTGTCTATTATAGACAGACATTAATTAATTAATACAAACAAGGCATACATCTTTCTCCGCATGGCGGCTCCTCCCTGTCGCGTTATTCAGCCCTTCCCGCAAGCCGTTCCTTTAAGGCCGTTATGGTACGCTGGCTCAAGCCGGCGGCGTTCAAGAGATAGTCCTCGGCAATGAGCCGCATAGCCTCCCCATCGGCATGGGGCTGTGGCGGACGGGAGCGGCCCATCCCGGCCAGCATATCCGCCCCAATGCGGGAGATGGCCCGGTAGGGCTCTTCCCCTGGGACAATGTTGTAGTAGTTCACATAGGAGAGCATATAATCCTCAATAATTTCATCATAGGACGCGCCCATCAAGGCTTCCAACAGGGCGGCCGTATAGCCGGTCCGGTTGATCCCCTCCTCTGAATGGAGGAGGTAGGGTCCCCTCCGTTCAGCCATGAATTCCAACGCCCGTTTCAGTTTACCGCGAAAATCCGCTCCGCTGTAGTCCTGGGGCATGGCCAGGGCGATGATCCCCTCATTTCGGATGAAATTTTCATACCAGGGAATATAGGAGGCCAGGTCTTCCAGTTCCTCCCAGGTATTCGACAGGTTGAGCACTGTCTCGATACGGGGCCGGGCCTGTTCCGCCAGCCGGGCCGCATAGGGCGCGCGGGGGGTCTGCAAGGCGGGATGGGAACTCCGGTACAAGGTCCGGGGGGCTATGGCGCCCCGGCGGATTTCCCGGAAATTGGCAAAGGCCCGGTCGGAGCTGTAATCCCGGAGCGCCTCGGAACGTTTGAGTTTCCTCAGCTCCAGTTCCCCCCGGTACCCTTCCTTTCTCGCTGTAGTAAGGAGTATGGCGGCGCGATCCGGTATCCCGCCGGTATGGTACAGGACGAGGAAGCCGTTGAGAAGGGTAAAACGGGGGAGCGGCTCCCGTGAATCCGGTGGAACCAGGGGCGCTTGGACGCGCAGGGGGCCCGCCGCGCAGTCCAGGATATCCCCCTCGGCCATCCCCGCCGCTTCCAGCTCGCCGGCGCTGATATCCGTTATGCTGAACCCGTTGCGCCCGGTTCCGCTGAGGCTGCCCCGGAGTCCGGGAACCCCGGCCTCAGTTTCGGCTTCAATTTCAACGTCCGGCGGCAAGGGGAAGCCGCCGCCGGCTTCCGGGCCGGAGGGGGCCGGTTCGGGCGGTCTGGGGGGGTCAATAGGCCCGCCGCCGGAACTCTGGGGTTTATCATGCTGGGCGGGTTGGGAACCGGTTTGACAGCCCGAAAGCAGCGCCGTAACGATGATGAACAACGCGCCCATGCCGACCCGCCGCCGCCCGCTGGTTTTGAAAAACAGCGTCTCCATGCCTATACTTCCGCGCTCAAGGTCCTTTCACCGTTTTTTCCACCGGATATAGATCTGCCTCCCCGTGCCGTTTTCCTGGGGGCGCTCTTCGGTTTCAAACTGGCTAATGGCCCGGAAGAGGTCCCCCAGTTTCTTAAACCCGTAATTCCGGGGATCAAATTCGCTGGACCGGTTATTGATCTTCTGCCCCACCCCGCCCAGATAGGCCCAGCCGGATTCATCGGCCAGATCATCCACGGCGTCCCGCAGGAGCTTCAGGAGTTTCCGGTCCACCTTGAAATCCCGCCGGGGCCTTGCCGCGGGCCGGGCCTCATCATCGTCCGCTTCTTCCAGGGGCAGGTCCCGGAGGATTTCAGTATAGATAAACTTATCGCACACCGCGACAAAGGCCCGGGGGGTCTTCTTTTCCCCGAAGCCGTAGACCTTGAGGCCGCTTTCCCGGATGCGGGCGGCCAGGCGGGTAAAATCGGAGTCGCTGGATACAATGCAGAAGCCGTCCAGCTTTTCACTGTAGAGCAGGTCCATGGCGTCGATGATCATGGCCGAATCGGTGGCGTTTTTCCCGCTGGTATACGAAAATTGCTGGATAGGCTGGATGGCGTACTCCAGCAGCCGGTCCTTCCAGGAGCGGAGGTTGACGCTGGTCCAATCGCCGTATATTCGTTTGACGCTGGCGACGCCGTATTTGGCCACCTCGTCCAAAAGGCCCTCGATGATGGCGGGCTGGGTATTATCCGCGTCTATGAGCACCGCGAGTTTCGCCTGGTTATACTCCGCGGATTGACTTGAAAATGGTAATAGGGGCATACATACTCCCGGTGAACAAATTTACCCGTCGAAAATCGATTGCCGTATACGCCGCAGCAGGTGAATTTTCCCCAAGGGCAGCTTGAGGGTTTCCCCGGCGGCCTTGGCCCCGCTGGAGGCGTCCCGCCCTTTCGCCCCGGCTTGGTCCTCCGGGAACGCGGCGCCGGATAGGGGTTTAAGCGCCAAAATAGTTTCCCCGTTCAATTTTTCCAGCCCCTCGGGAACGCCGAAAATCCGGGCCAGGTCCCCGCCGCCGTTGAAGGCGAGTATCTCCACATAGGATTTGAGGGCGATGGCCTGTTTTGCCAGGGCGATCTTACCCACATAGTCCAGATTCTTCGCCTCCATCTTTTCAGACCGCGCCGCGCCCCCGCTTAACTGGGATTCACTGAGAATGATCCGCCGGTCAATCCGTCCGGCAAGCTCATCCTGTTCCGGCTTGGAAAGCATGAGTTTCCCCAGGGCCGACCGGAAGCGTTCCTTATAAGCCTCGGCATGCCCCCCGGCGGGTTCCGGCTCTTCAGAAAGCGCGGGCCCGGCCCCTTCAGTAAAAGAGCGGTCCTCCGCCGCGGCGCTTTGAAAGCGGTTCAGCCGCGCCGGCGGATAGGGGGATGCGGACAGGCCGATACTCCGGGGAGGGGCCGTTATGGGCCGGGCGATGATATCGATTCCCGCTTTTCCCAGGGCGTGGGCCGCCGCTTCCCTATCAGGAACCGAGAGCAGGTATATCCCCGGCCCCAGGACGGCGCTTACCAGGGAGGCCAGGGGTTCGGCCCGGGCGAGGTAGCGCCGGTCTTCCGAGAGGATAAGCACCGTTCCCTGGTGGAGGGAAACCGCCGCATACCGGTCCCCCCAATCCTTCAGGGTCCAGGCGAGGTTTTGGTCCGCCGGCCCCCCGGAAAGGCGTTCCAGGTTTTCCAGTATCCCCTGGGCGGTAAGGCCCTGGTTAAAACCCCGGACCGCCGATTCCCGGGTAATCTCAAAGCGGACCACCGTGGCGGCTTCCCGGGCGGAACAGAAGGAGGCGAGGAGCAGCGCGTCGGCGCAGGGTATTTCGGGGAAGAGAATACAGGAAAAGGGGCTGTCCATGGCGATTACCGGCCCGGAGGCTTCCCGCGGGGCTGAATCGTCCCCCCGTATCCACCGGCCCGGCCCGGAGAGGCGTAACAGCCCTGTTATTTCCAGGGCTTCCAGGAACCGCTCAAATTCCCCCGCCGCGATGCCCGGCGCAACGGTCCGGTCCTGCGGGTACGCCGTTGCCGACGCCGCCTCCCGCTCAACGATGCTTGCCAAACGCCGGAGGGTCTTGAGGGGATACCGCCGCCCCGGCGCGGCGGCGGCGGTAAACTGGCGGATGAACCGGGCCAGAGCTTGTATCCGCAAGGGCTGGAAATGCCGGACATCCTGGAGACAGGTATATATCCCCGCCGCCCAATACTCCAGGCGTTCCCGGAAGGAAAGCCGCTGGAAGGCCGCAAGCCTCCCGGCGTCCGGCGTTAAGCGCCCTTCCCCGCGGGCCGCCAGGCCCGCGGCTTCCAGCCCGCCGATCAGGGTTTCCCAGGGCGTTGCGGGAAAGACGGCGGCCCCCTCTTCCAGCACTTTTTTGCGAACCCCCCCCTCGGCCTTGAAAAAATCCCCCGCGCCGTTCATAAAGGCAAGGAGGGCCGCCAGGATGCGGTCGTCCACCCGCCGGGGCGCCGCCGGTCCATCCAGCGGGGCCGCTTCCAGGGCCGAAGGCGGCGCGGCTTCCGAAGGAAACAGCAGGGCCTTATCCGCGACAAGGGGCGCCAAGACCGGCGCCAACAGGGGATTCAAGGCCAGCCGGCGTTTCCCGTCATCGCTGAAACGGTAGAGGATGAGCCGTTCCTCCAGGTTCAGCAGCAGGGTATGGAGTTCCAGGGGGGTATATTCCCCGGCAAAAAAGCGCTCCAAATCCTCCGGCTCAGGCTCGTCCAAGGCCCCGACGGCCGCGATGATCCGGTGGTCTTCCGCGTCAAAATAGGCTCTGACGGCGTCCTGAATCTCCACCCGGGTCAAGAAGGCCCCCAAATCCGCCATAAGCCGCTGTTTGTTAAAGGGGGTTTTGATATTCCCGAAGACGCCCCGGAGCAGCTCAAAGAAGGAGGGGTCGGGCAGGGCCAGCAGAACGGCCCGCCACTCATCGGGGGAGCGAAACTGGAAGGGCTTCATCCCGCCCCGCTTTTTGGATAGGCCGTCCCTGGGGAACCAAGCTCCCCGGCGGTCCAATGCTGAATGGCGTACTTGTACCCCTGTTCGGCCAAAAACTTCTGCCGGTTCGCCGCGAAGTCCTCCTCAACGGTATACCGGGATACCAGGGTATAGAAGTAGGAATTTCGCCCGCCCTTTTCTCCCTTGGGACGGAGTATGCGGCCCAGCCGCTGGGCTTCCTCTTGACGGGAACCAAAGGACCCGGATACCTGGACGGCCATGGAAGCGTCAGGCAGATCGATGGCAAAGTTGGCCACCTTGGAGACCACGATGATCCGCCGCTTCCCCGCCTTAAACGCCTGGTATATCCGTTCCCGTTCCGCGTTAGGGGTCTTTCCAGTTACCAGCGGGGCGTTGAGCAGCCGGGCCAGGGCTTCCAGCTGTTTGATATACTGCCCGATCACCAGGATATGATCCTGGGGGTGGTTCTCCACCAACTGCCGGGCCGCGATTTCCTTCAGGGGGTTTTCGCTGGCTATCCGGTATTTTTCCCGGGGCGCGGCCACCGCATAGGGGAGCTTGAGGGATTCAGGCATATCGATCCGTATCTCGGTGCAGCAGGCTTCGGCAATCCAGCCCTTCTCTTCCAGGGTCTTCCAGGGAACATCATAGCGCTTGGGCCCCACCAGGCTGAAGACCGCCTCTTCCGCGCCGTCCTCCCGGATCAGGGTGGCCGTTAAGCCCAGCCGCCGGACCGCCTGCAATTCCGCGGTTACCCGGAACACCGGCGCGGGGAGCAGATGCACCTCGTCATAGATGATGAGCCCCCAGGGGCGGGCCCGGAAGAGCTGGAAATGGGGAAAATCCCCGTCCTTTGCCGGCCTCCAGGTAAGAATCTGATAGGTGGCCACCGTAACCGGCGCGACCGCCTTGGAATCCCCGGTATACTCGGCGATCTGCTCCGCCCGCAGGCCGGTTTTATCCAGCAGCTCGTTTATCCATTGATGTACCGCCGCCACATTCGTGGTAAGCACCAGGGTATTTGTTTTGATCTGGGCCATGATCACCATGCCCACCATGGTTTTCCCGGAGCCGCAGGGCAGCACCACCACCCCGAACCCCGTGCCCGGCCCCCCGTCTCCGGCCACCGACGCGGCGGCCTCCTTCTGATAATCCCGGGGTCCGAAGGCCCGGCCCGAAGCGCTTATGCGCCGCAGCTCGCAGTCCAGGGCCTCACCGTCCGCCAGGGGCGCTTCGTCATGCACCGGCCAGCCGAGTTTGATAAGCTCCCATTTCACCGTCCCCCGGTCGGCCAAACGCAGCCGGAACCCCCTATCGGTTTTCTGGAGGTATTTCTCCAAGGACTTTGCCGCCCCGATTTCCGCCCGGACGGCCCGGTCCTCGGCGATTAGGCAGAGCGCGTCCGCCGGATGGGAGGCGGACGCGGCCTCCTCCTGCCGCGAATCAAACTGTTCCGCGGACACCAGGCGTATCTTGCCGTACCGGGCCATAGTATCCGTAAAAGCCTCGACAATGCCCTGGGGGATAGGGAAGCGGGTATAGGCTTCCAGGGCGCGGATCACAGCCTCCGCGGTAAATCCGGCGCCCGCCGCGTTCCACAGGGAAAGGGGGGTGATTTTAAAGGTATGAATATGCTCCGGGGACTTTTCCAGTTCCGCGAAGGGCATGATGGCAATCCGGGCCTCTTCGGCCTTGGGCGCGTGGACATCCAGCAACAGGGTCCGGTCGCTTTGCACAATTAATGGATTTGCGGGATCAATTGCCATATCCCTATCAGTATAATACAAGACCGGCGGAAAAGAAAGGCTCCGAATTGCCTAAAAACTTTTCTAGCCGAAAAGGGGTTAATGACTAATAACCAAAACCTAGCCGAAATCAAACCGCAGCCGCCTCCACGGCGGGCTCGCGGCATCCGTCTTCAGTGT
>JAITHL010000210.1 GCA_031279975.1 Treponema sp. | reverse complement strand
GTTCGCCTCAGGCCGCGTCGAAGCGGTCTGCCCCGGCTATGTAATCAGCGCCTTGGATATTCTCAAAGAGCTGTTAGGGCCGGCGCTGATTAAACCGGATTTTTAAACAAAGTCCGCGGATTGCGCGGATTAACGCCAATTTCTAGTAACAAAACTCACTTAATCCGTGAAAATCCGCGGTCCCTGTTGATAATACCCGGTTTACCAGGTCCGCTGAGAACCGCTGATTACACTGATTTCCGCTGATTGCGCTGATTACCGGTAACAAAATCTGTGCTAATCCGTGGTAATCAGCGTTAATCCGCGGTCCCTTTTGATAACGCCGAATAAATCAGCGCTTCCCTAAGGAAAAAAAACCATGATCATCATGGAAAACAGCTGTAAGACCTTCCGCGGGGCCAAGCGGAAGGCCGGGATTTGCCATGGCGCGCTTTCCCCGCTCCCAATCTTGACAGCCGGAATTGGGCGGCCTAGGCTTAGAGCATGGCGCGTTTTTTGAATTTCGGCTCCCTCAATATTGATTATGTGTACCGGGTTGATCACTTTGCGCGTTCCGGCGAGACCCTTGCGGCCCTGGACCGGGAGACCTTTGTTGGGGGCAAGGGGCTTAACCAGTCCATCGCGCTTGCCCGCGCCGGAGCCCAGGTCTTTCACGCGGGATGCTGCGGCGCGGAGGATGGGGAGCCGCTCCTTGAGGCGCTGCGGCGGCGCGGGGTAGACGTTGGTTTGATACGCAAAACCGCCGCGCCTTCGGGACACGCGATCATTCAAGTCGACAGGGAAGGCCGGAACTGCATACTGCTCTTCGGCGGGGCCAACGAGTCGGTTACCGAAACACAGGCCCGGGAAACCCTGGCGCGTTTTGGGGAGGGGGATGTCCTCCTCCTGCAAAATGAAATTTCCCGCGTTTCCGCCATTGCGGAAATGGCCGTTGAACGGGGGCTGCGGATCGCGTACAACCCTTCGCCTGCCAACGATGCGGTTCACGAGGCGCTGAAGCATAAGCTGGATTTTATTATCCTCAATGAAATTGAAGCCCGTATGATAAGCGGCGCGGAGGATAGCCGGGACCAGCTTGAGGCCCTTGCCGGGCGCTTTCCCCAAACGGCAATAGCGCTTACCCGGGGCAGGGAAGGGGCCTTTTACCGGAAGGGCGCGGAGGAATACCGTCACGGGATCTACGATGTCGCGGTAAAGGACACCACCGCCGCGGGCGATACCTTCACGGGTTTTTTTATCGCCCGGCTCCTCCAGGGGGACGCGCCGCCGGAGGCGCTGCGGCTTGCTTCCATAGCCGCTTCCCTAGCCGTATCCCGGCCTGGGGCATCCCCCTCCATACCCTCCCTGGAGGAGGTATACGGCAGTTCCTTAAGGCCCGCGGGGCCTTCGCCGGGCGCCTAATGAACCGCTGATTGCGGGCCGGAGGTCCGGCGTCAAGTTACTCAGCGGTTCCCTGCTTTACTGAAGTATTTCTTTTCGCGCCAAGGTAAAACGCACAATAAATTCCCTGGTTTCATTGGCCGCAAGGTCAATATTTTGATAGGAAAACCCTATGGCGCTGTCAAGGCCGGTAACATCATCCCGGCTGTCTTCATAGATATAGCGGATATGATCGCCGTTACTCCACTGGCCCAGCCAAAGGGTGTCCACAGGGGTAACGCCTTCGGCGGTTTCGCCGACGAACATCAGTTCAAGGGACGGATCGGTTTCCGAGTCCGCCATATAGGCGCCGTAAGGCGTATGGATAAGCGAGGCGTAATCATTGCTGTGGATCATAATATCCGCTGAAGCGCCGAATCTTTGGCCGCTGACCGGCGCATTGTTCCTATTATGAAGGATGTGCCGTAATTGCAGGTAGGGAACCCCCTGATCATATATGAATTCGGGCTTTACGGTGAGTTCAACCCCTGACGCGGCGTCGCTTTGATAGCCGTTTACCATTTCCCGGGAAACGCCGTTTAGATCGTAAAACCATCCGCCCTGGCAATAGGTCGTCCAGAGCCAGGTATAGTTATCCCCCCTGCCGATAATATCTATCCCGCCGTTTCCCCCGCTGAGGCCCTTGAGCTCCCCCGGGTTGTTAAACCGGTAGGCCAGCCGGAAGGTGGGTTCGGTTTTGTATTCGGTTACATTGTTGATTGCGGCGCCCATACCGCTCCCGGCCGGCAGCGGCGCGGCCTGGGAATCGGGAACAACAAAAAAATCCTCCTGGGGAACCACCGCGATGGCGATGTACTCCCGGGGGTTTATGGTGATAAAGGCGTTCCCAAGGGCTAGGCCGGTTACATTCCCCTTCGGGTCCACCGCCGCGGTCGCGGGGGTGCTGCTGGTCCAGGCGGTAACTTCCCTGCCCGTTACCAGATGCCCAAGGCCGCTGGTTTCCCCGATCTTGATGGTATAATGCCCTATTTCAGTCAAAGCCGCGGAGGGCACTATGGTGACGGCGCCCGCCGGCGCCGGGGCTGATTTTAACCGGGCCCTCCTGGTGCTTTGGGGGAAGGCAAGAACAGCCGTGAAAACCACCAGCGCAAGGAAAAGGACTATTTTTTTCATGCCCTCGTTACCATCTAAATAAGTAAAAACTGGCGGATGAGGTTTTGTCGTGCATCTTGGCATAGCCCCTGGAAACATACACCGCCTCTTGTAATTTATTATTGATGGGCATATAGAGTTCCCTGCCCGTCTGTCCGTTGTAATCAATGGAATTGACCGCCTCATTGTTTACAATATTGGTAAAGGGGGACCGGGACAGTTTAAACTCAAAGTACCCGTTGGAAAAGGTATACCGTATGTTCATAATGGTAAAGGAGCCGTAATCCAATTCGGTAAGCGCCAGGGATGAGCAGCTGTCTTGCTGGTTCCGCTCCCGGTATACCTCGCAGGCCAGGATGTAGCTGGAGTTATTCTTTAAATACGACTCGGTTAGGGCGGTAAACATTTTTTGCAACTCGTTATTGGTTACTTTGTTTCCCATATCCAGCTGGAGTATGGCGGTTGTTTTAATGGGCTCCGCGTGGTCCTCCGGCCCGGCGGAAAAAACAGCCCCCCCCAAAACCGCGAGAAAGGCCAGGATCAACAGCGTCTTTTTCATACCAATTCTCCTTATAAATTACAGAGGCTGCCGCAAAACTTCAGCTTTGCGGCGGCAGCCTCTTAAAAATGCGCGTTTCGCAAGGCTTTAGCCTGAGAAACCGCAAGAGCCCGCGCAAAAGCAACAGGCTCTACAGTTCATCTCCCTCTGAGATGAGTTCCTCAAATTCTTCCGGATCAAAGTTTTCGGCCTTCCGGGTTATCTGAACGGCCATTTTCTTTCCCAGCACCCCGGGCCGGCAGTAATATTTCTTTTTATTCCCAATATTGAGAATAAAGGGGTCCCCCACCCGGACATCCGCAAGCCGGACCACATGGCCCACTTGCAGGGCCAGCACGTCCTTAATGGGTATGGAGATGCTGCCGATCTCCGCGGTAACCGTTACATCCACGCTGGTCAGTTTATCCTTGATCACCGTAAAATTCTCGTTGGTGCTTGCCCGGTGGGAGGATGCATACCAGAACTGGACGGAGAGCTTGCTGATTATCGGTTCAATGGTTAGATAGGGGATGCAGAAATTCATCATCCCCTCCACATCCCCCACCTTGGTTTCCAGGGTAACCAGGACCACCATATCCGTGGGCGGAACGATCTGGGCGAACTGGGGGTTGGTTTCAATCTGCCCAAGCCGGGGCCGCAGGTCTATGACCTGGGCCCAGGCTTCCCGCATGTTTCCCAGGATACGGACGATAATCCCCTCGATAACCGAACTCTCTATATCCGTCAATTCATGCTGGGACTTGGTTCCCTCGCCGGTACCGCCGAACAGCCGGTCTATCATGGCAAACGTGATGGCCGGATCAACCTCCAGAATCGCGTTTCCCTTCAGGGGGTCCATATTGATAACCCCCAGGGTGGTGGGGGTTGGAATGGACCGGATAAACTCCTCGTAGGTAAGTTGATCCACCGACGCCACATGCACATGGGCCACGCTCCGCAGGTGGGCCGATAAGGCGGTGGTGGTTAGCCGGGCAAAGGTTTCATGCATAATAGAAACGGTGCGTATCTGTTCCTTGGAGAATTTATCGGGCCGCTTAAAATCATAGATTTTGATCTTCCGGGAATCCGCGATGGGTTTATAATCCGGGGTTTCCGGAGCGTCCCCGGTATTAATAGCGGTAAGCAGCTGATCAATTTCATCCTGGGACAGTATTTCCGTCATAGTATATCGTCCTACTTTATAAGCTCAACGGCCTCCTTGGGACAATGCTGGTTGCCTGGCCGGACTCAAGGTCCGAAATCAGCATAGCTTGGGAGAACCTCTTTTAGTGTCGGCATTTCCGCTCAGTTTTTTAGAATACTAAAATCCGCCGGACAGGGGAAACCGCCGCCAGGGGCGGGACTCGAACCCGCGGCCTCCGGGTTATGCGCATAGTTCAATCCTGCCCGCTAAGAACCAAGAGCGGTATCTGTCCATAAAGCCGGTTACTTTATGGACGGACACTACATTTTCGCAACCTTTAGGCTACGAAAATTAAGTAATTGGGATTCATTATAGCACTATTATAGGGGAAGCTCAAGCGGTCTTGCCTTGAGTTATAGAAAATCATACAATCTTAACGGCCCCGGTTATCCAGGACCGCCGCCCTAACAAAACAAAAAAGGCTTATAAGGCATTGCGGTACACTGCCTTATAAGCCGCTAGCAGGGGTAGGACTCGAACCTACGACCTCCGGGTTATGAGCCCGACGAGCTGCCAACTGCTCTACCCTGCGTTGTCTCTTTCTAAGATACCAATTTTTGGTAAAAGAGTCAAGGCGCTTAGAACATAAAAAATAATATTTTTTGCGCCGGCCAACGGGAGGAAAAGACGGCATGGAAAGGCAGCGGCTTGCGCGGCATAGCCAAGCCGTCAGCGGACGAAGGCGGGACTGAAGCCCGAAACAGGATGTTGCGGGCTTCAGCCGGTTCCCCGGCCCCCTTACGCTGTTGACCGTGCCGCGCAGCCCCTTGAAATGGCCGCCAAGGAGGTAAAGGCCAGGATGATCCCTAGGGAAGCGCTGATTGCGGACCGGAGGTCCGGCGTCAAGTTATTCAGCGCTTCCCTAGCCAACAGGACCGGAGGACCGCCTGGCGCTATTGCGGCGGCTTCAGTAAACTAAGGGCTATGGGCAATATGATTATTGTAATGGGACCGAAACACGCGGGGAAAACCAGCGCCGGCAGGGTTTTGGCGGACCTCCTGGGGACCCGGTTTATCGATCTGGATGTATGGCTCGAAGCGCGGACCGGAAAACCACCCCGGACCCTCTACCGGGAATCCATCGGGCTGTTCCGCCAAGCGGAGGCCGCAAGCCTGCATGCCGCGCTGGAAACAGGGGCCGGAGCGGTCATTGCCGCCGGCGGGGGCCTCATTGATAACAGCCGGGCCTTGGCCCTGCTGCAAGGCCGGGAATCCCTGACCTTGGTCTACCTGGAAATTTCCCCGGAAACCGCCTGGAACCGTATCGCGCAAAATGCCGCCGGGGAGCTTCCCCCCTTTCTCGACCCTGGGAATCCCCAGGAGGCCCACCGCCTGCTCCATGAACGGCGGGCCGGGGCGTACAAGGCGTTGGCGCACCTGTGTATTTCCGGGGAGTCCCGCACTCCTCAAGCAGTGGGCCGGGCGATAGAGGAAGCGCTGCTAAACAGGGGGAAGTCTCCCACTGTCAACAGCTTAAGGGGGGACCGGGGGGCCTGAGGCCCCCCGGCGGGGGCGTTACGGGGGCAGAGCCCCCGTTGAGGGGGTAGCTTGTTACCATGTTGCGGGCGCAAGGGCCGTACCCCAGGGGGGTACGGCCCATGCGCCCGCTAATCACTTAAGCTGCCGGGGATTTATCGCGGCCAACACATTAGAGCTGTTCTGAAACTTCAGTTTCAGAACAGCTTCCGCTTAAAAACGCGGTTTCGTAAGGCTTTAGCCAGAGAAACCGCAGGACGTGTTCCGAAACCAACCGGGTTTTGGAACACGTCTATTGTCCTGGACAAAAAGCGGGATTTTTGTTATGGCCTTTTCGCCCTTCTTGGATTAGAAAAATTATGACGCATGGCGCGCGATTGACAGGACAAAGCCCTCTTCATACACTTGTTTCCATGGACAAGCAAAAGGAAGGGTGGGAACAATTTCTTGAGGATGGCCGGGGTTTTCACCGGGCGGTACTGGGGGGCCTGAAACGGCCGGAAGTTTTTACTCCCGAAATCATACAGAACATCGCGGCCATGGGTATCGAGAAATACTTTATGGCCCTCTTTATCCGCCGGGGCATCCTGCCCCGCAGCCATACCATGGAGGATTTTATTGAAGAGATAAAAACCTTCGCGCCCTTGCCGGAAGATCTGGAAACCTTGTTGCGCCGCTTTGATTCCCTCCAGAATATCTGTTCCTTCGATGATTTCAGGATCACGAAACCTTCTCCGGGGGATGTGGGCCGCTTTGTCGAGGCCATCAACCGGGTGGCGCTGCTGGCGGAGAAGAAACCGGTTCCCCATGCGGCGCGTAACAATTTTTGACACGACCCTCCGGGACGGGGATCAGGCATTCTGCTTTGGCGGGAAGGAAAAACTTGCCCTAGCCATGGCCCTGGCGGAAGCCGGGGCGGACGTGATAGAGACCGGCTTCCCCCTTTCAAGCGGGATCGATTTTGAGTTCTGTAAAACCGCGGCGCGGGAATTGCAAAACTTCGCGGTACCGGGAAACCCTTTGCCCCGGCCCCTGGCCGCGGTGATGTGCCGGGGCATCCCCCGAGACATTGACAAATCGGCGAAGGTCTTTTCAGGGGGTATTCCGGGGATACTCCACATTTCCCTCCCGGTAAGCAGGATACATATCGAGGCGAAACTCGGCAAAACCGAAAAAGAACTTATCGTCCTTGCCCGGCGGGCGGTTTCGTTCGCCGCGGGACTTGTAACGGAGATGGAGTTAGGCGCGGAAGACGCTTTCAGAGCGGACCGGGATTTTCTCCTGGAATACTGCCAGGCCGCTCTTGACGCCGGGGCCCGGAGGGTCAATATTGCCGACACCCTGGGCGCTTCATCCCCCGGGGAGGTCAGGGAACTGACGGCGTTCCTCTGCTCCCGCATACCCGCTTTTGCCCTGGAAGGGGAGGGGGCGGTTTTAAGCATCCACTGCCATAACGATATGGGCCTGGCCTGCGCAAACACCCTGGCGGCCCTGGCAGCGGGCTGCGGCCAGGCGGAGCTTTCAGTGTCCGGCATAGGGGAACGGGCGGGCAATGCGGCCCTTGAGGAAGTAGGGGCAAACATCGAACTGCGATCCCGGGAACTGGGCTTGTATGCCAATCTTAAGCCCGAAAAATTCCCGGAGCTTATCAATATGGCGGCGGCGATGGCGGGCGGCGCCTTTTCGCCCATGAAGCCCCTCTCAGGCTGGAATACCCGCTCCCACGGTTCTGGAATTCACCAGCAAGGGCTTTCCAGGAATACCGAAACCTACTCCCTTCCAGGCGTGGAACGGTGGGCAACGGTTCCAGAACGAATAGTCCTCTCCCGCCATTCGGGAAAGGCTGGAACAGCCCTGTTCGCGGAACGTTACTGCGGCCTTGCGCTGGATGAAAAAACCGTTGCCCTGGCGGCGGAGAAAATAAAAGACAGCGAAACCCTTACGGGAATCACCGAATTCCTCTGTATCCTTTCGGACATGGGGAAACTTCCGGCGGAATTTCCCGGCCCGTTTATCCGCCTTTCCTTTACCGAAACCTTCACCGGGAACGGCGCGGTCCTGGAGGAGCTATTCCAGGTCAGCGCCGTCCTTGGGGTGTACGGCGCGGCAGAAAGGGCAGGGGAAATTTCCGGGAATGGAAACAGCGCGGCCCTTGCGGTTTCGGAAGCCCTGGGGCGTCTTTGCGGATGGAAGCCGGAATTTTCCCCCCTTGCCGTCAACGGTTACAGCGGCAGGATCAGGCTTTACACGGAGATTAGGCCGCCTTCGGGGAGCTGTTACGCGCTGGAACGGATCGGCCCGTCTGTGGCGGAACTTCTCCTGTTATGCGGCCTCGATGCGGTTAACGCCGAGATGGCCCGGTCTGGAAAAAAGCTGATTAAATCAGGTTTTTTAACAATGTCCACGGATTACACTGATTAACGCGGATCACGAAAATCTGGTTCGGCGCGGATTAGCGGGGTTTACCGGAAATATGTGTACATCCGTGTCATCTGCGATAAAGAACAGTTTCCATGGAACCGCTGATTGCGCGGATTAAAATGATGACGCTGATGAAGATAACAGCATCAGCGTTAATCTGCGTACATCCGCGCCATCTGCGGTAAAAAAACGGTTTCCATGGAACCGCTGATTGCGCTGATGAAAAGGATGACGCGGATGATTAGAAACATCATCCGCGTTACATCAGCGCCTTCCGTGGTTCGTTTTAGCATAAATCACGGAAAAAACGCTCTTTTGGCGCGTTTTTTCTGTTGAATTGCGCGAAGCGCCGCAAACTCCTAGGGCAACGCTGATTTCTGACCGGAGGCCCTGCTTGACGCCGGACCTCCGGTACGCAATCAGCGCCTTTCTAGGTAACAAGGTATTCCGGGGCGGGGCTTCCGGCCTCGATGGAATCGATCACCGCGTCAACGGCTTCTTCGCTGTCGATATGGCCGAACCACCAGTTCTCGGGGTACACCACCAGGGCGGGGCCCCGGTCGCAGATTCCGAGGCAGCTTGTACAGGACACGGCCACATCGGCAAGCCCCCGGTCAGCCAGATCTTCCTGGAGGCGCTGCGCGAGTTGTCCCGCCCCTCCCTTGGCGCATACCCCCTGGGGCATACCGTTCATCCTGAAGGAAGCGCACAACAGTACATGGTGTTTTGGTTTAGTCATCGTTTTACTCCTTATTATGTTTCGATATTATGTTTCGATTATGTTTCGCGGCCAGGGGGCTTCATTAGGCTCCGCAGCCGCCGCCGTTGCCGGCACAGCCTTCTCCCGCGCCGCAGCGGCCGGCCTTGACGCGGTACAGGCTGGGAACCTTTTTCCCCTTGAGCAGATAGTCCGCAATGTCGCTTATGAGGCCCTCCCCCGCTATAAGCGCGAATCCCCGCTTTTCAAGGATGCGCTTGGGGCCTTCCCCGCAATTACTGAACAGGATCGCAAAGCAGTCGTCCAGGGCGTCCGCCAGGGCTTCCCATCTGGCGCTCCCTGTCCCGGCAGCCGGGGCCGGACGCTGTTCCCTCAAAACCGGCTTTCCGTTCTCCAGGGCAAATATCTGGAATGACGAAGCCTCCCCAAGATGGCGGTTCACAAAGAGGCCCTCCATGGAAGCCGCCGCCACATAGGGCCTTGCCGCGCTAGGCTTCGGCATCCCCGATGCTTCCAAAAGTTCCCTGGTTTCCGCCTGGTTCTGATCGCCGATGAGTCCCGCCGCGTCGGCCCGGCAGCGGCCGCAGTGGGACATCTGCCTGAGGTATTTGCCCGCCTCCAGCCGCAGGCCCGCCATGGCGCCGGCGCCGGGGGAGTCCAGGTTTTCAAAGGCCGTTCCTTCCACCGGCTTCAGGGGGATGCAGTTTTGAATATCCGCGCCCAGGCCGGCCATGGTTTTGGCTACCTGTACCGCATGGGCATCGTTGACGCCGGGAACGATCACCGTGTTGATCTTCACCGTAATCCCTAGGGCTTTGAGGGCCTTGACGCCCTCAATCTGCCGCGCCAGCAGCAGGGCCGCCCCCTCAACGCCCCGGTAGACCCGGGGGCCGTAACGAACCCATGCGTAGAGCTTCCCGCCGATTTCGGGATCCACCGCGTTGCAGGTTATGGTTACGTGGGAAACGTCAAGGGCCGCCAGCCTTTCGGCGTAAGGGCCAAGCCCCAGGCCGTTGGTGGCAACGCAGAGGAGCTTGTCCGGATACCGCTCGTGAACCATTTTCATAGTAGAAAAGGTTAGTTCCCCGTCGGCAAAGGCATCGCCGGGGCCGGCAATGCCCACAACGGAAATATTGCCGGTTTTTTGCAGCGCCGCGCCAAGATAATCCAGGGCCCGCAAGGGCGAAAGGACCGCGCTGGTAACGCCGGGCCTGCTTTCGTTGACGCAGTCGTATTTGCGGTTGCAGAAGTTACACTGGACATTGCACCGTTCCGCCACCGGCAGGTGTATGCGGCCCGTGCTGTGCCTCACCCCGGGGTTAAAACAGGGATGCTTGTCAAAATCCATAGGCCGGTTCCCCTCGATACTCCGGTCAACCCTCCAGATGCCTGGAGTTTCCCTAGAGGTACGTATAGCCGTTTTCATGGCGCGCCTGGGTTTCTTCCATAAGCGCGTTACAGATCAGGTCAAAAAGATTCAGGGTTCCCCGGTATCCCAGGTGCAGTATGCGCTGCCCCCCTATCCGGTCGTGAATGGGGAAGCCGCAGCGGACCAGGGGAACGCCTAAGTTCCGGGCAAGGTAGAGGCCCTTGCTGTGGCCCATGACAAAATCGGGCTTTAAGAATTTTGCCTTTTCCAGCATGCCCGCAAAATCCGCATCCTCCATGATTTCCATTTTTTCTTTGGTGTTCCGCGGCGCCTGACCCAGCCGGGCGCGGAAGCCTGAATTCTCCGCCCCGGTGGCCGCGATAACAGGAACAACGCCGATTTCATCGAGAAAAGAGGCAAGGGCGGCGGCAAAATCTTCCTCGCCGTAAATGACCGCCCGCTTCCCATTGACGTACTTATGCCCGTCAATATAGGCGTCTACCAGGCGGCCCCGCTCTTTTGCCCATGTTTCGGGGATTTCCCTGCCCCAAAGTTCTGACAGGGACGCGAAAAAGGAATCGCAGTTTTCTATGCCTATGGGAAGTTCCGCATTGACAAGGGGAACCCCCCGGCAATCCAAAAGCCAGCGTCCGGCATCGGCGCCGGAAGGCCGGCCCAGGTAAAGGGTACCGGCGGCCCTTCCCATCCCGCGGATGTCATCGAGCCTGGTTCCCCCTTGGGGCAGCTTCTGGTAGGTTTCCCAGGAAGGGCCGTCCAGGGTTTCGGAGTAGTCCGGGAACAGGGTATAGGGGCAAGGGCCCCGGCTGTCCGGGGAACCGGTAAAGGATCTGAGTATGCGGTGGAGTTCCCGAATGTCTTCGGCGGACACAAGACCTGAAATCAGGTTGATCCTTGGGGGAGCGCCCTTTTCGGGCCCGGCGCCTTCCCCCGCCAGGGCGGACAGGGCGGCGTACACCGCCTCGTGGAAACCGTCCATGTGGGTTCCCCGGTAGCTTGGGGTGGAAGCGTAAAATATGACCGGCTCAAGACACGCGTTGTTCCGTCCCCCCCGGGAACGTTCCGCCTCGTACTGTTTAAGGTACATGGGCAGGTCTTCGCCTATGGTCTCCGCGAGGCAGGTGGAGGTGATCCCTATGGCCTGGGGCTTATAGGAACGGGTCAGGTTGTCCAGGGCGGTAAAGAGATTTTCCCTGCCCCCGAAGATCGCCGCGGACTCGGTAAAATTCGAGGAGCCGATGTCCAGGGGCTCCCGGAAGTGACTGATCGCGTAACGCCGTATGTAGGTTGAGCAGCCCTGAGAACCGTGGATCAGCGGGATACACCCCTCGATTCCCCGCAGGGCCAGGGATGCCCCCAGGGGGGCGCAGAGCTTGCAGGCGTTCCTGGTGGACGTAAAGTTTATGGAACCAGGGTTCCCGGTTTCCGCTATGGACATGGCCGCGTTCCTCCCGCCGCCCTGATCCGGGCCGGGGCGTATTTCCACACCGGGCTTGTTACCGACGCGTGTACTTCCTTCGCAAAGTTACGCATCCCCGCGTAACCGGCCAGGGCTTCCTTGCGCTCGTGGTTGTGATCGCAGAAACCTATCCCCATCTTATAGGCAATGGGCCGCTCCTTTACGCCGCCGATCAAAATATCCGCGCCCTTTTCCAGGATGAAACCCGAAAGCTCCAGGGGGTTGGCGTCGTCCAGGATGACCGTTCCCTCGCTGGTGATTTCCTTGAGGTACTCGTAATCCTCAGCCGATCCGGTCTGGCTTCCCGCCACCACGGTTTCCATCCCCAGGCGCCGCAGGGCCTTAACCAGGGAGAACGCCTTGAAGGAGCCGCCCACATAGATGGCGGCCTTCTTGCCTTCCAGGTCTTTCCGGTATTCCTCAAGACCGGGCAGCAGGGCCGTAACTTCTTCGCTCACCAGGTTTCGGGTGTTTTCGCTTATCTCCGGGGAAGCAAAAAATTCCGCCACATCGTACAGGGCCTTAGTCATATCCTCGATGCCGAAATAGGAAACCCGGATAAAAGGAATGCCGTAGCGTTCCCGCATCATTTTGGCCAGGAAGGTCATGGAACCCGCGCACTGGACCACGTTGAGTTTCGCCCGGTGGGCCCTGCCTATTTCCTCCACCCTGCCGTCACCGGTAAGGCAGGAGACAACTTCGACCCCCATGCGCCGGTAGTAATCCTTGATGATCCAGGTTTCCCCGGCCAGGTTGAATTCCCCCAGGATGTTGATGCCGAAGGGGAAAACCGGGGAATCCCCGTCCTTGCCGGTGAGTTTGAATACCGCCTCGCAGGCCGCCCTGTAGCCGTCCTTCTTGGTTCCCTTGAAGCCCTCGGAATGAACCGGGACAACCTGAATCCCCCGCTCCCTTTCAACCCTGGCGCAGACCGCCTCCACATCGTCCCCTATAAGGCCGATGATGCAGGTACAGTACACAAAGGCCGCCCGGGGCTTGTATTCGTCTATGAGTTCGGTGAGGGCGGCGTAGAGTTTCTTCTCCCCGCCGTAGATAACGTCCCGTTCTTTCAGGTCTGTTGAAAAGCTCATCCGGTGAAGCTGAGGCCCCAATGACAGGGAACCCCGGAGTTCCCAGGTATAGGCGGCGCAGCCTATGGGCCCGTGGATGAGGTGAAGGGCGTCGGCTATGGGGTAAAGCACGACCCTGGAGCCGCAGAAAACGCAGGCCCGCTGGCTTACGGAACCGGCGGCGCTGGCCTTCTCACATTCCAGGGCGAATGAATCCTTCCCCTTTTCAAGAACCTGTCTTTTTCGAGCGTCTAAAATTTCTACCACTTCCGCCTCCTTGGGGAAACTATCACATGAGGCGGCCGCAAAACAGCGATTTTGCGGCCGCTATTGCTAAAAAAAGCATGTTTCGCAGCCCTTATGCGAAAAACCGCGGGGGCCGGCGCAAAAACAGCCGGTTTTTGCGGCTGGCTTACATAACAAGCTCAAACTCTTCTTCCGCCGCGTCCCTGTCCTGGCGGTCCAGTATCTTGTCCAGAATTGTAATGAGGAGGTGGAGGCCGCCCCGGTATCCGGTAAGGGGCACATAGGAATGGCCTATCCGGTCGTATATGGGAAAGGCGCAGCGTATCAGGGGAATGTCCATGTCCCTGGCAATGTATTTGCAGTAGGTGTTGCCGAAAAGGAGATCCGGCTTTTCGTTCTGCAGCAGTTGGTGCAGGTAAAAAAGATCCGCCTGGGCCCCGGATTTTACCGTAACGCCGCCCCCGGCAATTTCCCTGATTCCCCGTTCCCACTTGGCCCCCGCGGGGGTGCCGGTAACAACGTGCAGCGCCCGCATGCCCGCGTCGGCGCAGAACCGCGCAAGCCCCAGAACCGTGTCGGGGTCGCCCATGAGGGAAACCTTTTTGCCGTAGAGGTACTGGGCCTTGTCACAGAGTACGTCCACCAGCTGCCCCCGCTCGGTTCTGAGGCTCTCGGGCACGGTAACCCCGGCGGCTTTCCGCAGGGCGTCCACGAAGGCGTCGGTGGCGCTAATGCCGATAGGAAGATCCATGATCAGGGGCTTAACCTTACACTTGCTGTCCAGAAGCTGGGCCGCCTGAAATGTACCGGTCCGGCCCAGGGCAAGGGCAAGGCGGCTGTCCCCGCTGGCGATGATTTTTTCCTTGGCGGTTCCTCCCTTGGGGTACATGCGGAACGTGCCGTCCATGGGGGCGTTCACCACCCCCGAAGTGTCGGGGTACATGATGTACTCAAGCCCCAGTTCTTCGGCGATGTGTTTTATTTCCGTCATGTCGCTCGGTTCGATAAACGAAGGCAGTATCGTAACCGCGTTGTTTTTCTTCCCGCTGTTCGCGGCAAAGTTCTGTACCATGGCGCTCAACATGTTGGCGTAACCGGTAACGTGGGAACCCTTGAAGCTGGGAGTCGAGGCGTACAGCACCTTTTTGCCCGGCGGAATCTTGTTGTCCGTTATGGCGCGGTTGATGATCTGGGTGAGGTCATCCCCTATGACTTCCGAAAGGCAGGTAGTGTTCACCGCGATAATGTCAGGATCATAGAGGGCAAAGATGTTGCTGATCGATTCCAGCAAATTGGACTGGCCCCCGAATACCGAAGAGCCTTCGGTAAAAGAAGAAGTGCTGGCCATGACCGGCTCGGTGTAATGGCGGGTAAGGGCGCTCCGGTGATAGGCGCAGCAGCCCTGGGACCCGTGGCTGTGGGGCAGGCACTTGTGAATCCCCAGGGCCGCGTACATGGCCCCCACGGGCTGGCAGGTCTTGGCGGGATTTATGGTAAGAGCGCTCCGCTCTGCAAGCTCCTTGGGCGTATGTTTTAGTAACATGATCACTCCTTATAGAGAGGCTGCCGCCAAACTTCAGTTTTTCGGCAGCAACCGCTGAGAACCGCGGTTTTGCCGGACTTTAATCCGCGCCCATAAGGGCGAGAAACCGCAAAGACTGTTCGGAAACCAACCGGGTTTCCGGACAGGCCCGCTATAGAGCGTCTGGCCGCAAAGCCGGTTGCTTTGCGGCCAGACCTTGCATTTTCTCAGCCTAAAGGCTACGAAAATGCGGTTTTTTAGGGGGCGGAACCGCCGCTTACCCGTTGTATCCGTAGGAGGCGGAAAGCTCGGGGCTTTCGTCCCAGGGGGCTTTGACGAATTTAAAAACATTGCAGTTGAGGAGCCGGTCGATTTCCCGGTAAAAATTAACCGCCCCCCGGTAACCCGCGAAGGGCCCCATGTAATCGTAGCTGTGGAGCTGCTTCATAGGGATTCCCCGCTTCTGGACCACGTACTTTTCCTTGATCCCCGCGCAGACCAGATCGGGATGATACCGGTCCAGCAGTTCTTCAAGCTCGTAGTGGCTGCAATCGTCGATGATGAGGGTTCTGCTGGGCATATCGCTCATCATGCCGTCGTAGTCGTTAAAGGCAAAACCCGCCGCTTCCCTTTTGGCCTTTTCTTCTCCGCTTATACGGGGCCGGTAGTTGGCCGGGTCAGGCTCAACCTTAAGTTCCTCGATGTTCCGGGAATCGGCGTCCACCACGATGCCCGGTATGACCCTGCGGCCTTCGTAGTCGTCCCGGTGGGCAAACTCGTAGCCCGCGGAAAGTATGTTGACGCCGATTTCCTTGAGGAGTTCCTGGTAATGGTGGGCCCTGGAGCCGCCTACATAGAGGACCGCCGTCTTGCCCTCGCAGCGGGAACGCACATCCTGCCGCGCCTTTTCTACTTCTTCCGTTTCCCTGGCGATGACTTCTTCGGTCTTTTTAAGCAAACCCTTGTCCTCAAAATACCCCGCGATTTTGAGCAGGGACTTTGAGGTGGCGGCGGCGCCCACAAAGTTCACCTTGAACCAGGGTATGCCGTATTTTTTCTCCATCATTTCCGCCAGATAGTTGATGGACCGGTGGCACATGACCACGTTGAGATCCGCGGTCTGGGCGCTGGCAAATTCATCGTAGGTCGAATTCCCCGAAAAAGTTGAGTGAAGGGTAAGGCCGCAGTCCTTGACCAGCCGCTCGATTTCAAAGGCGTCGCCGCCGATGTTGTATTCCCCCAGGATATTGAAGCGGAACTCCCCGTCCTTCGGCTTGTCAATCTGGCCCACCACATCGGTAAAGACCTTGTTGTTCGCCACGTGGTGCCCCGCCGACTGGCTTACGCCCTTGTAGCCCTCGCAGGAAAAACCGAATATGTTGATATCCGGGTACTTTTCTTCCATGGCCCTGGCCACGGCGTGAACATCGTCGCCGATAAGCCCCACCGGGCAGGTGGCAAAGATGCCTATGGCCCTGGGGTGGAACAGGGCCACCGCCTCGTCAATGGCGGCCCGCAGTTTCTTTTCTCCCCCAAAGATGATCTCCTCTTCCTGGAGATCCGTGGACATGGCGTAGGTCATGTAATTCGGATCGGAAGCGCCGTAGGGCCTGGTCTGGTTGCGCCGGGTAAGCCAACTGTAGAAACCGCAGCCTATGGGACCGTGGGTAATCTGGAGTATGTCCCTGGTGGGCCCCAGTACCACCCCCTTGCATCCCGCGTAGGCGCAGCCCCGCATGGTGATGATCCCCGGAACGGTTCTGGCGTTTGCCAGTATCTCCGGGACTTCCCCCGAATCTTCAACCTTGTTGACAATAATTTGTTTCGCCCTTTTTTTAGCGACCTTGGGCGGATACCTTTCCAGCAGTTCCGCCTTGAATTCAGCGGCGCCGGGCGCTTCAAAAACTGGTGACATTATTTCTCCTTAAAAATGGCCTCACAAATCCAGCACATCGTCGCCGGACTCGCCGGTACGGACCCGCCAGGATTCGGAAACGGGCATGACGAAAATTTTCCCGTCCCCGCTTCTTCCGGTTTTATTTACGCTGATCACCGTATTGACCACGGTCTTTACCAGCTTGTCCGGCACAACGACGTTGATCATCCGCTTTGGTATAAGCCGCCCCGCCACTCCCAATTCCTGGATCATATCCTGGTAACGCTCGGCCGCGCCCTCCACATAGCGGGGTATTTCTATAGTACCCTTGCCCCGGCCCAGACACTCTTTAGCGTAAAGGGAACTGATCCCCGCATCGGCCAGGGCCCGTTTAGTTTTGTTCATCATGTTCATCCTAATGACGGCCATTACTTCCTTCATAGGGCTTCGCCTCCCGAACCTGGACCGGGTTCTTCTTTTATCCCCGAGCTGACGGTATACACCTCTTCCACCGGGGAGACAAAAATTTTTCCATCCCCATAGGAACCCTTTCCTGTCCTGGCCGCTTCCAGTATCCTCTTGACCACAAAATCCTTGTCCGTGTTTTTAACAACCATCAAGAGCAGTTCCTTGGGGATTTCATCGTAGCTTACTTCGCCGATCTTTATTCCCCGCTGTTTGCCCCGGCCCGACACGTTCATCCGGGTTACCGCCGGGAAGCCATCAGCCATGAGGGCGGCCATGACTTCCTCCGCCTTTTCCGGTCTTATAATTGCTCGTATCATTACCATCATGTTCCTCCAAATTCGCGTCAGTCCGCGATGCCAAAGTCCATAAGCAGCTTTTCCAGTTCCGCGATTTCCAGGGGCTTGGGGATCACGAACATTTTGTTGCTCTCGATGGCCGCGGCCAGCTTCCGGTATTCCCCGGCCTGATTCACCGTGGGATCAAAGTCGATGACCGTCTTCTTGTTGATCTCCGCCCGCTGGACCATGTTGTCCCTGGGCACAAAGTGGATCATTTGGGTGCCCAGCCTTTCAGCCAGGGCGCCGATAAGCTCCGCTTCCCTGTCCACCTTGCGGCTGTTGCAGATAAGCCCCCCCAGCCGCACAGACCCGGCCTCGGCGAACTTCATGATCCCCTTGCAGATGTTATTGGCCGCGTACATGGCCATCATCTCCCCGGAACACACGATGTAGATTTCCTCGGCCTTGCCGTCCCTAATGGGCATGGCAAAACCGCCGCAGACCACATCGCCTAGGACATCGTAGAAGGTGTAGTCCAGCTTGTACTGCTCGTGGAAGGCCCCCAACTGTTCCAGCAGGTTAATCGAGGTGATGATCCCCCGGCCCGCGCAGCCTACCCCCGGTTCAGGCCCGCCGGATTCTACGCAGCGGGTTCCCTTAAAGCCGGTCTTCACCACGTCTTCCAGATCCAGATCCTCCCCCTCGGTACGCAGGGTATCCAGCACGGTCTTTTGGGCCAGCCCGTTGAGGAGCAGGCGGGTGGAATCCGCCTTGGGATCGCAGCCGACAACCATCATGTTTTTGCCCATCTCCGCAAGGGCCGCGACGGTGTTTTGGGTGGTCGTGGATTTTCCTATGCCCCCCTTTCCATAGATTGCTATTTTTCTCATTTCCTTCTCCGCCGTTGTTAATTCCGCCCGGGGTAACAAAACCCCCGCGGCAGGACGCTGCCCTAAGCGGCGCCCGCCATAGTAATAGCAAAAACCGTGCCAAGTCTAAATTTAAGAAGGAATTCCGGGATTATAAGCCAAAAAACCCATAAAAAACGGCAATTTAGGGGATGGCTATAGAGCGTTGCGATTATGGGTATTGAGAGGCGCTGCAAAACCCGGTTGTTTTTGCGCTGGCTCTTGCGTTTTCTCGCCTAAGGGCTGCGAAACATGCTTTTTTAGAAGCAGCGGTTGCAAAATTGCAATTTTGCAACCGCCTCGCGTAACTAATATTTCATACAAATTTGTTCGAGGAAAATACATTTATGTATGAAATATTTGGATAAAAACAGGCGTTTTCTTCGTTTTTAGTAAAATGCGTCATCATAAAATCTAACCGGAAAAGCAGAAGCGTCAAAATAAAGAATCTAACCCTGGAGGCCTTCCGGTCTGCGGCGCGGCAGGGTTTTACCGTTACCCCGGTGATTTTATGGTTAGATAAATTATGCCGCAACGCGGGATATTGATTTTTTTGTGAAATATTTCTATGATAATACTATGAATATACAATCACTTTCAACAAATATGAGCCAGGCGCAAGTGCGGGAGAGCGGGTCAATAAAAGTAGCGGCTATGGGTCTTAATTCCATGAAGGAACAGGCTGCGGGCTTGGCAAAGCTGATGCGGAGTGTCCAGTGGATAGTCGACCCCAATATGGGGCAGAACGTCAATGTTTTGGCCTGATTATTGTATCCATAGAACACCGGCCAGCCATAGTGGAAGAGAAGGCAGGGGATTGGGAGGGGGATACTGTGAAAGGAGCGGGGAAAACCGCGTATATTGTTGCCTTTGTGAATAAAAACAACGAAATATCTTCTGGCAATGGGCTATGGAAGTACCGGGGGCCGGTCTCTCTTACCGTATAACGCCGGCGGCGGACGCCCGTATCGGCCCGGCGGCCCCGCTTATTCCCCTTCTAAGCCGAGATCATCCGAGTCGGCGCTTATTACATCGCTCTCCGGCGCGGCTTTCTTGGCTTTCCGCCTTTTCCCCTTCGGCGCGGCGGACGTATGGGGGCGGTAGTGTACTTTGGTTACATAGGAAACCAGGGAAAAGTAGAGGATAACTACCAGGGTAACCGCGATTACCTGCCATGAGCTAACAACCTGGACTATCAGTTCCCTTAATTCTTGGAAAGGCATGTATGATCCCCTGTTTTATGGTCGGCGTTTCCCCCGGACGGCTTAAACCCTTAGGGAAGGGCAAAGCAGCCGGCAAGGTCCTCAAGCCGCCGGATAACGCGGCGGGGCCTCATGCCTTGGGTCTGAGCATTGCCCTCCCGCAGGCGCAGGGAACGGCCGTCCCCGGCAAAGAGCGCTGTGGTAAATCCCATGGACCGGGCGGGCGCAATATCCTTGAGCATATCATTGCCAACATAGAGCGTTTCTTGAGGAGCTATGCCCAGCGCGGCCAGCCCTTTCCGGGCCCGGTCGAACAGGCCCGGGGAAGGTTTTGCCTCCAGCGCTTCATAGGAATAAACGCAGAGTGTTGGATCAAACCCGATGGCCTGGGCGCTTTCCCCCATGAGGGCCTCAAAGAGAAGGGGGGTAAAAAATTGGGCGTTGGAGATAATGCCCAGGGCGTATCCCGCCCGCCCCAGGGCCTGTAGAATCGCCTTGGCGCCGGGCATGGGATACACCGGGTTCGTCGCCAGTTCATACCGCAGGGCGAATTCCCATGGTGTCATGGGCAGGGCCTGGCCTTGACCGGCAAGCCGGTCAAGATAGGGCTTCCAGACCTCCTCAACGCGGATTTCGGGATAGGCGGTTTTTGCGGAGGCTTCCCGGTGGAGCCGTTCCACCTGGGCGCGGAAGAAGGCGCGGCGTTCCGGGTTTGCGAAGCCCCCTTCCGGCGCCGGGGCGGTTTCAAAGACGCCAATATCCCCGGCGGCGGAGGTGAAGAGGGTGCCGTACACATCAAACAAGACGGCGCGGATATCCCGCGCTGCTTTGTCCGGCTCTGGGGGATGGGCCAGGGCTTCCAGGTCCGGCGGCAGAGCCGGGGGAGGCCGGGGCGTCATGGGCGGCGAGGCGTTCTGAATCAACTGGATGAACCGGGCCCTTAGGGCTGCGTCATACATGCTTGGCTGCATCCTATCAAGGAAAAATTCAGGGGATTGAGGTACAGTTCCAGCAGGCGGCTCTTTGAAAGGCTATGGGTTACGCTGGCGTTCAAAACAGCGGTATAGGTCTTCCGCAGCAGCGCGCTGATACGCGCTCTGCCGTAGGACTGGGCGATATGTTCCCGGTTAGCCGCGATAAGCTCCTCATCGGGCCGCCAGTCCGCCAGTCCCGCTAAAAAGGGGTTGAGGCCGGCAATGTCCCGGCGCGCCTGTTCGCTGGACAGGAGGCTTTGGATGACGCCGGCCTGAAAATCCTCATCCAAACGGCCAAAGTCGATGGTTTTCAGGCCCCGCAGGGTTTCAGTGATGGATTGCAGGGCCCAATCCGGCGGCTGCTCATTAAAGGCCGTATAGACGGCTCTGAAGGCCTGTTCCATCCGGCTTTGCAGGGCCGGAAAGTCAAGGCGCTCCACCGGTATTTCAAGGGAGCGGTAGAGGGATTCCCCCTCCGCCTCCTGGGGTTTTTGAAACACAACGCCCGCCGCTTCAAAATCCCGGCACACATGATCGATACGCCTGCCGACAACCGCCCGTCCGGCGGTCCAGGGTTCCAGAAAGGAAAACCCAAAGCCTTCTTTAATTGAGGTGGTAAGCACGCCGTAAGCGCCGCCGAGCAGGGAGCCGAAATCCTTGCCGGCGCCCGCTTCAAATTCCATGGGCAGGCGGTGTTCTTCAGCAAAGACCGCCCAGCGCCGGTATATCCTCCAATCCTCCTCTGAATTAGGCGGCATGGTTACGGCCACGGTTCTGCCTTGGGGGATAAAGCAGGAGAGCAGCAGGGCCTCGCCGATGTTTTTACGCCGGATTGCCCGGACCGGATAGAGATAGCGTTTCCGGTCCAGCCCTGGGACGGCCTGGACCGGCGCGGTTTCATTGGGAAGCAGATGCAAGCCCGCGTCTTGTAAACCCGCCTGGCGCAGGAAGGCATAATCCCGGCTGTTTACCGCCGCGTAATGGCAATTTTCAAGGTAGGCGGTTCCTTCGCTGTATACATCGGGCCGAAAGTCTTCCGCCAGATCGTGGTTCTGCAAGAGGAGGCGCATCCCCTGTTCCTGGAGTATCCGCAGGGCTGGAAGCAGTGCCGCGTTCTTTTTGATCAGGGGGTTATGCGCGTGGAGGATGCCGGCCCCGCCGGCCCAGCGCCGGTGTATGGCGGCGGCGATGGCGACGGCCAAACGCCGTCCGTCTTCCAGGACCGCGCCGCGTTCAGCCGCGGGGCGCAGCCGGTCATATTCCAGTTCCGGTATCAGGGTTATGGGCGCTTCCCCGCCGGCATGGGGGGGCGGGGTTCCGGCAAGCACCAGGACCTCATCCCCTCCTTCCATGAGGGCCTTTGCCTGCCGCAGTACCACCGAAGTAACGCCTCCCCGGCGCAGATGGTAATGAACTAATACGACGCGCAAACAATACTCCTTTCTCTCTGTTCCCCAACGGGGGGCTCTGCCCCCGTAACGCCCCCGCCGGGGGGCCGAAAGGCCCCCCGGTCCCCCCGCCCGCCGGTATCCGCGTCTATGCCCTGTCCGCCGCTTCTTACCGGGCGAGCACCCCCGTTACGGCGAGAATGGAAAGCGTGGTGCTTACCACGGTCAGTATGGTGGTAACTATCGGCGCGAATTGGTTGAAATAGTAGAGGCCGTGGTTTGTTGTGGCGGTAATCACCGTTTCCGGGGTTATGGCGTCGTTTTTACTCAGCTTTCTGCCGGTAATATCCACAATGGCGACATCCTGTTTCGTATTCTTGGTGGGCTCGAAGCCGCCGGCCAGGGCGATATAGTATTCCCAGTTCCGGTCGGGAATATAGGGATAGCGGCCCGCCCGTATTACCGCCCCGGCGACGGTAATGAAGTACTGCCTGAAGGGGATGACGAGGGTGTCGTTTTCTTCCAAATAATAATCGCTGCGGTAACTGGAATCGTAGAGCATGGGGTTGAGGTTGATGAGAATCCGCTCCCCCTGCCTGATAACATAGGCGTTCTGGGTATCGGATATGGCGGAAAACCACCGCTGGTTCCGCTGTATCAAGGATGCGTAATTTTCCCCCGCGTTAAAACGGACCGTGATTCTGGTCGCGGCGGCCAATTCAGCCGCGGCCTCCTGCTGGAAAGGGGCCGTAACCGCCCCCTGGCTGGCGTCGTAATTGGTAATGGCCCCTTCCACAAACATAACCGGCATTAAGTCAATTATGGCCGGGATATAAATCTGGTCCTGGTTATGCAGGGAATAATCGTTTTGCACATCGGCGGCGGAAAGGAAGATTTTGTTCCCCGAATCCCGCCCGCCGTCTACATAGCGGATTACCTCGATGCGGCTGGGGTCCGCCAGGGGGGTGTAGCCGCCGGCATAGTAGCTGATCAGGGCGGCGAGGTTGTCCTCCGGCAGCAGTTGATAGGTTTCCGGCCTTTCCACCGCCCCGGTGATCTGCACGGTCCGTTCCACCCGGTTTACCGTGATCACATCCTCGGGCCTGACATAGGGGTCCTCTTGCATATCGCCGAAGCGCCGGGCCTTAAAGAGATCGTAGGTTTTGGTCTGTTTATTGGCCGAGGTGATGGTGATGTTCCTGATGGACGCATAATTGGTGAGGGTCTCCTTGTCCACTATGGCGGAAAGCCGGGCCAGGGCCCAAACAATCCGTTCCTGGGCTTCTTGCACCTCGCCGTTGATAGAGACCTTAAACGCGGCGGGCGCGACCATGAGCAGCTGTACGCCGCTGAGGGGATAGTTATTGGCAACCACGGCTTCCGCTTCCCGTTTTACCTGCTGGAAGGTTTTCCCCGCGGCGTTGATCACCCCCAGATTGGAAACCCGGATACGGTAGCTGGTGTCCACCACAATCTGATAGACTACCGGGGTGCTGCCCGCGGCATAGGTCAAGGAATATACGTCCCCAGGGGTTACCCGGTATTCAGGGCTTGACCGGGCCAGCTGGGGGTTCGGCAGGAGCGGGTCCGTCATGGCGGCCTCGGGGAGCAGGCCCGTTCCCCCCGCGCCGCTTTGCTGCTGGCGCTGCTGCAACTGCTGCATCTGGGCGCTGGTTTGTGCGTAGAGCCCCCCGCTCCGGCAAAGCAGCGCGGCGCAGAGGCAAAGCAGCCCGCAGGCGGGCCGCTTCATGCTGGAAGGCCCCGTATTTTTGCCATGGCCTCCGGGTCTTTGCGGATATTTTCAACGGCGTTTATTACAAATACGGTAAAAACCGCTAAAAAGAAGGCCCCAAAGACCACAATGACGCACAGTAAGCCCCTGCTGGGGCCGGACTTTTGATCCGGTATTTCCGCTAGTTCAAGTGTCTGAAAGACCGGTTTTTCGCTGGACATGGTTACCTTGAGTATCTCATACTGCACCTTGAGCTGGGTATACACCTGGCGCTGGGCTTCCAATTCCATGGTGATCCGGGTTAAATCCGTAGTGATGGCGGGCAGGGCCAGGGAAGCGCGGGGCGCGGATACGGAACGTTCTAATTGGCGGCTCTGGTTTTCCAGGTTCTTTATTTCCTTCAGGGTGTTTTCAATGTTTTTTTCCAAATTTTCCTTTTCCAATTTGTTTTTATCCACCCCCAGCTCATCAAAGCGGCGTTCTAAAAAGGCTACGCAGTAGTTCACCACCCGCTGGGCCAAGAGGGGGTCCGTATCCTCAAAGCTGATGCTGAAGACCCCGCTCTTGTCGTCAAATTCGGCGGTCAAATTTTTTTGCAGGGCCTTCCGGCTTTCCGCCCGGACAAACTTTTGTATCTTGTACCGTTCTATGAAGCCGAATTCATCCGCCACCGCGTCCAGCAGGGTGTTGGTGCCGGTGAGATACACCGCCAGCTGGCTGAAGGTTGAGCCGGCGGGCACGCTGACCCCCGCCAGGGACGCAAGCCCGCCGAGGCCGGAGGAACTGAGCATAGAGGCCAGCCCGCCGCCGCTGGAACCGGCGTTATTGATCAGCATGAGCGCCTTAGGGGTATACACATTGGGCAGGGGGGATTTTTCCGGCGGCAAGACCAGGGAAATAATACTGAAACCCGCCGCGCCGATGGCGGCCGTAAGGCACACAATGATAATGAACCATTTTCTCCGCCAAATGACCGAGAACAGATCGATGAGGCTTATCTCTTCCCCATCGGCGTCATCTTTCATGGAACCTCCCTTGGCGCCATAGGATCAGACACCGGGCCCCGCTTCCCAGAAGGGCTCCCAGGGTGTCGGCGATCCAATCCCAGCCGTTACAATCCCGTCCGGGAACAAAGGACTGGTGTATTTCATCGATAAGGCCGTACAGGGAACCAATGCCCGCGGTGAGGAGCGGGACGGCCAGGGGCCGCCGCCGCCATTGGTCCGGGGAAAACCAGAGCCCGGCGGTCCAGGTAAAAACCATATAGGCCGCAAGATGCTGGAATTTATCAAAGCCCAAGATGCCCTTGGGCTGGGGAAGCGTACTCTGGGAAGAGAGGAGCCAAATCGCCGTCCCGGTTAGCAGGGCGGGCAGCTTGGTAATAAGAACAGGATAGGGCGCCATCATTTTCCCTTGAGTATAGTATAGGGGAAATAAAAATACAATGCGAGCCGGCCCAGGGAGGGCGGCGGCCCGCGGGGGGCCGGCTCCCGGCTCATTGGCCCGCGGCCTTTTGGAAGGCGGTCCAGATACGATCCTGTTCCTCCAAGGCTTCGGCGCTGATGTTCTGAATGAGCTCCAAGCTGCTGTTGAAGTTCGAGGGCAGGCTCAGGAACTCCCGGTACTCCTCCTTGATCAGCGGGTCCGAAGCGCTGTAGGTGCTGTAGTAGTTTATAAATTCAAAACACGCCGCGCCCCGCGCCGGGTCCAGCACATAATCGATAAAGGCGTGGGCCGCGCCGCTGTTCCGCGTTGCGGCGGGGATAAAAAAGGCCATAATACCAAAGCCGATACCCTCTTGGGGGAAGACCTGTTTCAGTTCAGGCTTTACCATCGACGCCATGTTGGCCTGGGAGGTATACATAACCGCCGCGTCGATTTCCCCGGAAAGCAACTCCTCTTCCAGCCGGTCGTCCTTGATCAGGCGGATATTCGGGGCCAGTTCCAGCAGCTTTTCCCCCGCGGCCCGGATGTCCGCGATATTTTCCGTATTGTAGCTCTTCCCCAGCATTTTAAGGGCAAGGCCGTTGATAACCCGGTAGTTCTCGATAATGCCGATCCGGTTCCGCAAAGAGGGGTCCAAAAGGTCCGCGTAGCCCTGGATGTTGATGGATACCCGCTCAGGATCGTACACAATGGTCTGCACCCCGGCGCCGTAGGGAACGGTGTACTCATCCCTTCTATCATAGAATTGTTCTTGGTAGAGGGGGTTGATATTGCCGTAGTTTTTCAGGAGGCCCTTGTTCAATTTGGCGGCCAGGCCCTTTTCAATAACCGTTTCGATGATATAGTCGTCGGCTACCACCAGGTCGTAGCCGCCGGAAGTCTCCAGCCGGGACAGCATGTCTTCGTTCTCCAAAAAATTAACATAGTTGACGGGTATGCCCGTGTCCTGGGTAAAGCCCTCCAGCAGTTCCGGGGGGAACATTTCGGCCCAGGTAAAGAGGGTCAAGGTTTCGCCGCCCTTTTCGGCGGCGCTGTTTTTTTTGCATCCCCCCGCAATAACGGACAGGATCGCGATCAGCGCGCACAATTTTTTCATTTTTTAACACTCCTTATACGTTTGGCCCGGAGCCTTCCCCGGCCCAGGACGCCGCCGCCCCGCAAGCCCGGCGCCGGGGACCTCCCAGCCATATAGAGGGAAAGTATACCCAACAAGGCGCTTACGATAAAGAGCAGGCTGCACAGGGCGTTTGTTTTGGGGCTTACGCCGGTTTTCAGTTGGGAGTATATCCGTATGGGCAGGGTGTTGGTATGGGGGCCGGTAACAAAAATACTGATAATCAGGTCGTCAAAGCTCATGGCAAAGGAGAGCAGCATGCCGGAAATAATCGCGGGCCGAAGCAGGGGCAGGGTAATGCCCATAAAGGCCCTGACCGGACCCGCCCCCAGGTCCCGGGCCGCTTCCGTATAACTTTTGTCCATCCCCGCAAGCCGGCCGCGGACGATCAGATACACATAGGGAATACAAAAGGCCGTGTGGGCGATGATCAGCGTGATCATCCCCGGAGGCAGGCGGAGCAGTTTGAAATAGGCCAGGAAGAGCATCCCCAAAATAATCTCCGGCATTATGATCGGCAGTATGGAAAGGCTTTCAATAAGGCCCCGCCGGCCTTTCCGTTTCGGCGCCGCGCCGCCCGCCGCGCCCAGGGCGCCTATCAGGGTCGCGAGGCAGCTTGAGGAGAGGGCCAGGATCAGGCTGCTGCGGAGGGCCGCGAACATGGTCCGGTCGGCGAAGAGTTCAGCGTACCATTTGAAGGTAAAGCCCTGCCATTGGAAACTGAGGCGGCTTTGGTTAAACGAATAGAGGATCACCAGGATGATGGGCAGGTACATCACCCCAAGGACCGCCGCCAGGTAGAGTTTCCGCCAGAAACGCGGCGGGCTTTTCAAATCAACCCCTCCAGCTCAGGGGAGCGGCTTATCCGGCGGTACAGGCAGAGGCACAGCCCCGTCAGGGCGGTGAGGACGACGCTGAGGGCCGCGGCAAAGGGCCAGTCATGGGCCCGGATAATCTGCTGGTGGATAAGGCTCCCGGCCAGCGCCACCTTGTTGCCCCCCAGAATGTCGGCCACAAAGAAAAGCCCCATGGACGGAATAAAGGTAAGGACCGCGCCGGAAAAAAGCCCCGGCAGGGTAAGGGGGAAGCTCACCGTGAGAAAGGCCCTAAGGGGCGGTGCCCCCAGGTCCCGGGCCGCCTCGATAAGGCTCCGGTCCAGTTTTTCCGCGCTGGAATAGACCGCGTAGATCATGAAGGGCAGCAAGGCGTAGCTCATCCCCTGCACCACCGCGGGGTAATTGTAGAGCAGGCGCAACGGCTCATCCCGCAGGCCCAGGGCCCGCAGCAGGGCGTCCAGGAGGCCGTTGGCCCGGAACAAAATGATCCAGCCGTAGAGCCGCATGAGGGAACTGGTCCAAAAGGGGATGATGAGCAGCAGCATGACCCGCTGTTTCCAGGGAGCGGCCAGGCGGGCCATAAAATAGCCGAAGGGATAGCCGACCAGCGCCGTTATCAGGGTGCTGGAACAGGCGAGGCGGAGGGACTGGCCGAAGGTCTCCCGGTATTCCTCCGCGCCGATGCGCAGATAGTTGCGGAGGGTCCATATCCGGCTTACCCCCCACGCGCCGTCCCGGGTCATGAAGCTCAGGAGGATCATATATATGAAGGGAACAAGCACAAAGGCCAGGGTAAACATATACAGGGGCAGGAGGGACAGGGGCGGGCTTCCCCTTCCCCCGAGCGGGCAACGGCGTTTCATGCTAGTCCCGCACCGCCACGGCCCGGCGGGGTTCCCAGTCCAGGCGGACCGCGTCTCCCGCCCCAAGGGAAGCGTCCATACCGTGGCGGCTTGCGGTTACTTCCCCGCAGGGCCGGCCCTGCCCGTCCCGCAGGGCCAGGCCGATACGGAGCTGGCCCCCGGAAAAGCTCTTGGTTTGCACAACGGCGTTTAAGCCGCGTCCGGCGGGGCTGTTCAGCCCGATATGTTCCGAGCGGACCGCCAGGATCAGTTCATCCCCCGGGGCCGCGTTTTGGGAGGCATCGTTGTCCAGGGCAAAGCAGCGCCCCGCCGGATGTTCCAGGGCGAGCAGCCGGTTCCCCTGGGCGTCCTGTTCCCGGCCTTGGAGCCGGGCGCGGAGCAGGTTGGCGTTCCCCACAAAACGGGCGGTGAATGCGGTCCAGGGCCGTTCATAGACCTCGCCGGCCGCCGCGAGCTGCTCAAAACGCCCGTCCCGCATCACCGCGATACGGTCCGACATGGTAAGGGCCTCCTCCTGATCGTGGGTTATATAGATGAAGGTAATCCCCAGCCGTTTTTGCAGTTCCTTGAGTTCAAGCTGCATACGGCGGCGGAGCTGCAAATCCAGGGCCCCCAGGGGTTCATCCAGCAGCAGCACCGGAGGCCGGTTTACCAGTGCCCGGGCCAGGGCCACCCGCTGCTTCTGCCCGCCGGAAAGTTCTTGGGGCAGCCGCTTTTCATACCCCGTCAACTGTACCAGGTCCAGGGCCCAGGCGCAGCGTTCCCGTATCTCCCGGCGGGGCCGGCGTTTGACGCGCAGGCTGTAGGCAATGTTCTTCTCCACATTCATGTGGGGAAAGAGGGCGTAGTTTTGAAACACCATGTGCAGGTCCCGCTTTTCCGGTTCCAGCCGGCTGATGTCTTTGCCTTCGAGGTACACGCTGCCCGCATCGGCGTCCTCAAGCCCCGCGATGATGCGGAGCGTCGTGGTCTTGCCGCACCCCGATGGGCCCAGCAGGGTGATAAACTCCCCCCGGCGCGCCGCAAGGTCTATGCCCCGCAGGGCCTCCGTATCCCCAAAGCGTTTGGTAATTCCCTCCAGGACCAATAATACTTCTTCCATAAAAAACAAAACCCTCCGCGCGCCTGGCAGTTTGTTCCGCTTCGCGCTTAAAATCGCAAAAATCGCCTGACAGGCGGTTTTTTACCCCGCAAACCGCCAAAGGAGCCCATAAATCGTGGTTTTTTCGGTACAAAGCGCCGGAAAAACCCGCAAGCGCAACAGGCTCCTGGGGAAACGCTGATTAAATCAGGTTTTTCAACATAGTCCGCGGATTGCGCGGATTTTCACTGATTAACGCTGATATTAATACCGTCAAATCAGCGTAATCAGCGGTAATCAGCGGACCTTGTTACGCGGGTCCACAGATTAACACTGATTTTCACTGATTAACGCTGATATTAGTACCGTCAAATCAGCGTAATCAGCGGTAATCAGCGCAATCCGTGTTAATCAGCGGACCTTGTTACGCGGGCCCACAGATTAACGCTGATTTTCACTGATTAACGCTGATATTAGTACCGTCAATCCGCGTAATCAGCGGCAATCCGTGTAATCAGTGTTAATCAGCGGACCTTGTTACGCGGGTCCACGGATTAACGCGGATTTTCACTGATTAACGCGGATATTAGTACCGTCAATCCGCGTAATCAACGGACCCTTTTAATAATGCCGGCGCAACAGGCTCCTAGCTGTCTGTCCGCCGCATATCCGGGAGTTCCAAGGCAAAGACCTTGCTTTTCCGGTTCCGGTCGTAGGCGTTCCGTTTCCGCTCCGGCAGGCTTTCCACCGGGCGCTCGGTAAAGCCCAGGGCCTCAAACCAATCGTGGGTCTGGGTTGTCAGCACAAAGACCCGCCGCAGGCCGCGCTGTATACCCTGTTCGATACAGTAGCGGACCATGCGGCGGCCCAGCCCCAGGTCCGCAAAGGCGGGGTCCGTGGCAAGGGCGGCGATTTCTCCCTGGCCTTCGCCCCAATCATGAAGCGCGGCGCAGGCATGGACCGAACCGTCGATAACAAATACCGCATAATCATCCTTTTTTTCCTGTATATCCGCGCTGTCCCGGCGGAGCAGCGCGCCCCGCCGCATCAGGGGTTCCATAAGCCTGAGGACGTCGGGAATATCCGGGCGTTTTAGGGGCCTGATGGATTCATATTCGTCAGCGTACACCATGACCCCCGCCCCAAGGTTGGAGAAGAGTTCCCGCAGCACGGCCCCGCCCTGCCGGACATCGATGAGGTGCGCCCGTTCCACCCCCGCGCGGGAGGCCCGCAGGGCCAGGCGGAGATCAGCCAGGGGTTTATCCGCCCCCGCCTGATCCGTTTCCGCCGATCCGCCGGCCAGGGCTAAGACCGCCGCCGCCTCCTGGGGGGTGAGTCTGAGGACCCGCCCGTCCGTTCCGGCCAGCGCCGGTTCTGGAATCCGGTAGCGGGTACTTTGGATTCCCTCGTGGACCGACAGGATAAAGAGTTTTATTGCCCCCAGGGCGGCGGAAACCTCCAGGGCGATTTCATCGCTGGATACATTGTAGGGCCTTCCCGCGGGGCTCCAGCCGATGCAGGGCAGTATGGGGACCATGCCGAACTGGAGTATCCGGGTGATGGATTCGGCAAATACCTTATCCACCCTGCCGGTATGCTCCATATCGATCCCCTGGAGGACCCCAAGCCCCCGGGCGCGGATAAAATTGCCAATAACCGCGTCCACCCGGTCCGCGGACAGTCCGGTTATAAAGCGGGTCGCCACATGAAAGGCCGCCATTTCCACAAAGGGAAGCGCCGCGGCGGTGGTAAGCCGCTTGGCCCCCACATAGGAAGAGACGATGCCGTATTCCCGCAGGACCGCGTCTATCCATTCCTTTGCACCGGGGACTATCACAATCCGAAACCCGGTTTTGGCCAGGAGCGCCAAATCCCGCATGAGCAGGGGAAAGGCCGGATCCTCGGTAACGGGGAAATCGATCTTGAACACCATGGTGGAGCCGGCAAAACGGTTTTGATAGTGGAAGGCTTCCCGGATGGCATCCGCCAGGAAGGGATCGCCGGTATTCACGGCTGGGGCGCTACGGCCTGGGAACCGCTTGGGCGGATATGGAGGGGCGTAACCGCCCCGGCGCCGAATACCGCTTCCATGCCCTGCCGGTAGGCGTCTAAAGCGCCCGGGGGGATATAGGCCTGGATAGTTCCCCCAAACCCGCCACCATGGACCCGCCAGGCCCCGGCGGGGGCAAGCAGCTTCCGGGAAAGCTCCAGGGCCAGGGGTATGCCCTGTTCCTGGGGCCTTCCGAGGGCGTAACTGTTTTGCAGGAGCCGGCAGGAGGAATCCCCCGACTCGTTTACCAAGGCCAGATACCCTTCCCAGGCCCGCTGTTGTTCCGCCGGGTCAAGGGCGGCGCTTGTTTTTTCCAGGGCTTCCCGCATGGCGTCCACCCGCTTGTTTTCATTGAAGAAGTGTATGGCCCGCAGCAGCGGGCGATCCCCCAGGCGTTTGCGCAGTTCCGGCGCTTGCGCCATGAGGTCCTCCAGGGTGAGTTCCCGCAGGGCGGTTTTCCCGAAAAACCGGGCCGCCGCTGCCATTTCCGCGGGGATGGCGGCGTACTCATCCGTAAGGTCCGCGTGGCCGCTCCGGGTATCCGCCACGCAGAGGGCGTATCCCGGAAAAAGAAAGTCCGCCCTAAGGGGCGTACATGCAATCTCCTGGGGGTCCGCGAAATCAATGCCCAGGGCCCCGCCCAGGGCGCAGACGGTTTGATCCATCAAACCCGATGGCTTGCCGAAGTACTCCTGCTCGGCCCGCTGCCCTATCCGGGCTATTTCCAGCGGGGAAAGCCTTGGGCCGCCGGAAAAAGTGTTGAATATCTGGCCGATCAGCGTCTCCAGGGCGGCGGAAGAGGCCAGCCCGGCGCCGGCTGGGATGGTGGAACCGGCATTGGCGCTAAAACCCCGGACCCTTATGCCCCGCCCGGCAAATCCCGCGGCGGTCCCCCGGATCAGCGCCGCCGTTGTCCCCCGTTCTTCCCGCCGGGGGGCGGTATCCGTCAGATCAACCAGGGTATCAGGATAGCCGGCGGAGCGGAGGACCGCCAGATGATCCCCCCGCGGGGCAAGGGCCGCCGCAATATCCAGATGCGCCGCCGCCGCGAGCGCCTTGCCCCGGTTATGGTCCGTATGATTTCCCCCCAGTTCAGTCCGCCCTGGGGCGGAAAAGAGCCAGAGGTCCTCCCGCTCGCCGGGAAGGCCCGGAACCGCCCTGCCTTGGGCGTCCCGGACCGGGCGGGCGGCCATGCCCAGCAAGCCCTCAACCAGGGCCGCGTAGCGTTTTCGGGCCTGGGCGGGTCCCGGCGGGCCGTAGAGGGACTCAAGCAGCTCCCCCCCCTTTGGCGAATTGAAAAAATCCAGCAGCCCGTTTCGTTTCATTATACTGGTGAGTATATATCAATTTTTCCAAAAACTTACTAGTATTAACAGCGAGGGCAGAGAACAGCGAAGAAGCGGGCGGGGGGCGCCCGGTTATCTGCTGCCCGAGGAGCAGCGCATGAGCAACTATGGGCCGGAAGACCCGCAAAAGAAAAAGAAAAAATCCGGGGCCCCATTCCCCTTCGGCGGGCCGAAACTGCCGGACCCTAAGAAGTTTGGGGGATGGAAATTTTCAATTATCTATATCCTGATCCTGGTTATGGGGATGAGTCTTTTTAACTATGTGTTCCTTAACCGGGTAAACCCGACCATCGATTTTTCGGAATTCAAGGCCAAGATCGCATCGGGGGAGATTAAACGGGTAGAGTTGTCGGACACCTACTTTACCGGCTTTACCAGCCTCCGGCGGGAAACGGCTCCGGGCATGCCCTTTCGGAACCCCTATGCGTCTTCCCCGGGCTCGGCCTACCGGACCGTCCCCATCGGGGACCCGGAGATCATCAAATTGATGGACGCCCAGGGGGTTTCCTACTATGCGGTCTCCCGCGAGGGGAGCACGGTGCTCAACATCCTGTTTAGCTGGGTGCTTCCCATTGCCTTTTTTTTCTTTATTTGGCGGGTCTTGCTCAAGCGCCTGGGGAATATCGGGGGAAACGTGCTCTCCGTGGGGCAGAACCGGGCGGTCATCGTGGCCGAAGGGGATATTGCGACCCGTTTTCACGACGTGGCCGGGGTTGACGAGGCAAAGGAAGAGCTGATGGAGGTGGTGGATTTTCTCAAAAACCCCAAGAAATACACCGACATAGGCGGGAAAATTCCCAAGGGGGTCCTGTTGGTGGGACCCCCGGGCACGGGAAAAACTCTGCTTGCCCGGGCCGTGGCCGGAGAAGCGGGGGTTTCGTTTTTCCGCATGAGCGGCGCTGATTTTGTTGAGATGTTTGTCGGCGTCGGCGCGGCCCGCGTCCGGGACCTCTTTAAGCAGGCCCGGGAAAAGGCCCCGTGCATTATCTTTATCGACGAGCTGGACGCCATCGGGAAAAGCCGTATCAACGCCGTCTCCGGGGGCAATGATGAGCGGGAACAGACCTTGAACCAGCTCCTGGTTGAAATGGACGGCTTTGACGCCACCAGCGGCCTCATCATTTTGGCGGCCACCAACCGGCCCGACGTGCTGGACCCGGCCTTGCTGCGTCCGGGGCGGTTTGACCGGCAGGTGCTGGTGGACCGGCCCGACCTTCTGGGCCGGGAGGCGATCTTACGGATACACGTCAAGGGGGTAAAACTTTCCCCCCAGGTGGACCTGGCGGCCCTAGCCCGGATTACCTCAGGCTTTGCCGGGGCCGACCTGGCGAATATCGTGAACGAGGCGGCCTTGCTTGCGGTCCGGGGAAACCGGACCGCGGTGGAACAGAAGGACTTTGAAGAGGCCATTGAAAAAACCGTGGCGGGGCTGCAAAAGAAAAACCGGCTTATATCCCCGGAAGAACGGCGCATTGTGGCCTACCATGAAACCGGCCACGCCCTGATCGCCGCCTTCACCCCCGGTTCCGACCCGGTACAGAAAATATCCATTATTCCCCGGGGTTTCGGCGCCCTGGGATACACCCTGCAAATGCCCGTGGAGGACCGTTATCTTATGACCGAAGAGGAACTGCTGGGCAAGATCGACGTGTTTCTTGGCGGCCGGGCCGCGGAGGACCTGATATTCGGCAAAATCTCCACCGGCGCGGCCAATGATTTAACCAAAGTTACCGATATAGCCCGGAAGATGATCACCGATTACGGGATGAGCGGACGCTTTAAACACGTCGCCCTTACGCAGCGGGGGGCGGGTATGCTGGGCGGCGGCGCGGGTTTTGAACCCGCGTTCCACCGGGAATACTCAGAAGCGACCCAGCAGTACATTGATGAGGAAATAGCCCGCATGGTGGAAGGGCGCTATACGCGGGTAAAGGAACAGTTGAACCAATGCCGGCCCCTGTTAGATACCGTGGCGGTCCGGCTTTTGGAAAAAGAAACCATTGATGAACGGGAATTCACCGCGATTATCAAAACCAGGGAAGCACTGTCAACAACTGAAGGGGGGACCGGGGGGCGGGCAATCCGGCAACGCCGAATTGGCCTGGAGTTTTGGGTGTTGCCCAAAACTCCCTAATGGTTCCGCGTAGCGGAACCACCCCGGCGGGGGCGTTGCGGCGCTATCCGGCTTTGCCGGATAGCTTGGGAGAATTTATGCTTTATGAGAGAAGTGGTATCCTTAGTCTGACGGGATTAGGGAGCCGGAGCCGGTTTAAGCAAAACGGGAGGGAACGTCCCGAAAGGGAAGACC
>JAITHL010000025.1 GCA_031279975.1 Treponema sp. | reverse complement strand
AGTTTGGAGCACCCGGAAAAAGCGTTGTTCCCGATGGTGGTAACGCTGCTGGGAATGGTAACGCTGGCCAGGCTGGAGCACCCGGAAAAAGCGTAGTTCCCGATGGTGGTAACGCCGCTTTGAATGGTAACGCTGGCCAGGCTGTCGCACCAGGAAAAAGCGGAGTTCGCGATGGTGGTAACGCTGCCGGGTATGGTAACGCTGGCCAGGCTGTCGCACTCGGAAAAAGCGTTGTTCCCGATGGTGGTAACGCCGCTTTGAATGGTAACGCTGGCCAGGCTGGAGCACGCGTAAAAAGCGTAGGACCCGATGGTGGTAACGCTGCTGGGAATGGTAACGCTGGCCAGGCTGGAGCACACGGAAAAAGCCTCGCTCCCGATGGTGGTAACGCTGCTGGGAATGGTAACGCTGGCCAGGCTGGAGCAACTGTAAAAAGCCTCGCTCCCGATGGTGGTTAGGCTGTCCGGCAGTATGACGCCAACGATATACTGGTTAGACAGGATAACATTCATGTGGTTGGACCCAGGGGGGGAATTGCCGGATATCGTATCATTCGTTGCCGAACAAGCGGACAGGTCCGCTATGACGTACCGGTTCGCTGCCGCCGTGTTAATGGCGCCCATAACGCCGTTTTCCATGATATTGACCGGCGCAAGTTTGACGGTGTGGGGGTTCCCGGCGCTGTTGGCTGGAAGCCCGGCAATATAATTTGGCAGCTCCGCAAGGGACACCCGCGGCTCCGCCGTGTCTGCCGCGGCAACCTTGGCCGTTGCGGGGCTGGTTACGCTGCCCGTGTATCCCTCGCGGCTTACCGTTACGGTAAGGTACTTGTCCAGATCGGCTTGCACCAGGGTATAGGTATTGCCGGAAGCGCCGCTAATCGCTTCGTTCACCGCCCCGCTGGAACCGCCCCGTTTCCATACATAGCTGATGGTTCCGCTCCCCCCAAGCCCGCCGGTGTCCGCGGTGAGCGTTTCGCCCACCTTGGCAAGGCCGCTGATGGACGCCGCGCCGGTAAGGTCCGGGACGGCCGGGCGCGTTATTGTTACCGCCGCGGCGCCGCTTCTGCCGCTGTCCAGCGCGGAAAGGGCTTGTATGGTCAGGCTGGTATGCTCCTCGTCCGCAGCCACCGTCAGAAGGCCGGTCTGGTCTATGGCGGTTCCCGCTTTAAAGCCCCCGGTTATGATGGACCAGGCAACATTCCGGTATGCAGGATCGGCCTCCAGCCCGGTTCCCGACACCGCGGCGGTAAATTGCAGGGTTCCGCCCCTTTGAACAGCCGCCGCCGCCGCCGTTACCGTTACGCTGTTCACCGTCGGCGCCGCCGCGTCCGGGCCGGCAACCCTGGCCGTTGGAAGGCTGGTAACGCTGCCCGTGTACCCCTCGCGGCTTACCGTTACGGTAAGGTACTTGTCCAGATCGGCTTGTGCCAGGGTATAGGTATTGCCGGAGGCGCCGCTAATCGCTTCGTTCACCGCCCCGCTGGAATCGCCCCGTTTCCATACATAGCTGATGGTTCCGCTCCCCCCAAGCCCGCCGGTGTCCGCGGTAAGCGTTGCCCCCACTTTGGGAAAGCCGCTGATGGACGCCGCCCCGGCAAGGTCCGTTTTGGCCCGGCGCGTTACCGTAATGGTATATATCTTAACCGTGCCGTCCTCCGCGGTTACCCTTATGGTAATGGTGTTCGCCCCAACTTCCAGGGCCTTTTCCACCCCCGCGTCGCCGCCCACCGCCGCATTGGGATGCGCCGCGGCCGCGTTCACCCTGATCCTGTCCTGGGCATACGGTACAGTAACCGTATAGTTGATAGTGCCCGGCGTAAAGTCAACGGACAGGGTCCCGCCGCTCACCGTAAGCGCCGCCAGATTTGCGTCAGAGGACGCCAAAGCCTCCGTAATCTGATCGCAGCCCGCCATAACCGCCATGAACGCCAGCGCCAATGCCGCCGTTCCCGTGAGTTTCAGCCTTGCCAAAACCCTTTCCGCAAAAGTAAGGTTTTTCATACTTATGCCCCTTTATTTTTATAGAAAAGATTGCTGTTGTGCCGTACAAGCGGCGCGGCATATCCAAAATTCCGCGCCGGTGAACCGGAAGCCGGCGGAGCCGTCCCGGTTATACAGATAGTTGAGGCGTTCAGAGGCAGAGCCGGCCCGGCTCCGCGCATAGCTGAATAAGATATGAGGACAGATGAACTATCGGGCAGTTTGCCGCGCTTCCCGCTTAAAACCGTAAAAAACCGGCTGGCGGCCCTTTTCTTACCCCCGCGGCAGGCCCCTAGGAGAGATACTTGACAAAAAGAGTACCGTTCATATACTAAGCGTAGCGGCGTAGCGGCGTAGCGGCGTAGCGGCGTAGCGGCGTAGCGGCGTAGCGGCGTAGCGGCGTAGCGGCGTAGCGGCGTAGCGGCGTAGTCCGCCCTGACCAGAAGATCGCCGGTAATAACAAAAAATTATCGCAATGTTTCATAAAAAAAACCGCTTTTCAATAACTAATAGCTAGAGCATACGCGCTAATAGATTTTTGGTCAAGCCCGGGACCTGCGGATTGCGAACCTTCGGTTCTACGCGGATTTTCACCGGTCAGCGGTTTTTTGTTACCGGAAATCCGTGAAAATCAGCGCTAATCCGCGCAATCCGCGGTCCCTTGTTAAAAAGCCCCGCGGATTACCACGGATTTTCACGGATGGGAAGGGTTTTTCTTACCAAAAATCCGTGAAAATCAGCGTTAATCCGCGCAATCCGCGGTCCCTTGTTAAAAGGGTCCGCGGATTACCACGGATTTTCACGGATGAGAAGGGTTTTTCTTACCAAAAATCTGTGAAAATCAGCGTTAATCCGCGCAATCCGCGGTCCCTTGTTAAAAAGCCCCACGGATTACCACGGATTTTCACGGATGAGAAGGGTTTTGTTACTGGAAATCTGTGAAAATCAGCGTTAATCCGCGCAATCCGCGGTCCTGGTTAAAAGGGTCCGCGAATTTTCACGGATTTTCACGGATGAGAAGGGTTTTTCTTACCAAAAATCTGTGAAAATCAGCGTTAATCCGCGCAATCCGCGGTCCCTTGTTAAAAAATCCAGATTAACCGGCGTTTCCCCTGGCTTCCGGCAGGGCTATCCGGGCCAGGGCGCCCCCGCCCTCCCGGTTTTCCAGGCGCAGGCTTCCCCCGGCGGCCTCCACAAAGCGTTTGCTGATGTTAAGGCCGATGCCGGTGCCGCCGCTCTTCCGGGTAAAAAAGGGATCGAAGACCCCCCTTAAATCCTCCGGGGAAACGCCCCGGCCCCGGTCCCGTATCTCAACGAGTATCCACCCGGCGTTCCGGCAGAGGGAGGCCCCGGTTTCCGCCGCGGGCCCGCCGCTTTCCAGGGCGTTGCGCAGGAGGTTCTCAAAAACCGAGCGCAGCCGTTCCCGGTCCGCCCATACCCAATAGGGTTTGCCCGCGGCGCTTTGCCCGTCCAATTCCCCGCCGCACAGCCGCCGGAAGGTCTCAGCCAAAAGCTCATGGCAATCAAGACCCTCCGGCTCTCCCCGGGCGTCCCGGAGGTAGTCATTGACCCGGTAGATCAGGGCGGATATACGGTCCACCTCCTCATTGATGATCGCCAGCTCCTCTTGGCCCGTTCCGCCGTAGAGCTTTTTCAAAATGCCGGTTTGAATACGGATAGACAGGAGGGGGTTCTTGATTTCATGGGCCAGGGTGCTTGCCGCGGTTCCCAGGACCACCAGATTTTTTTGCGCTTCAATCCGGTCCTGGTATTCCCGGTTGCGGAGGTAGAGCCGCCGGATGTAAAAGACCGCGAAGAAAAGACCGGCGCAGCAGAGGGGCAGCAGGACGGCGGTGGCCGTGATGGTCCGCCAATAGGCGGGGTGGGCCACTTCGGTATAGAGGTACTTCCCGGCGGCAAAGGCCGGGGAAAAACGGTCCGGCGGGCCCTGCTGGTTCCGCCGGTCCCCGTTGTTCCGGTTATGCCCTTCCCGCCGCCGCTGGGCGGAACGATTCACCGAAAGGACGAACTTGACGGTCCGGCGCCGGGTATCCGTAACCGTATAGCGGCCAAAGCGGTCCGCCGGTTGCCCTTGCAGGAGGGCCTCGTTAAAAAACGGGGGAACCGTCCCCCAGGCATAACCGGGCCGCAGGTCTTCCCCGTAGACCGCAAAGCCCGTGATCCGCTCCCGCAGGACCGGGTCAGCCTCAATAGCGGAGCCGAAACTATCATGCTCCCGGAGGCTGGTAATCAGGGTGCTGAGGAGCCGCTCGTTTTCGTTGTCCCGTATCAGCCGCACCCGGTCCCGCAGTCCCCAGCTGATAAAAACGCAGAGGGCCGAGAGGAGTGCCCAGCTTGCCCAGGCGGCGATACGGGAATAGAGCCGCAGGGAACTTTTCATGGAGGCCATACTACCGGAGTCCCCCGGCTTGGGAAAGCCGCGCCGCCGCATTAGGGGGCCTGGCTAATCGAAGGGCCGAGCAGTAATCCGCTCAGTTCCCCGTCGTCATTGCAGGCGGCTAAGGAGCGAAGCCGGGAAAGGGCGCTGAGAAATCCGTACTGGGCGTTGATCAGCTGATTCCGGTTGGCGCTTACCAGGGCGGCGGCGTCCAGCAGGGCAGAAAGGGAGTTTTGGGAAAGGGTGAAAAGCTCCTGGACATACGCAAAATGGCGGTCCGCGTAATCAAGTGCCCGGCGGGAGGAGCGGGTCTGCCCCGCCTGGGTCAGGGCGTCCAGAAAGGCGGTTTGCAGGTCCAGTTCCAGGGAGCTTTCGGCGTTCAGGTACTGTAATTTCGCCTCCTCCAGGACAAGCCGCTTTTTCGCCACATTGACCCCCGTAAGCGGAAAATCCAGGGGTATACTGCCGCTCAGGGAAAAGCGCCCGCCGGACAAACTGAAGCCGCCGCTGGGGGAGTACTGAAGCCCGGTAGAGAAGCCCGCGTTCAGGGTAGGAACATAATCCCGCTTTGCCAGGCTCAGGGACGCGCCGGCCTGGCGGCTGTATAGCCCGGACCGGGCAAGATCAGGATTCCGCGCGGCGGCGGTTTTGAGCAAGGCGCGGTAAAGCCCCTCGGCCTCCTCCGCGTCCAGGTCCGCAAGCCGCTGGATCAAAGCCTCCCGCTCCGCAAAATCAACCGGCAGGGGCTTGGCGTCCCGGACGCCGGTGAGGACGCTCAGTTTTGCCCGGCAGAGGCGCAGCTCCCGTTCCGCCGCCTTTTGTCCGGTTTCCCGGTTTTCTTTTTCCGCCAGGGCTTCCAGATACTCCCCCTGCCGGATCATCCCGGCGTCCAGGCGCAGTTCCGCCAGGGACAGGGCCAGAACGGCCTTTTCCAGGGCGGAATCCGCGGACTCCAGGGCCGCCTCGGCCCGCAGCGCGGCAAAGCAGGCGGAATCCGCCGCCTCCAGCGCCGCGTAATAGGCCGCCAGCGCCTCCTTCCGGGTAATCTCGCTGTTCAGGGCGTTGATAGCCCGCAGGACCAGATGTTTCCCCCCGTCCCAGACTTTCTGGGAAACGCCGAAACTCAAGGCGGTCCCAAAACGTTCCCCCGCCGGGGTTCCCTCAGGCTGGGCCGTCCCGTTGGACAACGGCCGCTCATCCCAGAGGCTGATGGACGCCGAAGCCCCCAGGGTCAGCGCGGGCAGGTAGGTATAGGTTTGGGCCCGCTCATCCAGAGCCGCGCTTTGAACCGCCAGATGATACTGGGCCAAGCTCCGGGAATTGGCCAGGACCGATTCCCGGATTTCCTCCAGGGTCAAGGACTCCCCGTTAAGGCGCGGGCAGAGGGCCAGCGCCAGGATGCCCGCCAGCGCCGTCCGTTGTTTGATACGTGTTCCACTCATGCCGTATAATTAGCAAGAATCATGCCAAGACGGATAACCGGCAGCCGGGGCGGCCCCGTCCGCGTCTTCCCGGTTCGCGGCGCTTCAGGGCAAACATTGACAAAACAAAAAATTCTATTAAAGTTGTGTAATAGACCGGTTTACCGGGGCGGCTGGTTGCGGACCGCCGGTCCGGTAAACAAGTGGTTTTACCGGCTGAAGCCCGCGGGCTTCCCGCCCGGCGAAACCGCAGGACGTGTTCCGAAACCAACCGGGTTTTGGAACACGTCTGATGTTGTTTCATAGCTTCAGGTATGAAACAACCCTAATAAATCACTTGAGGAACGTGCTGAAGGGAGGAACCATGCCGGTAAAAGCCTCTGAACGGCGGATTATCTATCAGGGAAGAAAGGACCGCGGCGAGTGCCCAAGATGCGGGACCAAGGTGGATAACCCCGATAGCTATACCTATTGCGAAGCCTGCCGCGCTTTTTTCCGGGGTTACAACCAGGACAATGCTGAAAGCATAAACGGCTCCCGGCGGACGCGCTACTCCCAAAGAAAAAACAAAAAACGCTGCCCCCGCTGCGGCGCGGCGCTGCATAAACGGTATAGAAAGACCGTTTGCGTAAACTGTTTAGAGAAACAATACCGGTATAATACGGGGAAAGACCGTCCAAAAAAGAACAACGCGAATAATATGGAACAAATAGAGAACGGATAAGCGATGCCCGCCCGTTTTTTCTCTGGCATCCGCTCTCTGTTTTCCGCCTCCTGCTCCTAATAGAGTTGTCCGGAAACCAGCCGGATTTCCGGACAACTCTATTATTCATACCTCAGGGCGTCGATGGGATAGAGCCTCGCCGCCTTGAGCGCCGGGTAGTAGCCGAATACCACCCCCACCAGGGCGGCGAAAAGGGCCGAGACGGCCACGATGAGCGGGTTAACCGTTGCGGGGACGCCCATGGCCGGCAGGATACGGCAGACCAGAAACGCCAGGGCAATGCCCAAAACGCCCCCCATAAGGCTTAACAGCACCGATTCGGTAAGAAACTGCAAGAGTATATCCCGCCTGCGCCCCCCCAGGGCCATACGGATGCCGATCTCCCGGGTGCGCTCGGTTACTGATACCAGCATGATGTTCATGATCCCTATGCCCCCTACCAGCAGGGACACTCCCGCGATGGCCGCCAGCAGGGTGGTCAAGGTCTTGGAGGCGGCCGAGGCCATGTCGATCATCTCAGCCTGATTCATAATGTCGAAATCCGCCTGCCCGCCATCGGCAATACGCCGGGATTCCCGCAGTATGAGTTCCGCCTCCTTTTGAGCCGCCGCCATGTACGCCTTGTCCGCCACGCGCATCAGGATATGGTTAATATTTGCCGAATTGGAAAGCCGGTACATGGCGGTATCCAAGGGGATCATGATCACATCATCCTGATCGCTCCCGTTCATCCCCGCGCCCTTACTTTCCAGCAGGCCGGTAACGGTGAAGTAGTTGCTTCCAATGCGTATACGCCGCCCCAGAACTTCCGCTTCGCCGAATAGGTTCTTCGCCGTAGTCCGGCCCAAAAGCGCCACCCGGTTCCGTCCGGCCAGGTCTTCCCCGTCAAAACAGAAGCCCTTGTCCACCTTCCAGTTCCGGGCGATCAGGTAATCCGGCTCCACCCCAATAACCGCGGCCTGGGCGTTTCCCTGGCCGCCGGTTACGGTAAAGCTGCTGTTGAAATTCTGTATGACCCCGGAAATTGCCGAAGCGTAGCTTGCCTCGGCCCTGAGTTTTTCCACTTCCGCCTTGGTAAACGCGGAAAAACGGAACTGAACATTCTGGCCGCCGCGATTAACGTTCCGCCGGGGCATGATCTGGAGGAGGTTGGTCCCCATGGCGGTGATCCGCGCCTCTATAGCCCGCTGGGAACCCTCGCCCAGGGCCACCATGATGATCACCGAGCCGACGCCGATGATCACCCCTAGGGAGGTGAGGAGGCTCCGCATCCGGTTGCGGAGTATGGAACGGAAGCAGGTATGGAAAAGCTGGGCCAGGTTCACCGCAAGGCCCCGTTCCGCTCCGGCTGGGAGGGCGCCGGTTCTTCTTCGGCAAGCAGGGCGTGATCGCGCTTCCACCGGGCAAGGTCCGCTAAGGCGCCGCGCCGGGCCGTTACCGGCTGGTCGGAAACCAGGGCTCCATCCCGCAGGGTGATGATCCGCTTGGTATAGGCCGCCAGTTCCGGCTCGTGGGTTACCATAACAATGGTCTTTCCCCGCTGGTTGAGTTCCTGAAAGAGGCCCATGATCTCCAGCGTCATACCCGTATCCAGATTGCCCGTGGGCTCATCCGCCAGGATAAAGGCGGGATCGTTCACCATGGCCCGGGCAATGGCCACCCGCTGCTGCTGCCCCCCGGAAAGCTGGGAGGGCAGGTGGCCCATCCGTTTTTCAAGGCCCACATCCCGCAGGGCCGCCTGGGCCCGCTCTTTCCGCGCCCGGGCGGACAGCCCCGGTTCCCCCGCTTCAGAGCGGCGGTAAAACAGGGGAAGCTCCACGTTTTCCAGGGCCGTGGTCCGGGCAAGGAGGTTGAAGGACTGGAACACAAAGCCGATCTTCCGGTTTCTGATATAGGCGAAGGCGTCCGGCCCGGCCCGGGAGGTTTCAACGCCCTCCAGGGTATAGCTTCCCCCGCTGGGTTTATCCAGACAGCCCAATATGTTCATCAGGGTGGACTTCCCCGAACCAGAAGGCCCCATGATGGCCACGAATTCCCCCGCCTCGGCGGACCAATCGATCCCCCGGAGCGCCCGGACGAGAATCTCCTCAGCGCGCTGATTTTTTTCAGATTTACGGGACCGGAAACCGGGAAGGGCCCGCCCCTTTAGGGGTTCCATCCGGTAAACCCGGGTAATCCCTTGCAACATGATGACCGCCATTAGAGTTTCTCCCGCACAATGATCCGCATCCCTTCAATTGATCCGGTTGATCCGGTTTGCGATCCCCCCTGGCCGTCTGATCCAGCCCGGCTCTCCGCAGGCCGGACCTCCGTATGGGCGCCGTCGGTAATGCCGGTCCGCACCTGGAGCACCGCGAGTTTGCCCTCCCCGTCAAGATACCAGAGGTTCCGCGCAGCCATCCTTCCGCCGGACCGGGAAGGCCCGGCGCTCCGGTTGGGGGAACCCTGGGCCGGAGCGCCAGGCCCAGGGCCGCCCCGCCGCCCCATAGCGGGATTGTTGACGCTTACCAGGCCCGCAAGACCCGTCCCGGAAGGGCCGGCGGTCCGCGCCGAAGCCTCCTGTTCCCGCGCCAAGGCCCGGTTCCGCTCCTCCCGGGCCGCCTTTTGCTGGTCTGCGCTCATCCCTTGCAGGGCCGCGTTAAAGACCATACCGGCGATTTCCTCAGCCCCTAGAGTCCGGGGCTGAAACCGCAGGGCCGCGTTGGGGGCCATGAGAATATCCTCCCGCCGTTCCAGGATGAATTCCACCGCGCAGGTCATACCGGGCAGCAAGGCGCCGTCCAGATTTTCCACATTGATGATCACCGTGTAGGAAACCACGTTGTTCTGCACCGCGGGAACCAGATGCAGGCTGTCCACCACGCCGGTATAGGTCCTGCCGGGCAGGGCCTCCAGGGTAAAACGCGCCTCCTGCCCCTGGCGTATCCCAGAAATGTCCAGCTCCCCCACCGCGGCTTCAATCTGCATCTCCTCCAGGTTTTCCGCCAGGGTAAAAAGGCTGGAAGAATTGCTGCTTGACCCTTCCACCACCGTGGACCCTTCATTGATGTTCCGTTCCAGCACTATGCCGTCAATCGGCGCGGTGATGAGGGCGTACTGGTTAATCTCGGTTTCAATGACCTTGAGGGAAGCCTCCGCCGCGGCCAGGTCCGCCCGGTAAATATCCAGCGTGGTCTTCCCGGTTTTCAGCTCATAACCGGCTATCAGGTCTTTCTCCGCCAGTTGTCGCAGGTTGGCGTACTGTATGGCTTGGAGTTCATAATGGGCCCGGGCCTTGACCACCTGGGCGGTCTGTTGTTCCCGCTGAAGCCGCAGGGTATCGGTGTTCAGGGCGGCCAGGATGTCCCCCTTGCGGATGCTGTCGTTGAAATCCACATATATCCGGTCAACCTTTCCGTTCATCCGGGAAAGAACGCTGACCGTGGAAACCGGCTTGAGGGTTCCGCTGGCGGACACGGTTTTTTCCATAGAACCCCGGCTCACCACGCCGAATTCATACGCGGCTTCTGGAACGGTTCCCCGCCGCAAAGCCCTGGAACATCCAGCGGCCCCCGCCAGGCCGGCGGCCAGGAAAACCGCCGGAATAACATAGCGCATCTTCATCTTCCTTTTAGGTATACTCCTTATCATTAGGACAAGCAAGAAGCGTGCCAAGCCCCGCGGCTATTCCAGGCCGGCCCCTGGGGAACCGGCTGATTAAATCAGATTTTTAAACAAATGCCTGTGCATTGCGCGGATTACCGTGGATTTCCGGTAACAAAAACCTCTAATCCGTGAAAATCCGCGTCGAACCAACTATTCGCAATCCGCGGACCCTTTTGCGTTAACCAGCGTTTCCCCTGGGGAACTAAATTGCATTATTGAAGATAAACCATTATACCTAATAGTAGGTACATACAGGGGGAAATACTTGGGGGCAGGTATGAAGCGGTTGCTGTTTTTTATACTGACCCTATGGTCCGGCGCGGGATTGGGCGCCGCCCAGGGGAAAGATCAAGCCGGGGTGTGGAACTCCTTGCCCAATCCGGGCCGCCAATGGGTGGGGCAGACCGGCCCTATTTCCCGGCCCCAGCCGTCCGCGCCCTGGGACCCCCGTCCTGGAATAACCAAAAGAACGAAACAACCCTGGAATCCCCAACCCCAAGAGCCTCCGTCCGCCCCGCCGCCCCAGGAAACGGCGATGGAGCGGACGGAGGACCCGCGCGCCCCCCTCCCCGCCGCCCCAGGGCCAAGGCCGGTTGAACAAACGGAGCCTCATGCCGGTCCGGCGGCAGCTCCGGACCGTCCGCCCCGGAGCGGGCTTAAAGCCCTGGCCGTCAGCGGAAATCTGAGCTTCATCAAGGGAAACATAGCGATACAGGATGAACAGGGGACCTACTATATATTCGGCCTTGAAAAACTCATCGGCTTTGTGGAGGGGCTGGTCGAAGGCGCTACGGTTAGTTTAGAGGGCGTTGCGGCCGCCGTTCCCCCTGAACCAAATGCATGGTATTTTTACGCCTCGAAACTCAAAATCAAGGGGCGGGAATACGCGGGCTTAAACGCCTATTATCCGGCCAGCCCCCCGCCGTCCATACTACAGCGTTAGGCGGGCTTGGGTAAGGCCCTTGGTTCCCCGCGGCCTTCAAGACCCCTGGGTAATAGTTACCCGCCTGGGGAAAATTTTCCCAATGGAGGAAGACAGGGCAATGCAGATTAATACGCATACATCAAAGGGGTCCACGGCTGGTAAGCCGCTTGAACTGTTTATACTATGCTGATGCAAGGGCGCTGGAGGAGCGGCGGGCTATGGCAGGGGATGTAATTTTTGAATGCCGGGGAATTTCCAAGGTCTTCGGTGGGATACAGGCGCTGGATAAGGTGGAACTGCGGGTCGCCAAGGGCGAAGTACACGCCCTCCTGGGGGAGAACGGGGCGGGTAAATCCACCCTGATGAAATGCGTCGCCGGCCTCCATAAACCCGACACCGGCCAGATGTTTTTTGAGGGCCGGCCCTATACGGCCCACGGGCCCGCCGAGGCGATACGGGCGGGCATTTCCATGATCCACCAGGAGCTGAACAACGAGCCCCATCTTTCCATTGCCGAAAACATCTTCCTGGGGCGCGAGGACCTTTACCCCCATACGCCCTTCCTGAATAAGAAACAGACCGAGCGCCGGGCCGCGGAACTCCTCATGAATTTCAACTTCACCATCAAGGCCAATACCCTGATGGAGCGGCTCACCCTGGCGCAGGTCCAGATGATCGAGATCATCCGGGCGGTGTCCCGCAATGCCCGGCTTATCATCATGGACGAGCCGACCTCCTCGCTGGACAGCGAGGAAACCAGGCGCCTCTTTAGGACTATAGGGAATTTGAAGGCCCAGGGCGCGTCGGTTATCTATATCTCCCACCGGATGGAAGAGATTTTCCAGATATGCGACCGGGTTTCGATATTCCGGGACGGCAGGTATATTGATACCAGCCCCATACAGGGAGTTACCAAGGATGATCTCATCTTAAAAATGGTGGGCCGGGCGGTGGAAAACGTATTCCCCAAGACGGACTGCCCCATGGGAGCGGAAACGCTCCGGGTTGAGGGCTTAAGCGGCAAGGGCTTTTCCGGCGTGAATTTTACGGTGCGGGCGGGGGAGATACTCGGCTTTTCCGGCCTGGTCGGGTCCGGGCGCAGCGAAACGGTCCGGGGCATCTTCGGCCTTGACCCGCTGGCGTCGGGAAAAATCTATCTTGACGGCAAGGAAACGGCGATAAAAAATCCCGCGGACGCCGTCAAGAAGGGCATCTGTATGGTGAACGAGGACCGCAAGCTCTTCGGCCTCTGCCTCCAGCGTTCCCTGCGGGAGAACATCTCCCTGCCCAATCTGCGGGAACGGCAAAGGGGGCTGCTGATCAATCAAAAACGCGAGATAGCGGAAACCAAACAGGCGGCCAAGAGCCTTACCATCAAGGCGGCCAGCATTGAAAGCGAAGCCTATTCCCTTTCCGGCGGCAACCAGCAGAAGGCGGTGCTCGCCAAGTGGGTGATGGCCGGGCCCCGGGTGCTGATCCTTGATGAGCCGACCCGGGGCGTGGACGTGGGCGCGAAGGCTGAAATACACAGCCTGATGACTTCCTTTGCCGCGGAGGGCATGGCGGTGATCATGATTTCTTCGGAGCTTCCCGAAGTGATGGGGATGAGCGACCGCATCCTGATCTTCCATGAAGGGAGAACCAACGGCATAGTGCTGCGCGAAGACATCCTTTCGGGCAAAGAAACCCAGGAAACCATACTGGCAAGGGAATTTGGCCAAAGCGTCTAGGGAAACACTGATTAAATCCAATCGAGGATTTAATCAGTGTATCTTACCCGCATTTGCGTAATGAAATGAGCAAATGCATCGAACCAAAGGTTCGCGGGTAACGCTGATTAGCGTC
>JAITHL010000191.1 GCA_031279975.1 Treponema sp. | reverse complement strand
TTATCAAACCATGCGGACTCTGAAAGATAGCCCCACCAGGTGCGTGCCTCAATATCGCCGATATGCCAGCCAAGCCACGGAAGCGTTATGCGCTGTCGCCGTAAACCGAAATCGAGTTTTGGATAGGAGGGCGCGTTATTTGAGTGGATAATTGGGTTAATCTGAGCCGGTCCCAGCCAAATGGCCTGCGTTCCAAATCCAACGGTGAGCGTTTTCCAGGTATAGCGGGCTTCGCTGTCCCCCCAATCCCAGGCGAAAAACGGCTCATCGCCGAAACGCTGGGGCGCGTCAATACCTTGAATGCCGTAATACCCGTATGTTTCTGCTTTACCGGCAAAAATCGCGCCGGAATAATTGGGGGTTATATACTCAAAAGCCGCGTTCTGGGAAAATGAAAGCCGCGGCTTAAAGGCCAGCTCAACCCCATATCCCTCAAAGCGGACGCCGCCGGTAAAACTCGCGTTAAAGCCCCGGCCTTGCCAGAGCGCGCCGTCGTTCTGGCCGTATGGCGCGGCGGTATTGCCGGACATAAACAGTTCCGGGCCGTATACGCGGAACGCCGCCTCGCCGAAAAGCCGCCGCTTTGTTCCAAGATTAAGGTTTTGCCAGGGATGGGGCGGCGTTTCGCCGTTTTCATTGTCTGCGGCAATGTTCCACGCCGAATCTGAGAGGGTGCGGTAGTTGAGGGCAGGACGCTTTGTCAGTCCTTGCAGGGAAAGGAAGTCATAGTATTCTTCTTCAAAAGATTCAAGGGCCTCCTGCGCGAAAAGCGCGGCGGGGTATAAAAAAAAGCATACGATTAAGAGCGCCGTTAAAAAAAAGCGTTTTTTAACGGTTTCCCGTGTCTTTGGCATAGTCAACTTTTTCTGCCTCCCAGGGAATAATAGGCGCTAATATACAGGGCCTTTTCCCATAGTAATAAGGAGAGTCGCTAAGGCCGCCGTTAATGGTCAGTTGTATCGCCGGGGCGTTAACCATTGGTTCCGCGATCCAAAATCTATTAATCATGGTGCTTAGTAACTCTATGCGGTATTCATCCTCATTAAGAAGACGTTCCGGTATTTTACTTCGTAATGTATAGATTCCCGGCGTTAAATCAGGCCACTTTTCCCGCGGCTCATCTATCTGACAAGACTGATAGAGAAGTAAACCGTTGCTAGTATAGATAGCATACCCAATACAAAGCGCGATATCCTGTTCCTGTATTTCCCCTACAATCGTTATCCAGCATTCGCTGTTGTTTGTAATACTTTCCTGAATTACCCCGCCATTCCTGCCGGCGGCGTAAAATTCCAATGGTTTAAAATAGGGATTATTATATGCCTCCCCGCTGTTGCGCCACCGGTATTTTCCGCTTCCTTCCCCCGGCGCGGCAATATACTGTTTTATTACCGAAGTAATGTAGTCCGAATCCGCGGTAACGCTCCCGTTTTCCAGCAGTATTCCCCGGTTGCATAACCGCTCAACCGCCCCCATATTATGGCTCACGAAGAGGACCGTCCTGCCCTGCCCGGCGCTCAAATCACGCATTTTGCCCAGGGCTTTTTCTTGAAACGCCGCGTCCCCAACGGCCAAAACCTCATCGGCGATTAATATATCGCTGTCCAGATGGGCGGCCACGGCAAAGGCAAGGCGGACGTACATGCCGCTGGAATACCGCTTTACCGGGGTGTCTATATGCTGTTCTATGCCGCTGAAAGCAATAATCTCATCGAGTTTCTGATCAATCCGGCGCTTTTTCATGCCCAGGATAACGCCGTTCAGGTAGATATTCTCCCTGCCGGTTAATTCGCCGTGAAATCCCGTGCCCACCTCAAGAAGGCTCGCGACTTTTCCCTTGATCTTAATAGCGCCTTCCGTTGGGGCCGTTATCTGGGAAAGTATTTTTAAAAGGGTGCTCTTTCCAGCGCCGTTCCTGCCGATAATGCCGGCCCGGTCTCCTTGTTTTATATCAAAACTAACATCCTTTAAAGCCCAGAAGCGATCCGCGCCGCCGGCATAGGCGTGATCCTTGATTTTCCCGTGGGGGTCTTCCTTCCCTCTTTTCAGGGCTATCCATGTTTGTATATCCCTAAACAGGGCGCCGTTATTGATCTCCCCAAGCCGGTATAATTTTGACAGATGTTCTACGCGAATAGCAATAGTACCCATTCAGCATCCTATCACGGTAACGCCGCCCTCCCTATTCCAGGTAAGCCGTTCATTCCAGCTTTTTTCTTTCGCCGCCGCCCGCCGGTCGAAGACCGCCAGATACGCGGGGGCGCCCGGGGCTTTGGCGTCCCGGTACGCGGCGGCTTGCCGCAGGCCCTTCATTTTAACGGCCTCCGCCCCCTGTTTTTCATGGATCAGCTTGATTTCTATCACGTATTTTTTTGCCTTATATTCAACCAGTAAATCCATTCTGCCCCTGCCCGCCGCGTATTCCCGTTCTATTCCGCCGCCGCCGTTCAACACCCGCTGGAGAAACGCCATTAACAGCAAATGGGGAAACGCTTCGGTATACTCCATCTTATCTTCCCATATTTCCGAATGTTCGCGCCAGAAATTTTGAAACTCCCGCAGCAGCGAGTCCATGTCAAGCGATCCGTCAGCCAATTCCCATTGCCATTCGGGTTCGGGGATGGCGTCTTGCGCGGAATAGGTCAACTGCCTCGCAAGAACCTCTTTATAAAGCGGATTCGCTATTACCGGCGTCCCCCGTTCCTTCCGTACCAGCCCTAGATCAAGACATATACGAAACCCTTCGCCTGAGGTAAGCCGGGGGTCAGGAGTGCCGGTTATCAGGGCTTCGATCATGCCGCGGACAGCGGGATCCCGCAGCCTGACGGCAAGGGAATCAAGATGGGTTTCCCGGGCAAGGAGCATCTGTTCCCGCGCGTTTTCCAGGTGTTCCAGCGTTACGGTACGGTAATCATCTTCCGGCAGTATACGCATGGTCGCCCGTTGGAAGAGCGAATTAACAATCCACGGCTGCCCTTGGGATTGTTCCCATACATACGCGGCCGCCTCATCGGTTATGCGCTGCCCCGTCTCCTCGGTTCGCTGCTTAAATAGGTTTCGCACCGCTTCTTGAGAAAAGTTCTCAAGAAGGATTGAATCCGCCTTGATGTTAAAAGGCGAAAGCGGGCTTGGCGGAACGCCGTCTTTCGCCGCGGTTATATAGTCCTTTAGATCGTGAAATCCAACAAGCGCGATAGATACCGGGAAGGTTCCAACGCCCCGGCTCATAAAGCCGCTTCGCAGTTGGCGCAGGAAACTTATCATAGCCTCCCCTTCCAGGGCGTCAACTTCATCAAACAGCACGACAAGCGGTTTTGGCCCGGTCAGTTTTGCCCAGTTCTTCAATATATCCCGCGCCATATCCGAGGGTATGTCAGTGGTAGGCGCGGGTTTCTTAATGCCCTGCCATTCGGCATGCAGCATAATTGACTCGCATATCGACGGCATTGCCCGTTCAGGCTCCTTAAGCCCCCGCGCGGTTTCTATTGTTACATAGCAGGCCGCGGCTTCGTTCTCCGCGTTAATACGGCGCGTCCAATCCAGTAAAAAAGTGGTCTTTCCAGTCTGGCGGGGCGCGTGCAGTACCCAGTACAGTTTGTCTTTTATGTACCGGCGGAGCCGCGCTCCCGCAAGCCGGTCTTCAGGCGGAAGCATATAGTGTTCCCAGGGATTGCAGGGGCCGGTGGTATTAAAAAAACGTACCGGGCGTTTTACCGGCGCGGTATGCCTTGGCTGCCCTTTCCTCAATCGCGGTTTCACAACAACGCCGCTATATCACGTCAACAAAGGCGCGCTCATTGCGGTTAAAGAGAATGAGCCCAAAGAGAAAGAAAGCCAGCGTAACCGAGGCGCTTGCCAGAATCATTGCCGCGGGCGCATGGCCCGCGCCGTAGAACCATAGGCGGAACAGCTCAACCGGCGCGCTCATGGGATTGAGATAAAACAGCGGGCGGTATTTTTCCGGCGCCTGGGAAAGGGGGTATACAACCGGCGTCGCGTACATCGCCAGGCTCAGGCCGAAACCGGCCAGTTGTTTGAGGTCCCGGTACTTTGTGGTAAGGGCCGAGATTACCATGCCTATACCGGAGGAAAGCAGGGCAATCCACGCGAATATAAGCGGGAGGGCCAATACCCCCAGGAGTGGCCGGGCCGGGGCCCCCCGTATGATAAACCATAGATAAAAGCACAGCAGGGCGGCAAACTGAATAAGAAGGGTTATGAGGTTGCTGAAAACCCGGCTTATGGGAACCGTCAGCCGGGGAAAATACACTTTTCCAAACAGCCCGGCGTTATCGATAAAAACATTGCTCACATCGGTGAGGCATTTGGAAAAATAGGTCCAGAGCATTGTTCCGCTATAATAGAATAAAAGCGGCGGTATTTCATCGGTGCCGATGCGGGCAAGATTGCCGAATATAAACATATACGTTACGGCCGAAAAAAGCGGGTTGATAATATACCAGAGGGGGCCTAGTATCGTCTGTTTATACACGGTGATGAAATCCCGCTTGATAAAAAGCCAGACCAGATCGCGGTAGCGTATCAGCTCGCGGATACGAATATCCAGCAGCTTCCTGCGGGATACGATAATCGAATCCCATTGAACGGCCTCTTCGCCCGCCGCTGGCCTTGTTTCCGCCACTGTACTTCCCTTGCCCTTAATAATGATGCCCCAGCCCGATAAAAATTTCCCGGTTATTCCCATCGGGGATGCCGCGGACGGCCAGCATTTCCCGCAGGTTTACGCCGGCGCTGATCCGCAGGTAGAGGCTGCGCATAAAATGGGAAAAGATGATAAGTTCCACGCCTCCGGTCGCCTGTATATCCCTAGGAGAGAGGGACAGGTTATGTACCGGGTCGTTTACCAGGGCTAAATCCAGGATGGGAGAAATATGCGCGTCCACGTCAAAAAGTTTCAGTTTTGGGGCGTTCAGCCATTTGGACGGGGTAAACCGGAGTACCTGGAAGGGAAAATCCAAATTCAACGAGAGCATAGAGTTGGCGGCCATTGCCTTATCCAAGATGCCCCGCAGGGCATCCGCGGCGTCGTTTGAATGGCCATGAAACCAATGGCGGTATTGGGCCCTGCCGGATATGCCGGCGGAGACGCCGAACAATTTGGGCAGGATAAAATGGCCGGTAAGGCTGAACTTCGCCGAGGAACTCCATTCCTGGCGGAAAAAATTATAAGAATTATCATTCCCCAGGGAAGCCGCGATACCCCGGCGGAAATTTTCTATCCAATCGATTTGCCCGAAGCCCAAGGTATGATCGAAGGCAACCTTGGGCCCCTGCCGGAGATACCCCACATCCTCTCCAGGGGTTATATTGATAGTTCCAGATAATTTGGGATTATAGGTGATCTCCCCGTAATCCTCAACAAAAAATCCGGTGGGTATCTTATAGGATACAAACAGGGTGCTGGCCATGTAGAGGTCTTTGAACCGGGAGCCGTCCCGTTCGGGAATATAATCGTGTTCATATTCCTTTTCATTATCTTCGTTGGCAACGGTGGCTTCCTCAAACCCGAAGGTCGCGGTCATCAGATCAACGGGATATTCAATAGCGATCCCGGTGGTATTTTTGTAATACAGGGGCTGATCGTAGGTATAGGCAAAATTATGATCAAAATTTAAGGTCCAGGTATAGCCTAAAAAGGTAAAGGGCGTATCCGAATCAATGGAAAAAACAAAATTGCCCTTGGATAAATTCTTGAAAAAATTATCCATATATTCAGCGTCAAGCTGGTAGCCCAAATCGATCCGCAGGGGGTTCATGGTGCCCAGAAAATTATAGTCCCGGGCCTTAATGATTAATTCAAAGCCGTTATTATCATCATACTTGGGATAGGGCAGGGCGATGATATTCCAACTGTCCACCGTGGTAACCAGGAGGTCCACCGGCACGGAGCCGTCGGCTTCCGGCGGGCCGAGGGTATATTGAATATCCGCGCGGTCTAAAACCCGCTGATTCGTGAGGAGCTGGGCCTTCTGTTCCCGGTATTTTTCCAGATTAGCGGCGCCGGTTATACGCTCTCCGGTTTTCAATTCCCCCTTTTCCAAGAGGGCGAACTGCCGGGTCAACCCGGTACGGTTAAAGTTGATCTGCCGGATATAGTAAACCGTCCGGGCGTTGCCAGCGGGGGCCGGCTTGTCTTGGGGAGCGTCCCCGCCGTCCAGGTCCTGGGCCGGCCCGTTCCCGGAAAGCCCCGGATCGCCGTCTTTAGGTTCCCCATTCCGGTCTTTACCCAAGGGAGTATCGGAGCCGGCGTTGTTTGGGGAGTTCTGGCCTCCAATTCCCGTATCCTGGCCGTGCAACAGGGCGGAAGCGCCCAGGGAAAAAAAGCATACCAGCAGGAACATCAAACAACGGGACGCGCCTAGTTTAATCAGGGTTATACCGGCGCGCAAACGGGTAAGTATGCTGTTGAACAATGGTTTCAAAATGGTTCTTTATAGCATCCTTATTGTTACCAGAGGGATTGCGCGCGGGGATCGCGCAAGTCCAGGGCTATCAACCGGGCGCCCCGTTCCGCGGGAACCACAAAAACAGCTTTACCGTCTTTTTTCTTTTTATCCCCCCCTAATGCCCGCATAAACCCTTTCTTATCCCCCATTAAGGGATGGGGGGAGCGTGTCTCATAGCCGTAGGCAAGGATAAGCTCCCGGACGGCCCGCTCCCGGTCCGCCGGCGTAATGCCCAGTGCCCGGCCCAGGGCCCCGGCCCGGACCATGCCCCAGGCAACGGCCTCCCCATGGGAAACGCGGCCAAGCCCGGCGCTGGCTTCCAAGGCGTGGCCGAAGGTATGGCCTAAATTGAGGAGGGCCCGCTGGGAGCCGGTTTCCCGGGGGTCCGCTTCCACGATGCGGCCCTTGATTTCCACCGCCCGGGCCAGCGCCTCCAAGAGGCCCCCGCCGCCGTCAAAAACGCTTCCCCGCGCCATGCCATCCTTGAGCGCCCGCATCCGGGCAAACAGGGTTCCATCCTCCTCAAGGATCGCGGCTTTAATGAGTTCCGCCATGCCGGATTTCCATTCCCCCTTGGGAAGGGAGGCCAGGCTTTCCAAGGACAGGCAGATCAGGGAGGCGGGATAAAAGGTCCCCGCGAGGTTTTTTATCCCGAAAAGGTCTATCCCCGTTTTGCCCCCCAGGGCCGCGTCAGCCATGCCCAAGAGGGTAGTGGGGATCAGGCAAAGCCGGCCCCCCCGCATATACACCGACGCGGCAAAGGCGGTCAGATCGCTTACCACGCCGCCGCCGACCGCGACAAAAAAAGCGTCCCGGCCAAGCCCGGCGTCTAAGGCCGTTTTGAGAATCCGTTCCACGGAAGCCCAGGTTTTTGCCTCTTCCCCTGGGGGAAGGACGCAACAGGGCGATGCTTGGTTTCCCCTGATACGGCGGGCAAGGGCTTCCGTATGGGCGTCGCAAACAAAACAGAGCGGGGGATGGGGGGGATCAGGAAACAGAAGCCTCCGCAGTTCCTCAAATTCAGGAAGCGCCTCTTGAATCAGTACCTGGGACGCAAAAAGGCCGAACTGAAAACGGTATTCACGGATTGGCTTGCTCAAGAGGCGCCTCTTTCGGCGTATGGTTAGGGCGGCGCTGATTAATGCCCGATTGAATTATTCAGCGCCGCCTTGGAGGTCCGCCGCGGACCGGGCGGAACTTGCGGGCGCGACGCGCCCCGGGGCAAAACTGGCACATACGGAATACAAACGCGGACGAAACACGCTTTAAGACGCCGTATGATCTGTCGATGGCCGCCGCGCCCTATGGATTTGAGCGGCTTCTTCCCATCCTTTGAATAGCATACCATAAAAAGAAAAAAAAAGCAATAAACCGCCCGGAGGCTCCCCGCCGCCCCGGGGAATGGTTAATCCGTTAGTTCCCGGATACTGGCCTCAATACCATGTACTATCCGCGCCTTTAAAAAGGGGTCCGGCCCTTCCGCCGCCGACAGGTAGGTCTTCCACAGATCGATAAAATGGGCGGCGTCCCGCCGGTCCAGGGGCAGGCGTTTGCCGGCCAGCGCGGTTTCGCTGTTTTTATCCCGCAGGACGCTTTCCCCCGCAAAGACCGCCCGCAAATCGGTCAGAATATTCTTCTGGCTCCGGGCCAGCACGACCATAGACCCGCCGGAGGCGTATGCCAAAGACCGGTCCTCAAAGCGTGTATACCGCGTATAGTCCCATTGCTCCAGGGGGATGCGGATGCGGACAAGCAATTCCTGGGGATTCGCGGCTGAGGGGCCGGAGGCAAAGCGGGACGCGGAAATCCACCGGGACGCCTGGGCGCTCCGTAATTCATACCGGGCGTCCAGGGCGATAAGCGCCGCGGAGGCGTCCGGCCCTTTGACGGGATGGCAGATGTTGCCCCCCAGGGTGGCCAGATTCCGCAACTCCACCGAGGCGATGCGGGCGACCGCCTGGGTAAAGGCATGGGGCACGATCTTGCCCATGGTAAGAATGTCATTGAGTTTTACCATAGAACCGAGTTCGATATACCGTTCGGTCCGGGTAAAATGATGGAGTTCTTCCAGAAAATTCAGGGATAGTATGGCCGCGGGCAGTTCCAAGGAATACTTCCGTTCCTGCCCCTTGCCCAGGTCCGTGCCCCCCGCATAGGGAACCGCATCGGGAAAGCGTTTCCAAACAGTGAAAAGCTCCGGCAGGGTTCGAGGGAAGAATACCTGTTTATGCGGCCCGCCCTGGGCCGCGTCCCCGTTATACCCCCCGTCCATAGCGTCTTTGCTGCCTAATATCCGCTGTGGCGCTTATCCCCGCCGCGAGGCTTTCCGGCTCGGTACACCGGCAGATAATGCCCGAAAAAGCGTCCAGTATCTCCTCCCGTCCGGGCCGGCTGCGGCGTTCCAGCAGCGCCTGGGCGGCTAAAATTTTCGCCGAATCGCAGTATCCGCAGCATGCTACCCCCGCCTCCTGAAACCCCGCGATAATATCCTGATATTCATCGGTCTGGGAAAAACCTTCGATGGTGATGATTTCGCTGCCCCGGACGCGGAACGCGGGGATTAAACAGGAGGGAACCACCTTCCCGTTGAGGATGACAAAACAGAGCCCGCAATTCCCCGATAAGCAGCCGGCCTTGGCCCCGGGCAGGGTGAAATTCTTGCGCAGCAAATCGATCAACCGGGCGTCCGCTTCGGTTTGCAGGGATACGTCTTCCCCGTTCAGGATAAAATTAACGGTCATTGCTCCTCCTTCCCGTCTTTTACGCGCCGGGCCTCCCAAATATCCCGGGCCGTAAGGGGGATATGCGTAAAGGGGTGATCGACAGCCTGAGATACGGCTTGAACATAGGCGGCGGGAACGCAGCCGAAGGGCAGTTCCCCAATGCCCCGGGGAACCGGCGTCTCATTCCAGAGAAAATCAATGCTAATGGGCGGTATGTCCCGAAGATCGCAGAGCGCGTAATGGAAGGACCGCCGCTCTGAAAGCCTCCCCGATTCATAGACCGGACATTCCTGGGAAGCCCAGCCCAGGGCTTGAACCGCCGCGGCTTGCAGGGAACGCCGGGCCCGGGCTTCGGAAAGAATTTTTCCGCCGTCAACCGCCAGCCATATCCCCCGGACCTTGGGTCTATACTCGACGGGGTCAATGGCGGCTTCCACCACCGCGGCGGCCCAGCCCGGACGGGCAAAACAGTTGGCGTCTATACGGCGTTCCGCGCCCTCTTCCCCAGGCCGCTTTACCGCGGGTTCATAGTACCGGCTTACGGTAATGGGCAGGGGGCCCCGGAACCGCTGGTTCCGTATGTCCGCGCATGCCTGTTCCACCAGCGCGGTAAGGGCCGCGCAATTCCAGGAAAGGCCGGAGGGCCCCGAATCCGGCGCCTGATCGGTCGTTCCGTGAATAACCCGTACCGACCGCGCCTCTATGGATAGGGTTTCCGCGGCGATTTCCCTCCAAATCGCGGTATACTCCTCATGGGAGGCGATGACGCTGGTCCTGATGTCCAGACGCCCTTCCTTGTCCAGGGTTAGGCTGACCGAGTAGGGGCCTTCATCCTGCCTAGTATAGAGGAACCCGCTGCCCTGATAGGCCAGGGCGATACCGATTCCCCGGAGGGACGCAAAGGCTTCGGCATTCCCTGTTCCGCGGGACCTTCGCTGGAGCTCGTAGGAGGCCCATTTCCGGCGGTAGTCCCCCATAGAGGCGGCGGTATCCAGTATGCCGTCCAAGGGGGCCGCGTCCCCCAGGCTTATTCCCAGGGCCGAGGGTTTTTTCCGGTTAAAAAAATGGTGTTTCCGCCATTCCAGGGGATCGAGCCGCAGGGCGTCCGCGATGATGGACGCCTGCCGTTCCGCGGCGAAAAATCCCTGGGCCATGCCAAAGCCCGCTATGGGGCCGGCGGGGGGGATATTGGTAAGGCAGGCAATCCCCTCAAGGTCCAGGGCCGCCGGTTTATACGGCCCCAGGGCGCCCAGACAGGTCCGGTCCAGGACTTCGTTGGAAAAGACCCCGTAGGAACCCAGGTCCGCCAGGGCGCGGATAGCAACGGCGAGGAGTTCCCCCCCTTCCCCCAGGGCGCTGCGGACGCGGATTTCAGCCGCGTTCCGTTTGGGGCCGTAACGGAAATCCTCGATCCGGGAAAACATCAGTTTGACCCGCCGTTTCATGTAAAGGGCCCCCAGGGCCGCTTGACAGGCCACAAGGGAGGGATACCACAGTTTGCCTTCCAGGTGTATCCCTATCCGGGCGGGCTCCACGGAAACCGCGTCCGCATCGAGGGCCAGGACCGCCGCCGCGGAACGTTTAACATGAAAGGGCCATTGGGTGGCGGTATGGATACGGATGCGCCCGTCTTCCCAATCGGCGACCGCGCCGAGGGGTTCGGAATACCAATAATCCTGGATGCCCGTTGTATACACGAATTCCATGATCTTTTTTGCTTCCCGAAACGCCTGTTCAGGGTCCCCGGTTTGCGCCCGCCGCCGGTCCGCTATGATCAAATCAGCAAGGGCGCCCCGGTCTTGCGGGGGCGCTTCGGATTCGGTTTTGATATAACACCGGGCGGCGATTTCCTCCAGCCGGGCGGCCTCCGGGCCAATGAGCAGCCCCAGGGGTTCCCCATAGTAGGAAAGGGACTCTTCGGCCAAGACCGGCGCCGGCAGGCCAGCCAAGCGGTTTTTCCCCGGAATATCCCGGGCAAGCAATAAGGCGTAATTCACGGATAATTTAGGGCACTCGACGCTGACAAGCCGGCCCCTTGCGATGGGAGAACGGAGGGTCAGGGCATACAGGGGCGCTTCCAGGTCCGAGGTAAAGAACTCGCGATCCGCCATACTGCCGCCGGTTCCCTAGCGCCGGTTTTCCCGGACCGCGGCTGTTACCGTATCGATTACCCGGTTTACCTGGGCGTCGCTCATGCCAGGCCATAGGGGAAGGGATAGCTCCCGCTGAAAACACCGGAGGGCTTCGGGGAAATCCTCCGCTTCCAGGGCATAGCGTTTTTTATAATAGGGCATACAGTGCAGGGGAATAAAATGCACCGAAACGCCGATTCCCCGGGCTTGCAGGACGCTTATCAGTTCATCCCGGTTAACAGTAAGGGTTTCCGGCTTGATCCGCAGGGGATAGAGATGCCGGGCGTCTCCGGGACCGGTGGGGGGCAGGAGGAATTGATCGCAATCCCCAAAGGCCGCGTCGTACATCCGGGCTATGCGTTTCCGCATCCCCAGAAGGTCCGCGGCCCGGGAAAGCTGCGCCCGGCCTAGGGCGGCGAGCAGGTCCGGCAGATTGTATTTGAACCCCGGCTCCAGGACCTCGTAATACCAGGACGCCCGGGGATCGGCATAGCGGTTCCAAATGGTTCTATCAATGCCGTGGGAACGGAGCAGGGCGATCCGCCGGGCCAGGGCCGGGTCCCGGACAACCACCATGCCGCCTTCACCGGTGGTTATGGTCTTGGTGGCGTAAAAGGAAAACACCCCCCCGTCCGAGGCGTCCCCGGCCCAGGCGTTCCCCGGAAGGGCGGCGGGAAAGGCGTGGGCGGCGTCCTCCATGATTTTAACGGCATAGCGGCCCCCTATGGTTTTTAGGGCGTCCATATCGCAGGGAAGCCCGCCGAAGTGTACGGGAATAAGCAGCCGGGCCTTTCCCTGGGGGCCGAAGCCCCGGGTTTGCGCCGCGCCGCGCCGCGGATAGGCCGGGAGCCCCTGGGAAAGCCGGTCCAGGGTTTGCCCGGCCTGTTCCGGATCAATATGGAAGGAACCGGCTTTGTTGTCCACAAAGACCACCTCCGCCCCGCTGTAGCGGACCACCCCGGCGGTGGCGGCAAAGGTATAGGAAGGAACCAGCGCCACGTCGCCGGGTCCCATATCGGGGCAGAGGGCCTTTGCCAGCAGATGGAGGCCGCTGGTGGCGGAATTGACCGCCAAACAGAGGGGAGGTTCCCGGCAAGCCGGCGTTTCCCGGCCCGGGCCCTCCGTGTCAAGGCAATCCGGGGGCCGGCTGAGGAACCCGGCGAATTCCCGTTCAAAGGCCAGCGCTTCAGCGGCGGTGGTAAGCCAGCCTGAGCGAAGCGTCCGGAGGACCGCCGTTTCTTCCTCCAGCCCGATAAAGGGGCGGGCAAAGGGTATATCAGCATCCATAGGCATAGGCGGGCATGGTGAATGACGGAACAGCCCCTTGGAGCAGGTCCCGCAACAGCTGGCTGTTCCGGTATTTTTCAGGACGGAGGGGGTCAAGGTAACAGATGGGCCGCAGGAGTTCTATGAGGGCCTCCAGGTCCAAAAGCGGCGTTTTTTTCCGTTCCACCCGTAATATCCGGTCGTATCCGGTCCGTACCGGCGCCTCATCAGGCCCCCAGAGGCATTCATCCAGCCGTTCCCCCGGCCTAAGGCCGATGTACTCAATGGCCACATCCTTTTCCGGCTCAAATCCATAGAACCGTATCATCTGTTCCGCCAGGTCCTTAATGTAAACCGGCTCCCCCATATCCAACAGGTAGAGCCCGCCGTGCTCCCCAACCCCTCCGGCTTTAAGCACCAGCGAGCAGGCTTCGGGGATGGTCATAAACCAGCGCCGCATCATGGGGGAGGTAACCGTTACCGGCCCGCCGGTTTCTATCTGCTTTTGAAAGAGGGGCATGATGGAACCCCGGGACCCCAGGACGTTCCCAAAGCGGACCACCATAAAATGCTCTTCCCCGCCACGGGGGGCTTCTTCCAGAATCAGCCGTTCGCAGAGGTATTTTGAGATGCCGTACACCGAAACAGCTTCCACCGCCTTGTCGGTGGTGATAAATACAAAACGGTCCACCCCGTACTTCCGGGCGGCCTTGACCAGATTAAGGGTACCGAAAAAGTTGTTTTCAACCGCCGCTATAGGATTTTCTTCCATCATAGGGACGTGTTTATACGCGGCGGTATGGAAGATCACATCCGCCTTGAGGTTGCGGATGATATAGTCCATATAGTCCCGGTCTTTGAGGTCCCCTATAACTGGAACCAGGGACGCCTTTTCCCCTATCCCCTCATCCTGCAACAGCCGCAGTTCCCTATCAATCTGGTAAATAGAATTTTCCCCGTGGCCGAAGAGGTAGAGCCGGGAAGCGCCCCCGGAAAGCAGCTGCCGGCATAATTCGCTGCCGATGGACCCCCCCGCGCCAGTAACCATGACCCGCTTGCCCCGCAGGTAGGCCAGGCTTTGCTTTAAGTTGATCGTTACCGGGTTGCGGCCTAAAAGGTCCTGGGGATCGATAGAACGGGTTTGGATGAGATGGGGGGCGCCTTCAATGATCTGGGATATGCCTGGCAGTATGCGTATCCGCTCAAAACCCGCCCGCTTGAGAATGCCGTAGAGTTCCGTGAGGTATTCCCGGCTCGCGTTCGGGATGGCGATGATCGCCTCGTCCGCGGGGGTCATCCGCAAGAGCCGGGCCACATCCCGGATGGGTCCCAGGACGGGCACCCCGTAGATTTTCCGGCCTATCTTATCCGGATCGTCGTCCAAAAAGGCGACCACCTCGCCGAATATCGCTTTTTTTCTGATCTCATTAGCCAGGGTCTGCCCCGCAAACCCCGCGCCGATAATATACAGCCTTCCCGATTTTTTTGTTGTCATAGCATTGTTCCGATTGGCGGATATTGCGCGTCCCGCGGTATTCACCGCCGCTGTTGGGATGTTGAAGCGGGTTCTATCACCTCAAAAGCCAAATCAAGAGAAAAGGAATCGTCGTATAAATCCAATTTGATCTTTGCCCTCCCTTTTCTCTTATCGACTTTTATTATCTTTCCCTCAAGCCCCATAAGCGGCCCGTCCACCACGACGATCCGGGAATTTTCGTTGAAATAGACCCGGGATTTCCCGGCCACCGGACCGACTTTTTTGATAAAATGGAGCGCCACCTCCAGGTCCTTATCCTGAAGGGCGCATATATTCTGGTTGGATTTGAGAAACCGGAAGAACCCCTCGGTCCGGCGGAATTCCCATTGGTACTGGCGGATATCGCCGGTGTTTTCAACTTCAAGAAAAATATACCCCGGAAAAATCGCCGGGGTCCCCGGTATCAGGGCCCCCTGCCGGCGGATAACCAGTTCCCGTTTGGGAAAGTATAGTTCCACCGGCCTGCCCGGATACAGGGCCCGGTACAGGTTGATATATTTTTCTTCTCCACGGGTCTTAACCTGTATGGCGTAATAGTGCATAGGCCCCAGGTTACTATAGGAAGGGCTTTTATTTCCAGCGGGGAAGCGCCTCAGCCGGAAATCCCCGTTATGGTAAATATCCGCTTGGATATGGCCGATAGGGTAAAAGGAGGCGGACCATGCATTATTTGAAAGCAGGCGCGCTGGCGTTGGGATTACTCGTCATACCGGGTTTATCCCTGGAAGCGCGTATGGTTTCCTTTCTAGTGGTGGAAACGGGGATACCCCGGGGCGGCGCGGCCGAAGCGTCCTCCCATTGGGAGAACGGCTTGATGGATATTTTTTTTGAGGCCGGCCATATCGTGAGCAACGGGGCGATAAAACGTATCGCCCTTGAGGATGCGGATGTTTTGCCCCGGGAGGTGCAAGGGGATTTCGACGCGGCGGCGGCGGGGGGGGCGGAGTTCTTCCTGCTTGCCCTCTTGGATTATCAGGGGAACGCCAATCCGTCGGCGCCGAAACCCCAACAGGTGGTTCTGCGGCTTTTTAAGACTAAGCCCTGCCGTCTGGTAGCGGAGCGGCGCTATTCCGGCGTCCCGGGGGCGGTCGCCGAAGAATTGGGGGCCGCTAAAAACGCGGCACAGGGGATCATCTCCTCTATCAAATAAGGAACGGGTGAAGGCATGAAACGATTTTGGCTGGTACTGGGAATAATCGGCGTTATGCTGGCAGGCGCGGGCGCTTCCATTTGGGAGGGCGCCGCGGGGGTAAGCAGCAATGGGGAGCTTCCCGATAGGGGTTATTACGCGGCAACCAAATCCTTCCCGCGCAATACGGTGGTGGATGTGGTGAATTTGGAAACCGGAAAATCTATCCGGGTAATCGTAAGCGCGGGATTGGAGTCCCCGGGGCTTCTGGCGATGCTCTCCCAAGAGGCCGCCGACGCCATCGGCATTGCCAACCGGTCTATCGGGCGGGTTCGGATGTCCATGCCGGCGGACCCAATCGCCTTTTCCCAGTTTCCCGAAGGAATCCATTCCCGCAGCGATCCGGACTTTGATCCCCAGGCGGCCATAAATTCCGTCCGGACCAGGCCGGTTTCCGCCGCCCCGGAAGAGGGGATCCCCGAAGCGGCTTCCTCCGGGGCATATCCCGCCGAAGCGCCTCAAAAACCCCCGGCGGAATCCCCCCGTTCCCCGGAATACAGTGTTTCCTATGAAGAGGCCTATGGTTCCGGCGCGCCCCCCCAGGAGGATATGATAATTTCCGATCTTCCCGAGGTATCCTGGGATTTTACCCGGAAATCCGATCCGCCCCTGGTAAGCCGCGCCGATCCGGCGCCTTCCGCGGCCCTTTCGCCGTCCCCGGAAGAAACGCCTGAAATAACGGAATTCCCCCAGCCCGTTCCCACGGGGACGGAAAGACCGGCCCCCATGCAAAGCGCGGCGGGCGCTCCGGAAACCCTCCGGGGGGAGCCCCAAGCGGCCGCTCCTGATGTTTGGGAACCCCTCACCCCTCCCGGTGTATCGCCGTGGGTCGCGGCGGACAAACCATCCCAGAAACCGGCGGCCCGGCCCGCGCCCCCAAAAACGGAACCGGCGCAGCCGCCGGTAAAGGGCCCCTCCGAGCCGGAAATCGCGCGGCCCGGGACAAAGGAAGCGGAACCAGAGGTTACCCAGCCCCTAACGCAGCCGGAAGCGGAAGGCATACGGCCCTTGGCAAAGCCCGCGGAACCGGCGCTTCCTTTGGCAAAGGCAAAGGAAGCGGAACCAGAGGTTGCCCAGCCCCTAGCGCAGCCGGAAGCGGAAAGCATACAGCCCTTGGCAAAGCCCGCGGAACCGGCGGACCTGCCGGCGGCAAAACGGCCCGGACTCCCGGCGCAGGATCCGGCAAAACAGCCGGCGGCCCCGTTTTTGGCAAAACCGCCTGAACCGCCGGTACAGCCTGTTCCTCCGGGTGAATTCTCTATCTATCTTGATCCGGCGGATAAACGGCCGCCCCAGAATACCCGGAATTGGAACCTGCCCCCGGAGTCGGAAATACCGCCGATTCCAAAACGCCCAAGCCCTTCGCCGAACCGGATTTCCCCCTTGACAGAACATACGCCGGCCCCCGCAAAGCCGCCGCAAAGCGCCGGACTTGCGGTGGCTCCATCCGCCGGAGCGGCCCAACCCAGGGCGCCCGCTTCCCGGCCCTTGCCGCCAGACCTGTTTACCGAACTCCCGCCTGAGTTGCTCCAAGAGAGGCCGCCGGCCCGGCAAAACGCCGCCCCCTCAGCGCGGAATCCGGATCCCCCGGCGGCCCAGCCCAAGGCGCCCGCTTCCCGGCCCTTGCCGCCGGACCTGTTTACCGAACTCCCGCCTGAATTGCTTCAAGAGAGGCCGCCGGCCCGGCAAAACGCCGCGCTAGAGCCCCCGGCGGACCGGCGGTTTTCGGTCCCCCTGATTACCAGTTTGGAGAGCGGGAAAAAGTATATACAGATTGTGGCCTACAATAAACCGGAAGACGTGGAGAATCAACTTACCCAGATTGGCCAATCCTACCCCTTAGTGGTTCAACCTGGGGGCAAGAATCCGGAGAAACCCCTCTACCGTATTCTGATCGGCCCGCTTAATTCCGGCGAAACCGGCCCCTTGCTCCAGCAGTTCAAACAGAGCGGGTATCACGACGCCTATATCCGTTAGAGAGGGCCAGCGTCAAGTTAATCAGCGCTTCCCCTAAGGACTTGTCAACAACTTAAGAGATTAGCTGGGGAAGTCGCGTGTCCGCTTTGTGGACATGACCCCCTCTGCGGGGGTTCTACCCCCGCAACGCCCCCGCCGGGGGGCCGCAGGCCCCCCGGTCCCCCCTTTAGTTGTTGACAGCGGGGGCTTGCCCCCCGCTTATTTTTTACCGGTGAGGAGCAGACTTTTCCAGCGCCAGCGCAGGGGACCTTGGGCAATCCGCTCGGAGAGGAGTTTACGCAGGGAATGGAAGGAGTCTTCCCCCAGGGCGTCTTGTATTTGTCCGGCCCAGCTTGATTGGTTCGGATTGAACCAACCGCCAATATCCCGTTCTGAGAGCAGGCGTTCTTCCTGCTGATCTACCAACACAAGGCGGGTTGTGAAGCCCTCCTGGACAAAGGCGGCTTCCAAGGATTCGCCGGTCCAATTCCACCAGAGGGAAGGGTTTCCGGTAAAGAAGCGCTCTTCCGCTTCCTGAAGTTTTTCCCAAAGGCTTGGGGGAGCGCCGCACTCTTCCCGGATAACCCGGGAAAGCCGTTCCCCCAAGCGGGGAGGGGATTGGAGGACCGCCAGGCCGCCTCCCGGTTCAAGGAGGGCTGAAGCGTCTTCGGCAAACCGCTGAAAGGCCGTTTCCGCCGGCGTTTCGCCGAATCCGCGCCGCCAGGGTTCCCGGGTAATAATGTAATCAAACCGGGAAGTATGGAACCATGCTTCCGCTTCGGCGCTTTTCGGGAGCCGCCCTCCGGGAAGCGCCGCGACAAGGGGTTTTTCCGCTTCCTCCAGGGAAGACAGCGCCGCGCCGGCAAAGCGGAGGAGGGCGTCCCGGGCTTCAGCGCTTTCCACCAAGGCGGCGCAGAGCCCTTCGGGAACCCGCCGGAGGCATTCCCAGAGGAGCAGCCCGTCTTGGGACGCGGGGATAAGGACGCGGTCATGCCGGGCAAGGGGTATTTGGTTGAATATCCTGTCCCTATCCTGAAGCAACAGGGCGCTTCGCCCTGATTCAAGCCGTTTAAACCAGCCCTCCCGGCCCTTAGCGGCCGCCGACCAGGTGAGGTATTCCCCCCCGTCTGAAGTTCCCGGATCATCCCCCAGAATCGCCGCTCCCTGGATCTCCCGTTTCCGGAGTATATCTTCCCGAATTTTTCCTTCATAGCCGCTCAGGGAGGGGGTATAAAAGGTCTTTCCCCGCAGGGCGGACGGAAGGTATTGCTGGGCGGCCCAGTGATCCCGGTATGCGTGGGGATAGATATACCCCTCCCCATGGCCGAAACTTTCGCCATCCCGGTTTGCGTCCCGCAGATGCTTAGGCACGGCATGGTCTTCCTGTTCCACCGTCCGCAGGGCGTCGAAAAAGGCCATGGCGGTATTGGATTTCGGCGCGGTGGCCAGATAGAGGCACGCCTGGGCGAGGGGAAAATTCCCCTCGGGAAATCCAAGGCGGTCAAAGGCTTGGGCGCAGGCGATAACCACCGGGACGGCCTGGGGGTCCGCAAGGCCCACATCCTCGCCGGCCAGGATGATCATGCGCCGGAATATAAAGGCCGGGTCTTCCCCGGCCCGGACCATTTTCGCCAGCCAGTAGAGCGCCGCGTCGGGATCGCTGCCCCGGACGCTCTTGATAAAGGCGCTGATCGTATCAAAATGATAATCCCCGTCCCGGTCATAGAGCACTGCCCGGCGTTGTATGCTCTCTTCCGCGGCCTCAAAGGAAACTTGAATTGCCGCGCCCTCCGGGGGCGGCCAGGATGATCCCTCCGCTCCAGAGGCCGGGCTCGTTTCAATGGCCAGCTCCATGGCGTTAAGGAGGCTCCGGGCGTCGCCCCCCGCAACCGCCACAAGGTGTTCCAAAGCGCCTTCGGCAAAGCGCACCCGCCATTTGCCGTAGCCCCGCGCCGTATCCGCAAGGGCCCGTTCCGCGGTTTTTCGCAGGTCTTCCGGTTTGAGGGGCTTGAGCTGAAAAATCCGGCTCCGGCTTACCAAGGCCCGGTTCACCTCGAAAAAGGGATTTTCCGTCGTCGCCCCAATGAGGATAACCGCGCCGTTTTCCACCCAGGGAAGGAGGGCGTCCTGTTGGGCCTTATTCCACCGGTGCGCCTCGTCCACAAACAGTATGGTCCTTTTCCCATAGAGGCGCCTCCGCTCATCGGACCGGTCTATGGCCTCCCGGATATCCTTAATCCCCGACAGCACCGCGTTCAGGCTTTCAAAGTGGGCTCTGGTGGTATTGGCGATGACCCGGGCAAGGCTTGTCTTGCCGACGCCGGGAGGGCCGTACAGGATAAGCGAGGAGAGCCGGTCGGCTTGAATGGCCCGCCGCAACAGCCGCCCCGGACCCACAATATGATCCTGCCCGATAATATCGTCCAGGGTCTGGGGGCGCATCCGATCCGCCAGGGGGCCGTCGGGATTGCCCGTTCCCGCCAGGGAAAAGAGGTCCCTATTCGACATTCCATTCTTTGCCGCGGCATGACCACAGTCCGTCCCGCTGGGTTGCGGCAAATAGAGGCATAGCGGGATCGATAGCGGCGGGCGTCCAGTAGAGGCTGTTCACCACATGGGTTCCCAGCGAGGCGGTATACTTGGCGTTGCTGGATACGCTGGTGCTCATCCCTTCGGCCCGGGAATCCCCGGGGCTCATAAAAGCGCCCAGCGTTCCCCGCTCCATATCCAGGGAAAGCTCATAATACCCGTAGGTATAATAGGTGGTGCTGTTTCCCCCGATAATTCCCCGGCCTAAAAGCAGGAGGGAGGTCGCGTCTTCCTCCCAATAGGCAATGGCTCCGGTAAAATAAAACCCAAAATCCCCTTCGGCAACGATTGTTCTCCCCGGCTTTATAAGCCGGACTGTTCCGCCGCTCCCCGCCGCCGCCAGATACTTTTTGCCGTCCCGCTCAATTGTGAGCAAACCCATAGGGCTCTCGCAGAGGGAATCCGCGCCGCTTAGTTCCGCGGGGCTTGCCGCCGCAAAGAGCCCCTGTTTTTCAATAGAAACATAGTAGTCGCCTTCGAAAAAAGCCGCGGTTTTGAGCAGGCCGTTGGATGTCCGCCCGGCGCTTAGTTCGGCGGCGGCGCCTTGGGCATAGAGGAGGACTGCGGAATCAATAGAAGCGTCCCGGTAAGCGCCCGCGAAAAGGGTATCGTGGGCGCCGAAAATCACCGCTATCCTATTATAGGCGCTGCCATTCGGGATCAATTCCCAGCCGTCTTCGCCGTCCTTTTTCCGGTAGAGGGTTCCGCCGGTAAATTTGGCCCCTTCTATGGTCAGGGCATAGAGATAACCATTGGCAGCCGTAGCCGCCAGGTCGATAACCTTATCCCCCGGCGGTTGGCTTCCCATTTTATGCCACTGCCCGCCTTGATCGTATTGATATATCCCCCCGCTGGCCACATACAGGGCGTTGTTCAAGGCGACGATTTTAGTAGGCCCGCCGCTAATGACGGGGTCCTTCAACTGGGTTTCATTTTCAATCGTATAAAAGATAGGGTCCTGACTACAGGAAACAACAAGCGCGCCCCCGCCAAGGAGGAGCAGGAGTCCTAAGTTGCGGAGCGTAAGGGATAGGGCGGTGGTTTTCTTCATCAGCGGTATCCTATAAATGGTAGCGGACGGCAAGGGTCAGCTCCAGAAAATTACCGTACCGGTTAAATTCAGGGTGGTTTTTCGGCCATTGGGGGACCCACCACCAGCCAAGGTTAATGCCCGCAGACCAATCGGCGTGGAAACGCCAAAAAGCCCCGGCCTGGGGCTTCAGTATCATGCCGAGATAATCCCGGTCCAAATACTTGGTTGGAGCCGCCCCCACCAGGACTGAAAGGGGAAATTCAAGGGGAAGCCCAAAGGGGCCGGCAAGAAACTGATAGCCTATCTTCACGCCGATGGGGATGATATAGATCAGATTCATCATCAAGGTCTGGGCGAACATCCCCCCGATTTCAGCGCCCACAAAGAGATTGGGTCCCAAGAAATAGGAGAAGCCCAAATAACCGGTCCCGCCGATATTAATATTCCCCGTATAGGGTTCCGCGTTTTCATACAAGAAGAGCATAGGAAACAGCGCCCCCCCGGCAATGGTAAAGAGTTTGTCTCCCTGGCTGTAGAGGTTCGGCATTAACTCCGGCCAGTTGGATTCTATAGGAATTTCATCCGGGTTCGGACTCTCTTCCTGGGCAAAGGCAAAAAAGGCCGGGAACACAAGGAAGAACGTAAAAAAAAGGGATACGGCCCTTTTCTCAATCATGCGGTAACTCCTTTCCTGGGGGTTGGCCGCCAAGCCGTTTGTTGAACGTCCCGGACGCGGCCCGCCGCCTTCCGCGTGAGGGCGGCGCAAAAACGCGCTTGGTAACGCGGCCCTATGGAGATACAACAACCCCCATCGGCTTCTGGTTACTTGAGTTGTCTCATAAATCAGGCGGGCCTGGGACAATACCGGATGCTTTTGTCCCAGGCTCCCGGTGGTTTTCGGCCCGGCCCCGCCGCCGGCGGCCAAGCCTACCGCGGGCCTTCGGCAGGCTCCGGGGCATCCGGCATTAAACCGGCGCTTCCCTTCTCAAGGGATAAATATTGGAGCAGTATGGGATATTTGGTGAGCAATTCCCCATAGCGGGCCAATTCATCGAGCCTCAATTGGGTTCCCAGGCGCGTTTTAGCGGCCGCCGTTATTTCGGTTTCCAGGAGCCTCCGCTGCTGGGCAATATACTCATCGTAGAGTTTTTGGACCGCGTGGTACCGGCTTATATCCGGGTATCGATCTACGGCAAGCTCCAACTGTACCTGTTCAATATCCCCAAACGCGTTTTGGATTTCCCTTTGCAGGGCCTCCGCCAATCCGTCTTGCGGCGCCGCCGCCAGCCGGTCCGCCGCGTCAAGGCTGAACTGCCGGGCGATAAAAGCGTCAATCTCCCCGGCAAGCCGGTCTTCATAGGCATGGAGCGCCTCCTGGGTAGTAACGCCCCGGCGCTCCATAAGGGAGGGGAGGGCGTCGGCCCTGATGCTCCAGGAACAGGAACCGGTAAGGGTATAAGAGAAATCACCGGCAAGCCCCGCGAATAGCTGGTATGCCTCCCCGGACGGCAGGACCCCCGTTACCCGTATTGGCCGGACAACCAGGGAGGGGGTAAAAACAGTAATGGCCACATTGGTCGGGATGAGTTTATACCAGAGCCACCGGAATTTCCCTTCCCGGATAACGGCCTTTTCAACGCCGAATAGCTTTGACCGGACCACCCCATAGGAACCGGGAGGGACCTTCAGATGGGCCCATCCAAGCAAGAAAACGGCTCCCCCCAATCCCATGATACCCACGACTATTAGTATATTGATACATTTCCTCATAGCGCCTTCCCGGTATAGTATAGTATTATGGCTTTAAATCTACAAGAGAAGGAAGGGAAGATGGGGATTGCCGAATACAAACGAAAGCCCACAATTTTCAGCGTCGTCAAGCGGGGGGCGTTTTTTTTCTTTTTAATGTGTTCCGCCGCGGTTTTTCTCTATATCCTGGGAACCTTTCAACAATTTACCGATCTAACCCAGCGGCGGCTCCTCAGGCTGGCGGGTTTTTTCGGTCTTTTTCTGAGCTTAAATTCACTCTATGGGATTCTTATGGATTTTTGGTTTTTTTTCCGCAAAGGCAGGTACCGCGTCTTTTCGGATATTTGCCTCTATGTTTTTTTGGGCCTATTCGGAAGCCTGGCGGCCGCGCTGGCGCTTTTTATCAACGTGCTTGCCGGAGGCAGGGGATGAAACGGCTGTGCGCCCTGCGGGGAGCGATACAGTGCCGTAATGAGGAAGGGGATATTACGCGCCGGGTGGGGGAATTATACGACGCCCTCTTGGAACACAATGATCTGGAAGAGGGGGACATAGTCTCGCTGCTGTTCTCGGCGACCCCGGACATCGACGCCCTAAACCCCGCCGCCGCGCTCCGGCGCACCGGGCGGGGAACGGAACTGGCCCTTTTTGTGCTCCAGGAAGCCTTTTTTCCTGGAGGCCCTGAACGGATTATCCGGGCCTTGGCGCATTGCTATTTAGCGGAGGGGCGCGCGCCCCGGCATATCTATAAAAACGGCGCCGAGTTCCTCCGCCCGAATTGGGGCGAAACTTGAAGTATGCGGGGCTTTTAACCAAGTACGCGGATTTTCACGGATTACCGGCGGCGGGCAAGAAAATCCGCGTTAATCCGTGGACTTTGTTAAAAATCCCGGTTTAATCAGCGCTTCCCGCGAACCTATGGTTCGATGTTTTTGCTCATTTCATTACGCAAAAAACGGTAAGAGGCGCTGATTGCGGACTATAGTCCGCATCCTCTGATTGGATTCAGACCGGAGGTCCGCAATCAGCGGTTCCCTAAAGGAGGCTCACAGGGTCCACATCGGTTTCCAGGTACACCTGGGCGTCCTTGCCTGTTTCGTACTGGGAAATGATGGCCCCGGCCGCGCCGTGCAGGGGCCCCATGGCAGGGCCCCGGAGTATCAGATGCCGCCGGTAGTTCCCCGCGATAAGGCCGATGGGACATTCCGCGGGACCCAGGGCGCCGGCATCGGGCGGGAGCAGGGGGCCGGCGATGGCGGCCAAGCGCTGGATAGCCCGGTCCGCCCGCTGAACGTTCCGCCCCCGGATGGTAAACCGGATCAGCCGGGAATAGGGGGGGAAGCCCAGGACCTTACGGTGGATGAGTTCATCCGTATAAAAGCCCGCCACATCCAAGGCGCAGGCCCGCTGTATGGCCGGATCATGGGGGCGCAGGGTTTGCACCAGCACCAGGCCGTCGGGGAAAAACCGGCCCGCCCGGCCCGCCACCTGCACGATCAGGCTGAAGGCCCGTTCCGCGGCCCGGAAATCCGGCAGTTGGAGCCCCATATCGGCCAACACTACCCCAACCAGGCGCACCCCGGGGAAGTTAAGCCCCTTGGCCACCATTTGGGTTCCCAGCAGAATATCAATATCCCCCCTTCTAAACTGGTCCAGCGCTTCCTCAAGGCTCCCTTTCCGATCCAGGGAATCCGTATCCAAACGGCGTATCCGCAGTTCCGGGAAGGTCCGCCGCGCCTCCTCTTCAATTAACTCGGTGCCGAGGCCGATAAAGCCCGCTTCCAGGGAACCGCATTGGGGGCACGCGGCGGGCGGGGGCGTCGAATAGCCGCAATAATGGCAGAGGGCCCGCTGGCGGCTCTTGTGATAGGTGAGGGATACGGAGCAATTACGGCAGGTCAGCTCATAGCCGCAGCTTCGGCAGTGGTAAAAGTACCCGAAGCCCCGGCGGTTTAGGAAGAGTATGGTCTGCCGCCCCATGCTGGCGGTCCGGCGTATCTCCTCTTTGAGTTCCCGGCTGAGGCAGCCGTTGGCATGTTCAAGGCTGATAGGCCGAATGTCCGGTATGCCGCCTCCGGCAAGCCGCCGGGTTAGGTCTAAGCGCCGGATACGGCCCGCCTGGATTAAATGCCACGCCTCCGCCGAAGGGGTGGCGGAACCCATGACTAGCCGGGCCTTCCCCGCCGCGCAGCGATGCATGGCCACCTGCCGGGCGTGATACCGGGGGGTATTCCCGGATTTATAGGAGCCGTCCTGTTCTTCATCGATGATGATCAGCCCCAAATCCCGTACCGGCGCGAACACCGCGCTCCGGGGTCCCGCCACGATCCGCGCCTCCCCCCGGCGTATCCTGACCCATTGGGCCAGCCGGGCGCTGGGGCTCATGCCGGAATGGATGGTTGCCGCTACGGCCCCAAAACGCCGGCCTATGATCTCCGCGGTCTGATGGGTTAAGGATATTTCCGGTACCAGGTATATCACGGATTTTCCCAATCGCAACATCCGTTCCGCCGCTTGGAGGAAGACTTCGGTTTTCCCTGATCCGGTAATACCGTACAAATAGAAGAGGGAAGCCCCCGGCGGCGTACCAAGACGGCCCTCCGGGGCCGAAGCGCCGTCCCAGGGGCTGGTCAAAACCTCCAGGGCAGAGCGTTGTTCCTCTGAAAGAGCCGGAACCGGCTCCCCATCCACCTCGCCGGGAAAGGAGAGGATGGAGGCGGCCCGTTTTCCCGCGGGGATCATGGCGCCCAAGGCTTCGCCTATCCCGCAGAAGTAATAGCCCGCCATCCATTGGGCAAGCTCAATATCCCCCGCGTCAAAAAGGGGCTCCTTATCCACTACCCGGCGTACTGGTTTGAGCCGCTCCGGCTCGATGCCCTGGGGAAGGGCAAGGGTTTCCCCGACAATGTACCCCAGGGCTTCCCGCTTTCCCAGGGGCGCCCATGCGCGTTTCCCCAGGACCGCTTCGGTTTGCGTTCCCCGGAGATAGGTAAAACGCTGATCCAGCGGGACATTAAAGACCAGTTCCAGGTAGGGCGTCATACAAAGGGTTCCCGCTCCCCGTCCAGCTCCGCAAGCCGCGCCCGCAGGCGCTTTAAGTCCTCCCAGGCGGGACGTTTTAAGGATGCGTCCATAAGAATCGCGCCGGGATGCAAGGTGGTGAATACCGGAACATCGGGAAAATCAGGATGCGTCAAGGGAAATTCCGCGGGCGGCTCCGGGGCGCCAAGCGCTGTTTGTACCGGACGGCTCAGTCTTAGAATAAGCCGGGGTTTGCAAACCGCGAGTTCCCGGAAAAACAGGGGCAGGCAGGCGTTTTGCTCCTCCAGCAGGGGCGGCGTACTGCCTGATCCGGGGCACTTTACCAGCGTGGTGGTATAACAATGCTTGTCCCGGGAAAGACCTATGGAAGAGAGCATACGATCCAAGAGTTCTCCCCCGGCGCCCGACAGGGGCGCGCCCGTTTCCCCGTCATGGGTCTCCGGGCAATCTCCCAGAATCAGAATCAGGGGCCGCTGCCGCCCGTCCCCCGGCGACGGCGGCGGCCCCTGATTCCGGCGCGCGCAGGCGGCGCAGCGCCGGACATCCGCGGCAATCTCTTCCAAAGAGTCGGCGGTATGGGCGCTGGAAGCCGGTTTGGGGGAAAACTCCCCGGCCTGGCCGGGAATTTCCGTAAGTGCGGGGCTGGCGGCGGCATCGGTAAAAACATAGGTCCGGTCCAGGGCATACCCGTCCCGGAGATAATCAGTACACCGGTCAAGCAGCCGGGCAACCGCCCTTTTTTGTTCCGCAGTCATTTGGTATACGATGAAACCCTAACGGGGCCGCGGCAGGGTGAATCCCGCGCCCGGCCTCCGGGGATTTTGCGCTCCCGGGCTGTTTTGTTTTACCCAAGCCGTCTGTTTGGGGGAAACGTCAATAGAAGTTAACAGGCGGTTTAAGGATTTGAGAGGGTCTTCATATTGTTCTATCCGAAAACGCAGCTCGTATTTTTTTTCAGAAACGACCCTGATTGTTTTACCGATACAATCCCGTACCGGCGCTGCGCCAAGGTCAGGGAAAAATTCCGGTCTTCGGGGAATAAAGGAGCATCCCTGGCCGTCAAAATAGATTTCGCCGATATGGGCCGGCAGGGGAACCAGGAAAATGAGGAAATCCGATTTGCCGCCCCCCAGGGTATAGGTATACCCTTGTTTCAGGATATGCACATTTCGCCTGCCGATATTGGTATTCTGATCTTCCACAAATATTGAAAGCATGGGAGGCCCGTCAAAAACCAGAGCGGCGCTTTTCGCCTGAAGCGGGGCTGGAGCCGCGGGAACGGGGGCATCCGCGGTCCGCGTCCAGGCGGTCAAGGTCTCCGTTTGCCGCCGGGCCGCGGACTCGTTTAAACGGTCCTGCCGGATACGGCCAGGTTTGGCCGGCTCTTCGATCCGCCCCGCGTCTTTTGGCCGGGAAGGAACGGTTCTTCCCGCCACATAGGCCATTGTCTGATTGGGCGAACGGTGCATATTCCGCAGGAGCAAAACGCTGAAAAATGACAGGATGCCTAAAATCCCCAGGCCGAGCCCGGCTAGGAAGGGGAAGGGGAGGGGGAGGGGAAATTGCAATTCGTCCTGGAATTCCCTGTCAATACCCGTTTGGTGTGAACGCTCTGTTTGGCTGCTTTGGGGTTGGGCCTGTGGCTGGGCTGGCTGTTGCGGCGTCCTGGTCTGCGGCGGTGGTTGCGGCGGCGTTCTATTCTGGGCCTGGGGCTGGGCGGTCTGAGTCTGCTGTGGCGGTGTCCTGGTTTGCGGCGGCATCTGCTGCGGCAGCGCTCTATTCTGGGCCTGGGGCTGGGCGGTCTTCTGGGCTAACGGCTGTGATGTCCTGGTTTGCGGTGGCGTCTGTTGCGGCGGCGCTCTATTCTGGGCCTGCGGCTGGGCCTGGGCTGGCTGTTGCGGCGTCCTGGTCTGCGGCGGCGTTCTATTCTGTGCCTGGGGCTGGGCGGTCTGGGCTGGCTGTTGCGGTGTTCCGCCCTGGGTCTGCGGCGGCGTTCTATTCTGGGCCTGCTGCTGGACGGTTTGGGCGGACTGTTGCGGCGTTCTATTTTGGGCCTGGGGCTGGGCGGTCTGAGTCTGCTGTTGCGGCGTCCTGGTCTGCGGCGGCGTCTGCTGTTGCGGCGTTCTATTCTGGGCCTGCGGCTGGGCGGTCTGGGCTGGCTGTTGCGGCGTCCTGGTTTGCGGTGTCGTCTGCTGCTGCGGCGTTCTATTCTGGGCCTGGGGCTGGGCGGTCTGGGCTGGCTGTTGCGGCGTCCTGGTCTGCGGCGGTGTCTGCTGTTGTTGCGGCGTTCTATTCTGGGCCTGCGGTTGAGCGGTTTGGGTGGTCTGTGGCGGCGTTCCGCCCTGGGTCTGAGTCTGCGGCTGCGGCGCTCTATTCTGTGCCTGTGGTTGGGCGGTCTGGGCTGGCTGTTGCGGCGTTCTGGTCTGCGGCGGCGTCTGTTGCGGCGGCGTTCTATTCTGGGCCTGCTGCTGGACGGTTTGGGCGGACTGTTGCGGCGTTCTGGTTTGCGGTGTCGTCTGCTGCTGCGGCGTTCTATTCTGGGCCTGGGGCTGGACGGGCTGGGCGGACTGTTGCGGCGTCCTGGTTTGCGGCGTCGTCTGCTGTTGCGGCGTTCTATTCTGTGCCTGGGGCTGGGCGGGCTGTTGCGGTGTCCTGGTTTGCGCGGGTGTCTGCGGCTGCGGCGTTCTATTCTGGGCCTGGGGCTGAACGGTCTGGGCTGGCTGTTGCGGTATACGGCTTTGCAGGGACACATTATTCTGAACCGGCATTGCATCGGCATCCCGCGCCGGCGGCGTCCCGCCCTGGATTTCCGGCTGCGCGATTTGACCCGCCGGCGGGGCGGTCCGCGCCGGAGCTTGGTTAAAGGGGAGGGTTACCAAGCGAAAAGCATGCCCCCCTTGCTCTAAACGGTCAGCGGTTTCCTGTAGAACGCTTTCTGGAATCGTTAAGGGGACGGCTCCCTTAGTGATAAGCACTATTTTTTTCGGCCTCCCCTTGGGAAGATCGCCGATATACCGCTCCGCGTACCGCAGTACTCCGGGAATATCCGGGCGCGGTTCCAGGGGATACATGAGGAAGAGCCGTCCGATAATGGTCTCCAGGTCCCCAACCCCTTCAACCCGGCGGGATATTTCAACCCGGGGCGCGTTGGAAAAGGATATAAGATGAAACGTATCCCCCACCCGCAAAAAATCCCGCAGGAAAGAACCGGTAACATACTCCTTTACCTCCCGGTAATAGGGGCTCATGCCGGCGGAAGTATCAAGCAGCAGGATGAGGTCGGAAGGCCCCGGCTGCCCAAAGGTAAAAAAAACAATGTACAAGCTGAATAAGAGAACGCTCATTGCTCGTATCAGCGAATTTTTGGCAATGGCCTTTGGCGCCTGGTTTTTTTTCATCCGGTTCTTACCCTATGGGAGCGCTGGCGTTCCCCGCCGTTAGCCGGCCCTTACGCAAAAGCCGCCGCCCTGATCGTTTGTACCAGGTAGGAGATATTTTCCTCTTTGTTTCTGATAAAACAAAAGGTTTCCCCCGCCTTTTTATGGAGCATCGCGCTGCCGAAGGGCGACTGGTAGGAAATAACACCCTGATCCGGATCCGATTCCCAGGGACCCAGGATGGTGTATTCCTCCGCCTTGCCGGTGGATTCATTGATAAGGGTTACCCGGGTCCCAAAGGATACCTGGTCAGCGGCAAGTTCCGCCGGATTAAACACCTGCGCCCGCTCTATCTCTTCCTGGAGGGTTTTGATCTGCTTATCCAGCAGGCCCTGTTTTTCCTTGGCCGCCTTATATTCGGCGTTTTCCCGCAGGTCCCCCAGGTCCCTGGCAAAGGAGATTTCTTTGGTATTCGCCCGGAGTTCCTCATCGGTAAGACGGGCAAGCTGCCGCTTCTTTTCTTCGTATTTCGCCTGCGTAACCATAAGCCGCCGGGTAATCACGGTTTTCTTCGGGTCCCCAAAGAATTTGAAGGAGGGATGCCGGTCCAGGATATGGTTTCTCAATTTCATTTTATCCGCCGGGTCCAGGTCCTTGACATCCTCGATAAAGGTAAATATCCGTAAAATGGTATCCGTATCGGCGGTATCGATATAGGAGTTCAGGGCCTTGTCTTTAAAGAGAATGGTATATACCTGCTTATTGATCTTCCGGTTTTCCGTGGTATCCCGGTGGTTTTCAATCTCCCGGTAGGTAATATCCAGGAGGTGGATCAGGGTGATAAGCTGCTTTTCAAAGGATATGCCGGCCTTTTCAAACCAAGCGGCCCTGTTCAGGTTTTTGTATATCCACACCACCGCTTCCCGGTTTTCCCGGAAATTCTCAAAACAGTGCTGGATCATGCCGATCAGCTTGTCTTCATGGCCCTCTTTTTCCAGGCTCTCAATGATGGAACGGTTCAAGGCGTGGGGGAAGAGTTTTACATACATATCCGGCCAGGAGGGGACAAAGAGTTTGATATGATGTAAAAACTCTTCTTTTAATTTGGCGTCCTTCAGGTTTACAAAAAGCGCCGGCACATCCTCAATGGCTTCAAATAGCTCGATAAAATTCAGGCTTAAGCCCGCGCTCAGATGGGGGTACTGGGCCGCCAGCTGCTTGACCAAAAGATAGGAGGCCGCCACCTGCTCGGTAATTTGGTTCCGGGACCGGAGATAGGCGGAAAAATAGTTAAACATTTCGGTAAAGTATTCCGAATCCGGTTCCGCCTCCCTTTGGGATACATAGTTCCGTATGGTCTGGGCCCGGTCAAAAAAATTCTTTTGAGCTTTGAATTCATTGTAGAGTTTTTCATCAATGCTGATGGGCCGTTCCCGGACCGTATAGAGATCAATATTATCAGGGCTCACCCCCAGGGAAGGATCGGACTTTAAAACCTCCCGGGCCTTGGCGCTCCAGGCGGTCCATTCCCCGGCGGAGAGCACCGACGGAACCAGCTCCGTCTTGATCCGTTTAATATCGCAGGAATTGCCGAAACTCCGGATCACCGTTTTGAGCGCCCAGCCGGGTTCATTCTTAACCCGCTCGTGGAGCTTTTCTTTTTTCAAGGTCGCCTTGAGGACCCAGATATGGGTTTTTGACAGGGTTTGCAGGGCGTTCACCGCCATTTTCAGGGACATGGCGTGATCCCGTTTTTTTGAAAAATCGATAAGTATCTCATCCCCCTGGATATTCGCGATCCGCCCGACCCCCCAGGTCCGGTGGAACACAAAATTCCCCTTGTCAAAGGCGATGTGTTTTTCAAAATCCTGCACAGCCTCATGGATATTCCGCCATTTCTGGGAAAGGTTGGATATGCGGATGTACTCTTGCAATTGGCTGTGGCCGGCGTATTTCAACTGGAAACACTCGGTAATCTCCTTCCGGGCATTCTCGTTATTTTCTTTATACTGGAGCATCAGTTTGAGGATGGCGATGGCGGTATCAATATCCGAGCGGGCCCTGCAAGAGGCGTATACGTCTTCCAACAGGGCCGACGCCTTGTCTTCGCTGATATTCTTGGCGATTTTCTTCTGTACATGGAGGAAGAAATCGATATCCTCGGGGCAGAAATGCAGTATCTTCGCCCAGATTTCCCGGACATTGGTAAAAAGCTGCTTATTGATATACCGGTGGAGGGCTTTTTTATAGTAATCAACCGCCTCTTCGTTTTTTTGCGCCTTTTCAAAGCGCTCGGCCAGGGCTTTTGCCAGGTCCGCTTCCTCATAATCAACCTTAACCAGCCGTTCCCACAGGCCGAAAACCGCTTCTTCCTCATTATCGTTCTTATAGCACTCCGCCAGGGTCCGCAGGGCGAATTTGGATTCCCCGTAATCAAGAATCCGCTCGCAGAGGTATTTAACAATCATCCACTTATGGTTATCCATAAAGATGCTTACCAGGCTGATAAGCGCGGCGTCGTCGATGATCTGCCGGGACAGGGCAATCATGCCGGACAGGTAGAGGGCGATGATGCTGTTCTTGGTATGCCCCAGGTGTTCGTCGCAGGTTTTTTTCAGATCGTCATAGGCCCGTTTTTCCCAGGCTTCTTTTAAGATAAGGTCCAAATCCTTAAACTGGCTGGTGGAATAATTGCTGAGGGCGGCTCTGGTCCACTTTTCCTCATTCAGCATGTCCTGTATGTTCTTAAGGAGGGCTTCAGCCATCTTGTAACTCCTTGCGCCGGGAAGGCGGGCCGATAAACGGCGCGTCCGGCCCGGGGCCTTCAAAATCATGGTATACTGGGTCCGCCGCGAAAGCTTGCGCCCCGGACAAACTCACTGTATATACTGCTTGTATATTTCCGCGTCAATTATTTTGATTTTGAGCATGGTTTCTTCAATTAACCCCGGGTCCTCCCGCATGTTCTCGTAATGATCGATCAGCCAGAAATAACGGTTTATGAGCCGGGGGATAAGCAGGGGCATATTATTCGGGCGGCTGCGGATTTCATTTTCCAGGGAGAAGATAGATTGCTTTAACCTGCCCAATTCCACCGGGCGGAGTTCCCGTTTAATGGAAAAGACCCCGAAAAGGCAGCCATAAATCGGCATCCATTCTAACAGCTCGCCGCCGGTTTTCCCCATCCCCATAACCCGGTCCCGGAGGCGGATGATCATTTCCGATTCCATGGCCCGCAGGTCTATTCCCTGGGGGTCCATAAAGAAGGCCTCCCGGAACAGGGCCTTCGCGGCGGTGGTGTCCCCCAGCAGGGCGTTAACGTCCGCCAGTTCCGACAGGGTTTCCCCGTCCTCCCGCCTGAACTGCACCGCCTGCTGGAGGTAGTTGAGGGCAAGGTCGTAGTTGCCCACCCCTTTGTAACAACGGCCCACCTGGAGCAGGAGGCCCGGATCATGGGCGTTTACCCCGTCTCCCAAAACATCCTCAAAGAACCGCAGGGTGGCGGAGTATACATAGCGCCGGACCGCGTAGAGGCACCGCTCATTGGGTTCCCCAATCCTATCGAGAAAATGGTAAAAAGCCTTCCATTGGGAGAGCATATACCCGCCCTTTTCATAGGGATGCGGGAGGTCTTCGAGCCGTTGGAGCCGGTGGAGCCACCAGGCGACGCATTTTGAGGCGTACAGGACCTCCTCGTTCTCATAGTCCTTTTTAAGCGCCTCGTCAAGGATTGCTTGAGCGGTATGCGCGTCAGAGGCTTTAAGGGTATCATAGGCTTTCTGAATAAGCCCGGGCACTTCGTCTATCTGTTCAACCATAACCTGCATACTGCTTCGCCAACGTTTGTTTTCCCGGGCCGCCGCCGGGGAACCTGAAGCCGCTCAACAAGCCCATTATAGCATGTTTTGAGTTCTTTACAAGGGGGCCGGTGGACGGTATGATCGGCCCATGCGAAAAACCATTATCGCCCCTTCGGTGCTGGGGGCGGATTTTTCCAATATGGCCGGCGCGGTTCAAGCCGTCGACCGGTCCGGCGCCGGGTGGGTGCATTTAGACGTTATGGACGGGCGGTTTGTCCCCCCCCTGACCTTCGGCGCTAAAATGGTCGCGGATTTGCGGCCCCGCTCGTCCGCGCTCTTCGATGTCCACCTTATGGTATGCGAGCCGGAACGGCATATCGCGGATTTTTCCCAGTCCGGGGCCGATTATATTACCTTCCACGCCGAAGCGGCGGTCCATTCCCACCGGATTATCACTGCCGTCCATGATTTGGGAAAAAAGGCCGGGGTCGCCATTGTCCCCGCCACCCCCGCGTCCGCCCTGGAACCGTTGCTTCCCTTTGCGGACCTGGTCCTGGTTATGACCGTCAACCCCGGATACGGGGGGCAGCGGCTCATCACGGAGTGTTTTGAAAAGGTAAAAACCCTTGCCGCCTATAGAAACGCCCGGCGGCTTCCCTTCCTTATCTCCGTTGACGGGGGTATAAATCAAGACACCGCCGCGGCGGCCCGGGAAGCCGGGGCGGACATACTGGTTACGGGGGCCGCTTTTTTCTCCGCGCCGGATACGGAGGCCCTGATCCGCTCGCTCAGGGGGGATTAACCGGGCCGGCGCTGCGGCGGGGACGCCCCCGGGATTTCACCGGTTCCCTGGGGCAACACTGATTAACTGGACGCCGGACCTCCGGCCCGCAATCAGCGCTTCCTTAAGAGAATGCCTGTTTTTGCCGAAGGGGGTACTATAGAGGCCTATGGTAATGCGTATTGTTCTCCACGCCCGTGGGGGCGGCCCGCCCCCGTTGAGGGCGCTTGTCCTCGGTGTTTTTCTTGGGGCCGGTATGTTGCTTCCAGGATCGCTCCATCCCCAGAACCCCGGCGGCGCGGCGGCGCGGCTTGAGCGGGGCTTAGACCGGTTTGGGCGCGGCGCGTGGCGGGAGGCGGCGGCGGAATTCCGCCTATGTTTCCAGGAGGCCGCCGAGGGCGCTATGCGGGCCGAAGCCCTGTACTGGACGGCCCTGGCGGAAATGGGCGCCGGGGAGTACGAGGGGGCGCTCCAATCTATGGATGAACTGGTCCGGTTGTATCCCCATAGTTCCTGGAGTTATGAGACCCCCTACCACCGAGGCCGGGCGTATTATTATCTTGGCCGCTATGAAGAGGGCTTGATCATGCTCAAAAGCTATGCGGATTGCATCTATCCTGAAACCCTCTATCTGGTGGCCCGGAAATACGCCGCCCTCTATTGGGCCGGGGAATGCCTATACTCCCTGGGGCAGTGGGACCTGGCGCGGGATATGTTTTCCCTGATCCTGGAGCAGTATCCCCAAAGCGTAAAATACGAGGCGGCTTTCTACCGGGTCGCCCTGATCAATCAAAAAAAGGTGGAAAAAGAATTGCTTGCCCTGCTGAAATGGAGCCATGAGGAGTCCCTGAGAACGGTGGAAGAGTACCAGCGGCGGGAACGGGGCTACGAGCAGGCAATCATCGCCTATCAGAAACGCATCGCGGAACTTTTAAATCAATCGGGCGCCGGAACCGGCGGCGAAGGCGGCAGGTAATGCCCGCGGGCGTTGGGACGGATGGCACGGATACCCCCGGGCGGTAGCGCGATGTTCGTTGATCCTATTTTGTCCGACGCGATCCGCCTGTTGAGGCGGAGGAAGTACGAGAAAACCATAGAGTTCCTGGAAAAGATAGACATCAGCCGGTATCATAACTCCTTTCCCTACTACTATACTTTGGCGGTAGCCTGCCTGCGGGCAAAGCAGTTTTGGGGGGCCTACGGCTATTTTAAGCAGGCCCGGGAGTTAAAAATGCGGGACCCCTGGGTATTGCTGGGCTTGGGGGTCTATTTTTTACACCGGGGCGATACGGATCGGGCAATCGACTACTACCTGGAAGTGCAGGACCTGGAGCCGAAAAACAAGAAATCCCTCAAGGCCCTCAGGCTTATTCGAAAACACGGCGGGTCGGAGGCCATGGCCGCCTCGATCAATAAGGGAAAATACGCCGCCCTCTATCCCCCGGTTCCCAAACTGCCCCGGAGCCGGAAACGCGCGGCCCTTGCCCTTGCCTGCCTGCTGCTCACTAGTATAGCCGCCCTGGGGGTTCTCTATAAATTTTCCCTCATACGCCTCCCGGAAAAGTGGAGCGGACGGGAAGGGTATGCGGGAACCGTGTTGGAACGGGAAGAACGCGCCGCGCCGGTTCAAATGGACGGCAAGTACCGGTATTCCCTGAGCCGGGAGGAGATTTTAAATCTCTACGCCTCGGCCCGGAACCTCTTCGCCGAATACCGGGACGAGGCCGCCAAGGTCGCCCTGAACCGTATTATCGAATCCAACGCCGCGGAGCCGGTTAAGAACAAGGCCCGGCTCCTGATTTCCTATATGCCGGTTCCGGCCTTCCATACCCTCAAGGACTTCTTTAGCTATGAAACCGTGATACAGGACCCGCCCCTCTACCGGGACTGCTATGTTATCTGGCGGGGGATGGCCGCCGGCCTGCGGCTGCTCCAGGAGGGGACTGAATTTACCCTCCTGGCGGGCTACGACACCCTCAGCGCCATAACCGGCATGGTTCCAGTGCGCTTTGCCATGGCGGTCCGTATTAACGAGGAACGGCCCCTGGAAGTCTTAGGCCGGGTGGTCCCGGTTATAACGCCCAACGGCCTGGATGTGCGCCTTGAGGGGGCCGCCGTGCACCAGTCTGGGCTCTTGGAAGCGCCTCCTGATATGGCGGCCCCCGCCCGGAGCGGCCCATGAAAGCGGTGGCGCAGCGGGTCCGGGACGCCCGGGTTTCCGTGGAAGGGGCGCTTGCCGGGAGTATTAGCTGGGGGCTTTTGGTATACCTTGGGGTGGCCCTGGGGGATACTGAAAAGGACGCGGAGTATCTGGCGGAAAAAATCGCCGCCCTGCGGATATTTAACGATTCCCAGGGAAAGATGAACCGGTCGGTCCGGGAAGCCGGGGGCGCTGTTCTGGCGGTTTCTCAATTTACCCTATTGGCGGACGCCCGGAAGGGGCGGAGGCCCTCCTATGCCAAGGCCGCGCCGCCGGATCGCGCCAAGGCCCTGTACGAATGTTTCATCGAACAGGTCCGCTCCCGGGGCTTGGTCTGTGAAACCGGGGTCTTTCAAGCCGCCATGGAGGTGCGGTATACCAACGACGGGCCGGTAACTATCATCCTAGAATCGCCGGGACCAGGGGGCTGGCAACCGGGGGGCCTGGGCTCCGCCGGCCCCGCAGGTACTCGGCGGCGTTGAAGGGCTGGAACAGGCCGCTCATCGAGGCGTTGGCTGCCAGGGCGTTGATAATAGCGGCGGATAATCCGGTGGAAGAAACCACTTCCAGGTTGGGAACCTCCCGGAGCAGGGATTGGGGGCAGCAGATGGAGTCGGTAACAATAAACCGGTTGAGCAGGTTTTCCTGAACCAGCCGCGCCAGCCGTTCCGCCGCCGGGGAAGACAGGACCGCGTGAACCGCCAGTATATTTATCTCCGCCGGGCGGCGCTCTTGCAGGGAATTGATAAGGGTTACGATGGAAGCGCCGGTATCTACCATATCATCCACTATCCACAGGACCTTCCCTTCCAGCGGTTCAGCGGTAAGGATGTTAACCGATTCAACCCTATTGGCCGCGGCGTAATTCCGCTGTTTATGGGCCACTACCAGGGGGGCGCTGAAGGAGTTGGCGAAATCCCGGGCGAGTTTTTCCCCTCCCGCGTCAACGGAACAGAACGCCCAATGGGGGCGCACCGCCTGTTCGAGGGTTTCCAGGTCCTGGACATAGGCGTCGCAGAGGTGTTTCTTCAGGAGGGTTAGGGCGGGAACATCATCTATGGCGCATTGAGCCGGGTCCAGCAGGGACTTTGATTTGTCCGAGTGGAGCTGATAGGTGATATAATGGCTTGCCCCGAGGCTTGCCGCTGTTTTCAGGTGCACCCAAAGGCCCACGGAACTGCGCCGGGCGGCCCGGTCCGACCGGGAACAGGAAACATAGGGCTCAAAGAGGATGACGGCATTCGCCTTGGCCCGCTTCATGGCGTCAATTGTATGGTATAGCTCAATTTTTGCTTCCTCAACGCCTATCCCCGCCTCATTCCTGGAACAGCCGGCAAATAAGACCGCGTCCCTGCCCCGGATGGAATCCTTGACCACCACTTCCATCTCTCCGTCGGCAAAGCGTTCCACCGTAAGGCATCCGATGCCGTTCAGCCGTTCCGGGTCTGCCGCGGAACCGGGGAATTGATAAAACCGGTCCACCACCCGGGCCGCGTAGGTCCGCATTGAACGGGTCGCCGTAATAATAAAATCATGGTTCATGCCGCTGCCCCCGGCCAAGTGTATCCTGGATTGGCTCCCCTGACAAGTTTGAATTTATCGGATATACTGCAAGCGGTTCCCAGGGCCCTTCGCGCCGCCGGAGGATGCCAGGGCGTTGCCGGCGGCCTTGACGCTCATCGGTCCTTCCCTAGGGAAGGCGGTAAAATCGCGGTTTTAGACCGCCGCTATTGAAGCAAAACGCGGGGTGGGCGCCATACTAGGGGCAAACCCAGGCGGGCCGCATGGGGCTGTTTATCCGGACCTGCCGGGGAATCATTGCTCGAACAAGGAGAGGGTAGTAGGGTGGCAAAAGCAAGCGACAGCGATAAGTCCCGGGGGAATCCGTCAGCCACGGGGGAAGAAAAAGAAAAAGTCCTGGAAGCGGTCCGGCTTCAAATCGAGAAACAGTTCGGCGCCGGTTCCCTTATGAAACTGGGGACCCACGCCAACGCGGCGGGGATCGAAACGATTCCCTCGGGTTCCGTACTGCTGGATGAGGCCCTGGGCATAGGGGGGTATCCCCGGGGGCGCATTATTGAAATTTACGGCCCCGAGTCCTCCGGCAAGACCACACTGGCCCTGCACGCCATCGCGGAGGCGCAGAAACTCAAGGGGATCGCCGCGTTTGTGGACGCGGAACACGCCCTAGACCCGGTGTACGCCAAGAACCTGGGGGTGAACATCGACGACCTTTGGATTTCCCAGCCCGACACGGGGGAACAGGCCCTGGAAATCACCGAAGGCTTGGTCCGGTCCGGCGCGGTGGATGTGATTGTGGTGGATTCGGTGGCGGCCTTAACCCCCCAGGCGGAAATCGACGGAGACATGGGGGACGCCCAGATGGGGCTGCAGGCCCGGCTCATGAGCCAGGCAATGCGGAAACTGACCGCTATTATCGGCAAATCCCGGACCCTCCTCATATTCATCAATCAAACCCGCATGAAGATAGGCGTCGTCTATGGGAATCCCGAAACCACGACCGGGGGAAACGCCCTGAAATTTTACGCCTCCCTCAGGCTGGAGGTCCGGAAAATCGAAACCATTGAGGAGAAGGGGGAAGCCGCGGTGGGCAACCGGGTGCGAGTCAAGGTGGTTAAGAATAAGGTCGCCCCCCCGTTTCGGAAAGCGGAATTGGAAATCATCTTTGGGAAAGGCGTATCCGCCATGACCAGCATCCTGGACGCGGCAATCAAATACAATCTTATCGATAAAAAAGGCGCCTGGTATTCCTATGGGGAAGATAAGATTGGCCAGGGCCGGGATAACGTGCGGATATACCTGGAAGAGCGGACGGAACTGGTCAAAGAATTGGAGCAAAAACTGCGGAAGCTCATGTTTCCCAGCAGGGAGGAGGACAAAAAAGGGGAGGGCGCCGGGGCGGGTAAATCCGCCCCGGCCGCCGCGCCGGAGCCGGACACGTCCATTGCCGTTGAACCGGAAACGCCGGCCCAGGACGGCGCGCCCCCTGAAGACAGCCCGCAGCCCGTAGCGGAAGCCCGGGGCGCCGGCAGGCCCCGGGGATCGGGGAAAAAAGCGGAAGGATTGTTTTAAGGGAGCGGGGGAGGGGATCCCGCTGTCAACAATGTAAGGGGGGACCGGGGGGGCTTTCGGCCCCCCGGCGGGGGCGTTGCGGGGGTAGCGCCCCCGCAGAGGGGGAGACTTCCCCTGCTAATCTTTTAAGTTGTTGACAGTGGGGGGCATCCCCCGGCAAAAACCTGGGGAGGGTATTTACTTCCCCCCTTGAAGAGGCTTATATTATATAGAACAAAATGGATACCGCCATACCCAATACGGCCGCCCATCAGGTAAGGATTAAAGAATTTGAGGGCCCCCTGGATTTGTTGCTTTTTTTAATAAAGAAAAACGAGGTCAATATTTACGATATTCCGATAGCCCAAATTACGGAGCAGTACCTGGGGTGTCTTGCCTATGAAACGGCCTTGGAACTGGAGGCGCTGATCGACTTCCACTCCATGGCCGCCGCGCTGCTGTACATCAAGTCCCGGATGCTTTTGCCAGTGGAAGCGGACATCGATGACCCGGCGGAGGACCCCCGGCAGGATTTGGTGGAAAAATTGATAGAATACCAGAAGTACAAGAAGCTCTCCGAACTTATGGAAGAAAAGGAACGGGAAGCCGAATGGGTCTTTGAGCGGAAGAAACTCCAGCGGTCCCTGCCCTTTGCGGAGGAAGCGCTGTGGACCCGGGTTGATGTGTGGGACCTCCTCAAAACTTTTTCCAGCCTCATGGCGAATCTTTCGGGGGAACGGATCATCGATCTCTATGAGGAGGTATCGATCAATGAAAAGATAACCCTCCTGGCGGAACTTTTGGAGACCCGGGGGGAATGTAATTTTACTGATCTGGTGGTGCGGCGCGGTTCGGTCTTAGATATTATCTGCGCCTTTCTCGCGATTCTCGAGGCGGTTAAAAACCGGATGATTTCGATTTTTCAGAACCGCATGTTTGGGGATATACTGATCCGAACCCATACCAGTACCGCGCCGGACGGATAGGAGCGGGAAATTTCAATGGAATTTTCATGGGAACGGGAAGCCGCGCTCATCGAAGCCGTGTTATGGCTTGAGGCGGACCCCCTGGACGAAGCCGTACTGGCCCGGATAGCCGGCTTATCTAAGGACGCGGCCGCGGAGGCCCTGCGGAAGCTGGAAGAACGGTACAGCCAAGCGGATTCGGGGGTGGAGTTATCCCGTATCGGCGGGGGGGTAATGATTGCGCCCAAAAAAGAGTATTGGGAAACCCTAAAAGAGCGGTATGGCAAAAAAAATGAGTCCCGGCTGTCCAAGGCCGCGCTGGAAACCCTGTCCATCATCGCCTATTCCCAGCCGATAACCCGGAGCGAAATTGAGGCAATCCGGGGGGTTCAGGCGGACACGATGATCCGCCTGCTGCTGGACAAGCATCTGATCCGGGAAACCGGCAAAAAAGAGGCGCCCGGAAGGCCCGTCCTCTATGGAACCACCCGGGAATTTCTGCAATTTTTCCGTTTGGAGAGCATTGCGGACCTTCCTAAATTACACGAGCGCGAGCGTGAGCGGTTTGAGCTTTCAGAACGGGAATGACCGGGAAGGTCCAGAGTGCCGGACGGCGGAGCGCGGGACGCGGCTTCAGGTTTTTTTAGCCCATAGCGGCGTGGCGTCCCGCCGGGCTTCGGAAAAACTTATTCTGGCGGGGAGGGCGCAAATAAACAACCGGATTGTTACCCGGCTGGGAGAAAAAGTCTATGCCGGCGACGCGGTGTTGCTTGACGGGGTTCCGGTTGTCCGGGAAAAGCGGCGGCAGTATTGGGCCCTCCATAAACCCCCCTATTATCTTTGCAGCGCTTCGGATCCCCAGGGAAGGAAACTGGCCCTGGAACTCCTTCCCCAGGATATTCATGAACGGCTTTACACCATAGGACGTTTGGATTACCGTTCATCGGGGCTGATTCTCCTTACCAATGACGGCTCCTTTGCCGCGATGATAGGCCATCCTAGCGCGGAAATCGAAAAGGAATATCTGGTTGAAGCCTCTGGGTCCGTGCCGGAGGACTTTATTACAGCCTTTTGCCGGGGCGTTACTATTGAAGGGATTGTTTATAAGGCCCGCCGGATAGAGCGCCTGGGGACGCGCCGGCTGCGGATTCTTTTAATTGAAGGGAAAAACCGGGAAATACGCCGGGTGTTTTCCCATTTTCATCTCCATCCCGCCAAACTGCGGCGTATCCGCGTCGGGCCGGTACGGATGGACGGCCTGGAGGAGGGGGCGGCGCGGCCCCTTACCCCAAGGGAATTGGGGCAGTTGCGGGAATGCCGCGCCGGAGGGAAACATCCATGGTAATCGCCATCGACGGCCCCGCGGGGTCCGGGAAAAGCACCATCGCCAAACGTTTGGCCGAGGGGCTCAATAGTACCTATGTTAATTCGGGGAATATCTACCGGGCCATAACCCTTGGATGCCTGCGGAACCGTGTCGGCCTCCAGGACCCTGCCGCCGTTTTGGCCTACGCGAAGGGGGCGGCTCTTGAGTACCGGGAGGGGGCGGTGTTTCTGGAAGGGGAAAACGTGGAACCCCTCCTGCGCACGGATGAGCTAGACCGCCTTACCGCCTCCCTTTCAAAAATAGTCCCCCTGCGGCATGTGGTGAACGATCTCATCCGCGCGCTTGCCCGGGACCGGCATATTATTGTTGAGGGGCGGGACATGACCACCGTGGTCTTCCCGGATGCCCAATACCGGTTTTACCTGGACGCTTCGGTGGAAACCCGCGCCGAACGGCGGCGCGCCCAGGGGGTTTCCCAATTGAGCCTGGAGGATATCCGCCGATCCATCCAAGAACGGGACGCTATCGATCAAAACAAGGAAGAGGGGAGCCTAAAAATCGCGCCGGGGGTGGATTATTTTGACACCTCGGGCTTGACCATAACGCAAGTTTATGAGAGATTGTTACATAGAATACAGATAGAAGGATCAATCATGGGTCAGAGGGAAGTGGAATCGGACACCGTTCCGATGGAGGGAGCGAACAGCGCTCCGGAAAACATTCAAACGCAATTACAAGAACAATACCTTAAATCCCTAGAACAATTGGAGGAAGGCCAGCTGATTAACGGCGTCGTTGTCCAGGTTACGCCGGATCAGGTATTTGTTGATGTGGGGTATAAGTCTGAGGGCAAAATCCCCATGGGGGAATTTGCCAGCCCTCCCAATATCGGAGACTCCGTATATGTTATTCTCGTTGCCAAGGAGAATAAAAACGGGGAAGTTATCGTTTCAAAACAAAAAGCGGATATCAAGCTCTTTTGGAAGAACCTCCGGCAGGCTTTTCAGGATCATACGGTAATCGAGGGGACCATTGAAAAGCTGGTAAAAGGCGGCTATGACGTGGAACTGGGGCAGGGCGTTCACGCCTTTTTACCCATCAGCCAGGCGGACGCCCAAAAAGTGGACAAGCCGGAAAAATTGTTGCAGGTAAAGACCCAATTCTATGTGGAGCGGCTCTATTCTGACAGTAAGGTAAATATTGTCGTAAACCGCCGCAAGCGGATCGAGGAAGAAATAGAGCAAAAACGGAATCAATTTTTTGAACATACTATCATCGGTTCCGAGATAACCGGCACGGTGAAAAGTTTTACCTCCTTTGGCGCGTTTATCGACCTGGGGGGGTTTGACGGCCTGTTGCATATTAACGATATGAGCTGGGGGCATGTAAACCGTCCTAAGGACTTTGTGAAAAAAGGCCAGGAGATACAGCTCAAGGTTATCCGCATTGATCCGGTGGAAAAACGGATCAACCTGTCGCTTAAGCATTTTACCGATGATCCCTGGATACGGTTTGAGGAAAAGTACCGGGTTAATGAGATCGTTAAGGGCCGGGTAACCAAACTGACCGATTTCGGCGCGTTTATCGAGCTGGAAGAGGGCATTGAGGGGCTGGTGCACATTTCGGAATTTTCTTGGATAAAGAAGATACAAAAGCCAGAAGAAATCCTTGCCATTGGGGATGAAACCGAATGTATGATCCTGGGTTACGATCTTCAGGCGGGGAGGGTGTCCCTGGGGCTTAAACAGGTAACCGCCAATCCCTGGGACCGTATCGAAGAGAAGTATCCGGTTGGAAGCCGGCTGACCCGGAAGGTAACGAAGATCACCAATGTGGGGGCCTTCATAGAACTGGAAGAGGGGATAGACGGCTTCCTCCACGGGGAGGATATTTCCTGGACCAAAAAGGTAAAACACCCCAGGAGCGAACTCTCAGCGGGCCAGGAGCTTGAGGTCATCGTGCTGGAGGTTGACGGGGAGGGCCGGAATATACGCCTGGGGGTTAAACAGTTGGGCGAAGACCCGTGGCGGAGTTTCGCGGAAACCTACCGGCCCGGCTCTCTGGTGGAAGGGGAGGTGTCTTCAATTACCGATTTCGGTCTGTTTCTGCGGGTCCCCGGCGGCATTGAAGGGCTTATCCATAAATCAAATCTGCCGGAAACCCGGGATGAAAATCCCGACGAGGCCCTAAAAAAATACCATGTGGGGGATAAGATTAAAGCGGTGGTCCTGGAGTTGCAGAGCGATAAACAGAAGGTGGCCTTTTCCATCCGGGATTATCAAAAGAAGGTACAGCGGGACGAGATTTCCCGGTACATCGCCAAGGAAGAATCGGATGACGCGACCGTTACCTTGGGGGATTTTTTAAAGTCCAAGCATAAGGATAATTCGCCTTCCAGTTAGGACCCGGAAAACGTCCTAGTGCTTGCTATGCTGCCGGTTATTGACGTTAAAAAATTTAATACCCTCATAGAGATTAGCACGTTAATCAATTCTAATTATTCCGACGGCCACGCCTTATTGACCAAAATAGTGGAATCCGCCACCCGCTTATGCGAGGGAGAGGCTTCAAGCCTGCTTCTGGTAAACCAGGAGGGCAATGAGCTCTATTTTGAGGTCGCCCTCGGCGCCAAGGGCGCGGAGGTGAAGAAATATACCGTTAAATTTGGCGAAGGAATAGCCGGCTGGGTGGTACAGCATAATAAATCGATCATCGTCAATGATTTGGAACAGGATAAGCGGCACCTCAGTTCAATATCAAAAAAGATCGGCTATCCGGTAAAGACCATGCTGGCGGTTCCCATGCGGGTTAAGGACGCCTGTATCGGGGTTATTGAGCTTTTAAATAAAAAAAACGGCAGGGATTTTACCCAGGACGATCTGGAATGGCTTGAGATATTTGCAAACCAGGCGGCCCTTGCCATCCAAAACGCCCAGAGTTTTGAAAAAGCCCAAAATAAGATTGAATTATTGCAGGATCAGATAAAAAACGATCAGGGGTATCACCCCTTTATCTATAAAAGCCCGGCGGTTGCTGAAAAACTTGCCCTTATTGACCGGATTGCGAACACCGATTCATCGGTCCTTATTTTAGGAGAGAGCGGGGTAGGGAAGGAGCTCTTCGCGGAGCAAATCCATCTGCGCAGCCCCCGGCGCCAACAGCCCTTTATCCGGGTTAACTGCGCCGCCATTCCCGAAGGGCTTTTGGAAAGCGAGCTCTTCGGCCACATCAAGGGCGCCTTTACCAGCGCCCATCAAAGCCGGCGGGGCCGTTTTGAAATGGCCGACGGGGGAACCATCTTTTTGGATGAAATCGGGGATATTCCCCTTATGCTCCAGGCAAAACTTCTCAGGGTAATCCAACAGAAGACCTTTGAAAAACTTGGGTCCGATGAAACCATCCAGGTGGACGTGCGGATACTCGCGGCAACCAATAAGGATATTGAATCCCTGGTGGAAAAGGGGGAATTCCGGGGGGATCTCTATTACCGTTTAAATGTGCTGCCCCTCTATATCCCCCCCCTCCGCCAACGGCTTGAGGATATTCCCGCCTTGGCCGAATTTTTTTTAAAAAAAGCCTTGAAAAAGACCAAAAAGGATATCGAGGGTTTTTCCCATGACGCCATGGAGTTTATGCTCTCCTATTCCTGGCCGGGGAACATCCGGGAGTTGGAAAATTGTATCGAACGGGCTTGCGTTATAGGGCAGGACCGCCGCATCCAGAGGCGGGACCTTTTTTTAGACGGCCATGCCTATGCGTCCGAAAGCGGGGCGGGGGGCCGGGACCTCAAAGCCGCCCTAACGGCATTTAAGGCCTATTATATTAAAAAGGTACTGGAAGAAAACAAGGGAAATCAAACCGAAACGGCCCGGGCTTTGGCTATACAACGGACCTATTTATCCAGACTGATTAGGGAATTACGCATTACCAATGTGTAGGCTATAAGGAGCGTTTAACATGGGAAAAATCATCGCCATGTACCATGGGGAAACAAAAACAGAAGCGAAAAAAGAAAAAACAGGGATAAGCGAGGGGATTGTCTATTTCCTCCAAACCTACCGGAAACTGCTCGGCGCTGTTCTTATAAGCGGCATCCTTGCCCTGGCCGGTATAATAGCCGGATTCGGCGTCCGGGACTCCCTGCGGTCTAAGGCAACCGGCGCGGCGGAAGCCTGGTATGAGCGGTACGAGGCCCTTAAAGCGGATGCCTCCGCTTCCAATGAAACGGAGGCGCGGGACCTGTTGCAAGAACTCCAGGACTTTGCGCCAAAAGCCGGCGCTTATTCCGGCGCCAGGGCCTATAGTATTATCGCATCCCTGCACAGGGATCAAAAGAATTGGGCGGAAGCCGAGAACGCCTGGATCGCGGCGGCGGCCAAAGCGCCTAAAACCTATCTTGCCCCCGTCGCCCTGTTTAACGCCGCCGCCGCCGCGGAAGAAACCGGCAATCTTGAAAACGCCCTGGCCCATTATCAAAAGGCCCTTGGGTACGCGGATCGGTTTCCCGCGGCGGCCAGAACCCAATTTTCCATAGGACGCATCCTGGAAGCCCAGGGCAATAGGGAAGCGGCCTTGGAAGCCTACCGGAAAGTACAGGGGTTTGAGGAAGCCTTGGAAGCCTACCGGCAGGGACAGGAGTTTCAGGGGTCCTGGGCGCTTGCCGGGTCATGGACAAATCTGGCGCACAGCCGGATTATCGCCCTGACCGGCGGGGATTCATAACATGCCGATCCTGATCGCCCTATGTCTACTCTTCAGTTCCTGCGGCATTGAGAATTACCTCTTCCTTCCGCCGGTACCGGCGGGGGATATTCATCTGGAACTGAACTCCCGGGCGGAAATCGCTTTGCCGGATTTCGATATGAGCGAGTACTATTATTTCTCCCATTTTACCATTTATTACCGGATTTATATCAGCGACAGCGCCGAATCGGGGGATATACAGCTTTCCCAAACCAACCTCGGCAGGATCAACAGCTCCTTAGCCTCCCATTACGCCGCCCTATCGCCGTATACCAATAATGACACGACCAATGTGTCCGCCGCGATTGCCTCCCAGTTCAATACGCTGAAATACTATACCCTGCATCTGGAAAACGCGGACATTGACGACATCCTGGGAGCGGGCGCTTTGGGGGCGCGTCTGACGCTTGATTTCGCCCAAACCCCCGGAAGGCAGCCAACCCTCAACATGAACGGCCAAGAATATCCGCTGTACCGATCAACCGGGGATGGGAATTTCAACCCCCGGCCCAACCGCTTTTTTTTGAATGATACGGAACTGAACAGCAGCGAAAACGCCGGCGGTGATACCGTCAATTCCCTCATAAACAACGATGTGGCGAATAAAACCATCTCCGCGTCCCTTCCCCGGTATACCTACGTGAACATGTACATCCTGGCCGCCGGTTCGGATGATAACTATGTCGCCTTATATTCAAGGCCCACCCATATCGGTATCTTCCGGCTCCCAGATACTAATTAGAGTCTGTTAAAAACCGCATTTTCGCAGCCGTTAGGCGAGAAAATGCAAGGTCTGTCCAATAAAGTAACCGGCTATGGACAGACACTAATTAACGCTTCTAAAGGGGCCGCTGTCTGCGGCCAATCCCGGTAGCCGGCCACTGTCAACAACTTAAGGGGGGCCGGGGTCCCCCGGCGGGGGCGTTGCGGGGGCAGAGCCTCCGCTCTCTAAGAAAAAACCCCCATCCATTTTACTAAGCATAATGTACGTTCTGTCTACTAAATAAACGGGGTATTCAAAAGCCGATCAACCTTTAGCGCACAGAGCGCTGCCTTAAACCCGTAAATTCAGGGATCGGGATACAGGGCTTGGTAAACGGTAAAATAGGATTCTCCGGGGCCTCCATCTGCGGCAGGCCGGCGGGCTAAAACCATTATTCGTTTCATCCCGAAAAGGGACGCTCCGGCGTCGATTCTTTTTTGCCGGTATGCTTTTTCCGCTAAGGCCGGTACATAGTCCAAGCCCGGAGCGCCGTCTGCCCCCTGTTTTTTCTCATAGCCGTAGCCCCAGAGCAAGGATGGAACGGCGTATTTTTTATGCCCGAAGGGTATGCTTACATTGACGGCTTCCCGGATTGAAAACCCCGCGGGCATCTGTTCATTGAGGCGTTCTTGAAAGGCCCGGGCGCTGAAGCGGGATTCCGTATCCACCGTGGCGATTTCCCCTTCCGCGGATATGCCGATAGCCAGGGGGGACGCAAAGTCCAATTTCGGCAGCGGATTAAAACCGCCGGTAAATAGGACGGGAATATCCGCCCTGAGCAAGGCCATGGAGAACACCTCGATCAGGGATAAATGGGAAAGCCAAACAGCCCGGCCTTCCTTGGCAAAGGAAAAGAGTATCCGGTAGGAAGGATGCCCGGCCCCGCCGGGCGCTTTAACCGCCGCGGCTGACTCATTGGCCGGGAAGGTTTGCGCGGCGCCGGATTGCCCAACCGGTTCCCCGGTATCTATGGTTTGGTTTGTTACGATCCCCCCTTGTCCGGAGCATATACCGCAGGGATGGGCGCAGGGTTCGCCGCAGGGTTCGCTTGCTTCTTCCTCCCAGGATTTCCGGCATTCCTCGCGCAAAAAATCCTGATCAATGCCGGACCCAATGCCGCTCCACGGCAGGGCTTCCCCTGGGGGTTTTCCGCCTAATACCTCCGCGACCAAAGGCCGGTACTCCGCCAACAGGGCCTCCCAGATATCCCGCCGCAGGTATTCATCCCAGGCATCTAAACGGCAGCCCCGGTTAAATGCCGCTTCCAGCAGCTCCCCTACCCGGTCATCCCCCCGGCTGATAAGCCCCTCAATGGCCGCGGTACAGGGGTCCTGGAGGCTTATCCTATGCCCCCGGGGTTTGAGGGTATTGCGGATATACTCCTGGGTTTCCCGGACCGCGGCCCCGTCAATCTGCGCCGCCCATTGATAGGGGGTATGGGGTTTCGGGATAAAGATTCCCACATTGATATGAAAATGCATGGCCGTCCGGCGGCCCGCGTCCAGAATAAATTCCGTAATGGCCGCCCCTTCATCGAGCAGGGAATGGGAAAGGCCCTTCCCCGGGGGCAGACCGATCATGAAATAGAATTTCGCCCCCCGCCAGCCGTTCTTTTTTGCCTCCTGAAGAATGGATACGACCTGCTCCCGGCTTACGGTTTTGTTGATCCCCGGCTGCCGGGCGTCTATCCCGCTTTCTACCGCGAAGGTAAGGCCGCTTTTCCGAACAGCGGAAACCTTTTCCAGGATGGGCAGCGAAAAGGAGGAAACCCGCAGGGAGGGCAGTTGAAAAGAAACGCGCCGTGAGGCATAGCGGCGGTTCAGATTATCCAGAAGCCCGCCGATATGCCGGTAATCCCCGGTGGAAAGGGATGAAAGGCTGATCTCCCGATAGCCGCCCTTACGCACCCATTCGTCCGCTTCCGCCATAACGCGGGCCGCGTCCTTTTGCCGCATCGGGCGGTACCAGATTCCCGCGTGGCAAAAACGGCAGCCGTTGGGACAGCCCCGCATGATTTCTACCATCCCATGATGCTGAACCGTTCTGAGGCTGGGAACCGGAAATACCGCCGCCGGGCCGTCCCGCGCGGCGAATTGGGTATCGACAGCCCGGGCGGCGCTTTTTTTCCCAGGCATCCAAACCGACGGATGGGCGCCGATAGGGGCAAGCAGCCCTCCCCTCCCCTCCCCTGCTATCTTCATATCCCGAAGGGTTTCAACCAGGGCAAAGAAACCCGCCTCGGCCTCGCCTATCCAAAAGGCGTCGATAAACCGGCTGTAGGGCAAGGGGTTTGAAACGCAGGGCCCCCCCATCAACACAACCGGATGCCCGCCGGCGCGCTCCCGGGCGAGTACGGGGATGGACCCGGCCTTGAGCATACTGAGGACCCCGGTGATCCCCAACTCATACCCCAGGGTAAAACAGAGGATATCCACCGCTCCCAGGGGAATTCCCGTATCCAGCCCGTAGAGCGGCGCCCGCCGCTCCCGCAGCAGGGCTTCAAAATCCGGCGCCGGGGCAAAGGCCCGGTCGCAGGAAACGCCGGGTATACGGTTAAGCCGGTTATAGATGATCCGCAGGGCCTGGTTGGACATCCCGATTTCATACAGGTCTGGAAAGGCGATCAACATTTTCAGCGGGGCGTCCCGCTTGGCAAGCAGCCCGTATTCCCCCCCCGCGTACCGGGCGGGTTTTTCGATACGCTCCAGAAAGGGCCCCAGGGTTTTTTGGGGATCGATATACCCGGCCATGGATTAGTACCGGTACCTTCGTATATAGATGCTTAAGGAGAGCCCTATCCCAATCATGGCGGAAATTAATGAGGAGCCGCCGTAGGACATAAAGAACAGGGGAATTCCCGTGACAGGCATAATCCCCATGGCCATTCCCACGTTTATAAGAAAATGAAAGCTGTACATAGCCGCCAGCCCTGAAGCAATGGAGGCGCCGAAAAAGTCAATAGTGGTCTTCATGATCCGCACCAGTCTGAGGCAGATGAGCAGGAAGAGGGCAAACACCGCGAGGCCGCCGATGAGCCCCCACTCTTCGGAAAAGATGGAGAAAATAAAATCCGTGCTTTGTTCGGGCAGAAAACGGTAATGGCTGTGGGTTCCCTGTAAATACCCCTTTCCCCAAAGCCCCCCGGACCCGATGGCGGTAATGGATTGGATGATATTCCATCCGGCCCCACGGGGGTCCACATTCGGGTCCATGAACACGATGAGCCGCATAATCTGATATTCCTTCAACACCCGGCGGGCCAGGAAGGACGATCCCAGGGAAAGAATAAAGATCGCGCAACAGTAGCTTATCCAGTAAAAATACCCTTTTTTATACTTGAGAAACCCAAAAAGGGCGATGGCAAAAATGAACCCCGCGGCAAGGGTAACGATGCCCACAAAACGAAAATCGAACAGGATATTCAAGGACGGCAGGGGATGGCGCATAATATGTTTTTGCCAAAGGGGCAGTACCATAAGCGCCGAGGCGAGGCCGATCCAGGCGGTTAAAAAAAGAACATACCGCAGGGAAAGCCCGGCGATAAAGGTCATAACCAGGAGTATGGGGATAAAGACCAGGGAGGTCCCAAAATCAGGCTGGAGGAGGACCAGCAACATGGGAATGAATACGATGGCGGATGAAACGAAAAAGACCGTAAAGGATTTTTTGTTCCGTTTGGAAGCGTCCAGATACCGGGCCAAAACCAGGATGGTAATGATCTTAGCGAATTCCGAAGGCTGTATGCCAAAGGCGCCGATCCCTATCCAGGCCCGGGCTCCGCTTACCCACTTGCCGAACAGACAGGTATAGGCCAAGAGGATCAGGATGCCCGCGTAACAATAGATCGACAGATCATAGAGTTTGCGGTAATCCAGCATGGCCAAGAGGATGGCGGCGAGCAGGCCCGCGGCGGCCCAGATGATCTGCTTGACATACTCGGTGGAAACCGATACCCCCGCGGCGGTAATCCCCGATGAATAGATAAAGAGTATGCCGAAGACGGAAAGGGCCATGGCGGCAAGCAGCAGGGTATAATCGATCTCTAAAAAATCTTGCGGCTTCATTATTCCCGGCGCCCCGCGGCGGGCATGATATGCTGCAATCCCAGGGTTCTGATGGCTTCCTCAAAGGTTTGATTGGCAAAAATTCCCTGGAATAGTATCGCCGAAGCATAGGGCGCCCACCATTCCCAATTGTTTACCGCTTCAACGATAATAGATACCACTACGCGCTCCTCTGGCCGGGATGTTTCATAGGGCGCATAGGCGGTAAACCAGGAATGCCAATGGTTGTCCGTGCGGCCCACTTCCCCGGTGCCGGTTTTCCCGGCAATCTCCACCGAGCGGATATTCACGGGGTACCGGGCGGTTCCTTCACTGATAACCGACCGCATATCCCGTCTGACCCGGGCGAATATCTCCGGCTTAATGGTGCTTTGGTGGATAATCTCCGGGGCGATACTCTGCTCCACAGCGCCGGTAAGGGGGTCCCGCACTTCCTTGAGCAGATGGGGCCGGTAGATAATCCCGCTGTTCACCGCCATGCAAACCATATTGGCCATTTGGATGGGGGTAACCAGGGTATATCCCTGGCCGATGGACATATTCATCGTATCCCCCCCGCTCCACCGCTCATGGAACTGGCGGTCCTTCCACAGGGGAGTGGGGATGAAGCCCGCGATCTCCCCAGGGAGATCGATCCCCGTGGCTTCCCCATAGCCGTATTCCTTGGCATAGGAAGCGATCCGCTCCACCCCAAGGTAGTCCCGCCCGACCTGCCAATAATAAATATCGCAGGACTGGGCCATGCCTTGCTGGAGATTGAGCCGCCCGTGCCCGGGTTTACGGATATGGCAGCGCCATACCCGTTCGCCATAGGACAGCTCCCCCTGGCATTGCACGGTTTGTTCAGGCGAAAAGGCGTTTTCCGCTAAAATCCCCGTGGTCATAACGATTTTGAAGGTTGAGGCCGGGGGATAGCTGGATTGGATGGCCCGGTTTAAAAAGGGTTTATTGGGATCGTTGATCAACGTTTGATATTCGGCGCTGGAGGAACGGCTAAAAATATTGGGATCATACCAGGGATAGGATACCATGGCGAGGATTTCCCCATTGGCGGGGCGCATCACCACCACCGCGCCCATCCGGTTCCCCAGGGCCTTTTCCGCCAAGGTCTGAATGGTCCGGTCTATGGTAAGCACCAGGTTTTTTCCCATCACCGGAGCTTCCCGGACATAGTTGGCGTCCCCGGAGATACGCCTGCCCCGGACATCCACGGTGCGGATTTCCCAGCCTTCCTTGCCCCGGAGCAGCTCGTCATACTGCTTTTCAATCCCCAGCTTGCCGATCATATCCCCCGGCTGATACCCCTTGTTTAACAGCACGGTCAATTCTTCCCTCGTTATATCCCCCACATACCCGATGGGATGGGAAAGGCTCCCGATATCGCCGTAGTTCCGCACCGGCTTGGATTGCCAGGAAACTCCCGGCAGGGAATCGATGTTCTCCGCCAGGGAGGCGATAATATTGAAGGGAACATTGGCCGCCACCTCCACCGGCTGGTACTGGTTGTAGGCTTCGGGGGGGATTTTTCGCTCAATCTGCTCCCGGGAAACGTTGATGATCCGGGCGGCCCTATCGATGAGGCTGGCCATGTCTTCCCGGGGTATCTCCGCGGGGGTAATCCTGACCGCGAAGGATTCCCTATTGTACACCAAGGGCCGGCTGAAACCGCGATCGTAGAGCTCCCCCCGCTGGGCGGGGATTATGGTGGTCCTGCGGGAGATATTCCGGGCTTGGGACCGGTATAATTCGCCGCTCATAACCTGCATACCGAAGAGGCGGGCCGCATAAACCGCGAAGATCGCGATAAAAACAATTTGGAGCGTTCTGATCCGCCATGCCGGACGTTCTTCCTGCTGGCCTTCCAAGGAGGATAAGGATTCCATTATTTTTCCCTTCCGCCCGCCAAGAGGCCGCCGAATGATTTCAGCAGGCCGAAGAGCAAGGGCGCCGACAGCGTGTTTAATGCCAGCTCCACCCACAGCGTTGGCTCAAAAAAAGCATAACAGGGTATCGCTTCCGCGAAAAGCAGGTGGAGTATATATTGTAAGGCGGCCTTTGCCGCCGTAGCGCAGGCGCACAGGCCCATGGGAAGAAGCATGGCGTCCAGAAAAAAGGAGCCGTTTATCAGCCCCGCGGCGGCGCCCACCAGGGTCCGGATAAAGGCGTTGAATCCCAAGGGCGCGTAGGAAAGAAAATCCAGGAGAAGGCCGGAAAAGAACCCGGTCAATTGGCCGGTCATGACGCCGTTAGTATAGGCGGCGAACACCAGTATGCCCAAGGCCAGGTCTGGAACCGCGTGGTACACCGCGAGCCTGCGGAGCAGGGTTGATTGGAGTATGCCCGCTATGACGGCAAAGACGGCCGCCCAAAGCGTGTGTTTATTCATTGCCCGCCGCTTCCTCCTGTTCCATCCCCGTATCGGCGGCGTCTAACCATTCCGCCGGCGGCGCCGAACTCGCGTCAATGACAAACAGATACTCCAAACGGGAAAAATCTATCGCCGATTCCAGCTCAACCTCCATGGAGGTCTCGTTTTCCTGATAGAAGACGGCGCTTACCCTGCCGATATTGATGCCCCCGGGATACACCGCGTCCACCACCCCCTTGATGCCGCTGGTGATGATCATGTCCCCGTAGTGGATGGCGTTCCGGGCCCGCTTGCTGATAAGCCGCATCCGCAGGGGGGCCTCCCGTTTCCCCTGCCCTTCCACCAGGCCGTCAAAACGGGCCGCCGCCAGCCGGGCGGGGACAATGGAACTCATGTCGTAGAGGGGGATGATCAGGCTTTCAAACTGGCCGGCCAGCACCACCTTGCCGGCCAGGGCTTGCAAGCCGTTTTGATAGGCGATAAGGGGCATGTTATACCGCACCCCATGGCGTTTGCCCTTGTTGATCACCAGGGCGGAAAATAGATTGTCCGGGTCCCGCCCGATAATTTCCGCCGGTATATACCGGTATTGCAGGGTTTCGGCAAACCCAAGCTGTTCCCGCAGGCGGTTGTTTTCCTGGAGTATCTCCGCAGCGTTCCGGCCAAGCTGTTCATACTTGGCGATCTGGCCGGTCAGCTCCGCATATTCCCGGCGCAGCGCCGCCAATTCTCGTATGGAGAGAACCGTCCGGCCAATGAAGGACGAAACCCCATAGAGGCCGCCCCGGACCCCCGAAAACACGCTCAACCCCACATCCTTGATATTGACCACAAAGCTCTGGGCGGAAAAAAACAATAGGATGAATGAACTCAGCGCGAGAACCGCGAAAACAAAGGTATCCATGCTGATACGCTTTTTTGGCTTCCGCCGCCTGCCTATCCTCATGCCCTTATCCGTTCAGTTTATCGTAAATGCTCCGGGTATTATCAAAGCCTCTGGCATTCTCAAAATACTTCCCCGCCCCCAGGGCGACGCAGTCCAGCGGATGTTCGGCCAGGATGACCGGCACCCCGGTTTCCTTGGAGATCAGTTTGGGCAGCCCCTTGAGCAGGGCTCCCCCCCCGGTCATTACAATGCCCCGCTCGACAATATCTGCCGCCAATTCAGGCGGCGTCTTGCCCAGGGTGGTTTTAATTTCATCGATAATTTGGGCAATCGGGTCCTTGAGGGCCTCCCGAACCTCCACCGAATCGATCTCCAGCTTCCGGGGAAGGCCGGTAATGGCGTCGGTTCCCTTTATTTCCGCCTTTTCTATGGTCTTATCCGGGGAGGCGTTGCCGATTTCGATCTTCAAACGTTCCGCGGTTTGCTCGCCGATGATCAGGTTATGTACGCTGCGAACATGTTTGATGATGGATTCATCAAATTCATCCCCCCCCAAACGGATGGCGTTGGTTACCACCATGCCCCCAAGGGATATAACCGAGGTTTCGGTGGTTCCCCCGCCGATGTCGCAGATCATGTGCCCCGCGGGCTCAAAGATAGGAATATCCGCGCCGATGGCCGCCGCAAGGCTTTCTTCGATAACCATTACTTGCCGGGCCCCCGCCTTATAGGCGCTCTCTTCCACCGCCCGGCGTTCCACCTCGGTAATGCAGGAGGGGATGCCGATGACCATCCGGGGCTTGATAAACCGGTAGCGGGGCAGCACCCGGGATATGAAATACCGGATCATCTTTTCGGTGGATTCCAGGTCCGCGATAACCCCGTCCCGCATGGGCCGTATGGCTATGATATTGCCCGGGGTTTTCCAAAGCATGTGCTTTGCGTCGGCGCCCACGGCCATGACCTTTTTCGTCGCCTTTTCTACCGCCACGACCGAAGGCTCATTGATGACAATCCCCTTCCCATGTATATAGATCAGGGTGTTGCAGGTCCCCAAATCAATGCCGATATCTAAAGCCTTTAATCCTAACATACTACCTCCCTGGGCTGTACAGCCGTTACATATTAAGCCGCGAACGGGCGGATCGGTGGGCCGGGTCAATTCGCACCGCCTTGCGCCATTCCGCCCGCGCCCTGGTTGAGTCCCCGCCTGCGGCATATAATTCGCCTAAATGATAATGAGCTTCGGCGTTTTCCCCGTCCTCTTCCAGCAGGGCAAGGTATTGCGCTTCCGCCAGGGAAATATAGCCGGTTTTTTCAAATATGTTCCCCAGCAGGAGCCGGGCCGCGACGACGGTCTCGGCGTCTTTTGAGGTCTCAACGCAGCGCATAAGATAGGCCTTTGCGGAGTCCTGTTCATCCAGCGCCATATAGGACCGGGCAATCGAGAGGAGCAGCAGATCGGAAGGATACTCGTCCTGCTGGATAAACTCCGGCGCAAACCCCGCCGGGTCCTGGGCCGGGCCGCCGTCGCGTTCCGACGCCAGGGCAAGGGAAAAGGCGGCGACGCTGTTCCGGTAATCGCGTTTGGCCGCGTAGGACAAGCCGAGGTATTCCGGTAAATCCCGGGCCTGGTACGCGCCGTTCTGGGCGGCTTCCAAAAAACGCACCGCCAAATCCGCGTAGCCGGCCCCTTTATAATAGTAGGCTTTGCCTAAAACATACTGAATCCGCAGGTCCCCGCCCCCTTCCTTGCACAGCAGGGCCTTCCGGAGGGACCAAATACATTCATCAATATAGAATTGGGTGTCGGCGCTCGCAATCTGGGCCACCGCCAGCTGATAGGCGGCAAACCCATAGAAGATTAAGAGAAAATAATCCATTGGTTTGGTTTGCAGCTCTTCCCGGCTGAGGGTAAAAGCCTTTTCAAAGGCCCCGTCCTCCCATATCCGCAAGAGCTCTTTCCGCTCGGTTCCCAAGCGTTTTCTCCACCCGATAAAAAACATCGTTAAGGAAGAGAATAAGGCCATAATTAACAGCGCCGCCGTCGCGGTCTGTATGGTTTGTTTCCGGCGCGTACGGGGGTCGCAGCCGGATCGGGGTCTTTTTCTAAACATATTCCGTTACCGGTATTCCGTTACACATATTCCGCCGCGCATACCGCAATAAATTTGAGACCCCTTCCAACCGCTAACCTTGGAGAACGGCCCCGGTTCAATAGGCTTGGCTGCCAACCCGGCTGGCGGGCAGCCAAGTCCCGCAGTTTTTCCGGCTAAAGCCTTGTAAAACCACGCTCTTAGCGGAAGCTGTTTCATAACTGAAGGGATGAAACAACTCTAATGAAAATATCTAATATAAAAATCAACAAAAAGTCAACGTGAAAAACGATGAACCATAAGCCGGGTTCTGTAGCGCGGCCCCCCTTGCGGAAGGCCGCGGGATTGCCATCTGTCTTGCGCCGCCCTCTCGGACGGCATCCTTGCAGTCCACCCGCGGTTCGGATCGGGCCGCCCGTGGGGTTTTACCCCCAACCCAAGACGGACATCCGGTTCTCCCCAACGCCCGCCGGGACCGCTGTTTGACTTTGCTCCTGATGAGGCTTGCAATGATCCGCTTCAGCCGTACTCACGGCTAACCGGAAGGTTCCAGCGCCGTTGCCGGCGCCGCGGTGGGCTCTTACCCCGCCCTTTCACCCTTGCTGGTTAAGGCGAATCGCTTCCCCTTATACCGTCCCGGCCCTCCGGTCCGCGCCGGAAGGCCGGGACGCCCAGCGGTTTGCTTTCTGTTGCGCTTGCTGTCGGGGAACCCTTTGTCTTTCCCCGCCCGGGCGTTACCCGGCATCATGCCCTGCGGAGCCCGGACTTTCCTCAGAAAAGGGGCCGCGCCGAAACGCCTCCCCCCTTCCGCGGCAATCTGGTTCATCGCTTAAGTTAATTATCGGCAGGCGCGGCCCTATTCGTCATAATCAATAGCGACTTTCTCTTCTTCCTCTTCCTCGTCGTCGTATTCGTCGTCTTCCAGGTCATCCAAATCCGAAAGGCTGCCCGAATCGTCGTGAGCAAAGAAATCCTCTTCCCCTTGGGTTGCCTCTTCATAAAAGAGTATGCGCGAGCAATAGGGGCAGAAGACAATCTCCTCCCCCAGGCGGACCTCATTGGCGAATTGGGCCGGGAGTATCATGTGACAGCCCGTGCAGACCCCTCCCCGGATGGTAACAATGCCCTTGCCCATCTTATTGCGGATAATCCGCTCGAACTTAAAGAGAACCTCCGGATCCATATCCTCATTGAGTTTCCGCTCCTGTTCCTCCAGCATCCGTATCCGCTCCGCCTTTTCCGCCGCCTCCGCCTCTATGCCCGTCCTCCGTTCCGCCAGTTCCTGTTCCTGCCGCTCAATAAGGCTTGCCTGCTGCTTCATCTGTTCGTCTATATCCGCCAGGAGCCGCTCTTCTTTCTGGAGTTCCTTGCGGTACTGCTGTTCCTTTTCCGCCGCGTCCCGGATTTCCTTGTCCAGGGCTTCGTATTCCCGCTGGGTCGTGATGGCGTCCATCTTCATTTCCGCCTGTTCCCGGGCCGTTTCCGCTTCCAGCAAGAGCCCCCGGTATTCGCCTTCCACAAGCCGGACCCTTTCGTATTCTTGATTTTTTTCTATAAACGTCTTCTTTAACCGGAGCAGCATTTCCTCCTGGGTGGTAAGCAGCTTGGGAATCTCCTGAATATCCTGTTCAAGGGTTATCTTTTGAGAAAGTATATTCTGCAATCCCCGCAGCTTCTCAAAAACATCTTCCATGGCCATAAACATCCCCTTTAGTATGTAAGTACGCCGGCGCTCACGGCGGGGAAAGCCCCCGCAGGGCCCCGCTGATTAAACAACGCCGGACCAAAGGCCCGCAGCCGCCCGCGGGCTTCCGGTCCGGCAAAACCGCGTTTTAAGCGGAAACTGGACGCCCCCGCCGCAACCCCCAGCCCTCTTTGAGCGCATAGCCCATGCCGGGCCGGCTCAGTGGTCCAAGTAATCTTTCAATCTGCGGCTCCGTTTGGGATGCCGCAGGCGGCGCAGGGCCTTCGCTTCGATTTGCCGTATCCGTTCCCGGGTTACGTTAAAGTAGAGCCCGACCTCTTCCAGGGTAAGGGAATACCCGTCGTCCAGGCCGAAGCGCATTTTCAGCACCTCCTGTTCCCGGGACGGCAGGGTGGCAAGCACCCCGGAAAGCTGTTCCTGTAGGAGGGTAAAGGCGGTTTGGCTGGCCGGATTCTCCACGTCCTTGTCCTCGATAAAATCACCCAAGAGGGAATCCTCTTCTTCGCCGATGGGCGTTTCCAGGCTGATGGGTTCCCGGGCGACGTTTTTGACCACCTTGACCCGCTGGGGGGTCCAGCCAAGCCGCTCGGCGATCTCATCGTCCGTGGGTTCCCGGCCCAAGGCCTGCACCAGCTGCCGGCCTTCCCGGGACACCTTGTTGATCTGTTCAATCATGTGTACTGGAACCCGGATGGTCCTGGCCTGGTCCGAGATGGACCGGGTAATCGCCTGGCGTATCCACCAGGTCGCGTAGGTAGAGAATTTAAATCCCTTTTGGTATTCAAATTTTTCCACCGCCTTGATGAGTCCGATGTTCCCCTCCTGTACGAGGTCAAAAAAATGCAGGCCCCGGTTGGTATACTTTTTGGCAATGGAAACCACGAGCCGCAGGTTCGCCTTGATCAGCCGGTCCTTGGCGTCTTTCATCATGCCCCGGCCCCGGCTGATTTCACAGGCCATTTGATTGATGCTTTCGATGGATTCCTCAAATTCCAATTCCATGTGCCGGAGCTTTTTCTCCGTTACCTGGATATGGCGAATCAGCTCCTTGATCTCTTCCGAGCTGAGCGCTAAATCCTGTTCCAGCCGTTCCCGTTCTTCACGGATGGTAAGCCCCCTGCCCAAGGCCCGCAGTTCCTTAAAGGAACCCACCCGCAGGCGCTTCTCAATGCGTTCCTGTTCCTTTTTATAGTCCTGGATTTTTACCGCCGCCCGGACAAATTTTTCGGAAAATCCGGCGATTTCATCGGGATGAATCTCCGCGCCGCCGATGGACTCCATGATGCGCCGGCGGATTTCATTGAGTTCCGTATGCTCAAAAATATCCCCCCCCCGGCTATGGATATTCCGCTTGAGTTCGATATAATTTTTCAGCTCCCCCCCGATGAGCCTGAGGGTTTCCTTATAGAACTGGTTGAGCCGCCGCCGCTCGGTCATATACTCGGTTATCTCTTTTTTGGAAAAAACAAATTCCCTGGGGTCCTTTTTGGAAAAAACCCGCTGGGCAATATGGTAAAATTCGGGAATAATCATCCCTGATTTTTTAATGACTGTTTTTATAATATTTTCCCCATCCTCCATCTGCTTGGATAACGCAATCTCCTGCTCCGCGGTCAACAGGTTTTCCCGGCCTATTTCCCGCAAATAGAGGCGGATCGGATCATCCACCGAGGATTCCTTTTCGCTGTAGACCAGCCGTTTCTTTTCGGCCTCCGAAGGCTTCCGGCTGTCCGCCGCGCCTTCCTCTTCGCCGGCAAGCTCTTCTTCAATAAGCTGGACGTTATTTACCTCAAGCAAGACCAAGACCTGTTCTATCTTGTCCGAATTGGCGATATGCTCGGGCAAAAAATCGGAAAGCTCTTCATAGGAAAGGATTTTCTTTTCCTTCGCGTATTCAATAAGCTTCAATACCGCGGGATCGCATTGCAAATCCGTCATTCGTTAGCTTCCTTAAGCCGGCGCAGTTCGGCGTCGATATGCATTTTTTCCACCAGGAGATCTTCCAGGCCCCGGCCTGTCTCCCGGCGTTGTTGGGCGCGCAGCTCCACAACGATTTCGGCTTGTCTGCGTTCAAGCCGCTTTTGTTTTACCCGCCTGATCCCTTCTTCTATATAAAGCTCCGGATTTGAAGAAAAGGCCCGGGCGGCGTCCTGTTCAACGACATAATTTCGCAGGACGTCATGGGGTATACGGGCTACGAGTGTATGGGGCAGCGCCGCCTCTCCCATTCCCGGCGCGTCATCCCGAAACCATTCCTCCAGCGCGATAAAGAGTGCTTTCGCCCAAGGATCTTCCAGCTCCTCAATTGACAGGGTTGACCGGAGTTTTGGAAACAGGCTGTTATTAACCAAAACCGCGGCGAGCAACCGGAGTTCATCGCCGAAACGAATCCGCGGGGTTTGGGGCGGCGGGACTTCCTTGGAGGCGGCAAACCGCTTGGGTTCCGCGTTACGGCTGTATACCGTAAAGTCCCTTTGCGCCGCCTGCCATTCCACCGCGAAGGCGCTGGCCAGCTCTCGCATACAGGAATCCCGTAATACTTCCGAATCCAGCGTTTCAATATAAGGGAATAATGAGGCCGCCGCTTTGGCCTTCCCTTCTAAGGTGGATGGATCATACAGGGTCCGCGCTCGATTCACCAGGTACTCAAAATCATTTATAAAACATTGCGCGCTCTTATGCAATACTTTTGGGCCGGCTTTTTGTAAAATATCCGCCGGATCCTTGTAATTCCCGGAATCGCCGCCCGCTTCCCCTGTCCCGGGAATAATGACCGAACAGGCAAGGGAATTCCGCCGGGCTGTAAGGACGGCTGCAAGCGCCGCTTTTTGCCCCGCCTCGTCAGCGTCAAACATTAGGTAGAGCTTATCCGCCCAGCGGTGAAGCAATTGGGCCTGCTCGTCCGTAAGAGCCGTTCCCAAGGGGGCCACCGCGTTGGCAATCCCGGCCTGGCGCAGGGCGATAACGTCCATATAGCCCTCGACAATATAGGCCGCCTTGGTTTTTCGTATCTCCGGAAGCGCCAAATCAAGGGCAAAAAGGGTTTTCCCCTTCTTGTATAGTTCTGATTCGCCAGAGTTGAGGTATTTGGGCCCTTCTCCGGCCAAAAGCCTGGCGCCAAAGGCCAGCGGACGGGCATGCTGGTCCCGGATGGGAAACATAAGCCGGTTGGAAAAAAAGGCGGCCTGGGGGTATTTGGGAGAGAAAAGCCCCGACCCGGCGAGCAGTTCCGGCGAATACCCCTTGCGGGTAAGAAAGAGAAAAAGCCAGGAGCGGTCCCGGGGGGTATAGCCCAACTGAAAGCGCCGCAGGGCCTCCTCGTCAAGGCCCCGTTCAAGAATATAGTTTTTTGCCTGGGCGCCTTCGGCGGTTTCCATCAAAAGATAATGAAAACTCCCGGATACCCGTTGGTAAAGCTCATAGAGATCCTCCCGGCGGCTCTGGGCCGCCTCCTCCCCGCCCGCCCTTCCCTCATAGATCACCGGTATCCCATAGCGCTTGGCCAGGAATTCAATAGCCTCCGCGAAGGATAGGGTTTCCATCTCCATGATGAAGCTGATTATTGTTCCCCCCTTATGGCAGCCGAAACAGTAATAGAGCTTCCGGTCCGGGTCCACCTTAAAGGAAGGGGTTTTTTCATGGTGAAAGGGGCAGCACCCCCAATAGCTTCCATTTCGTTTATCCAGCCGCACATGATCGCCCACCAGGGCCGCCGCGTCCAGCTTATCGCTTACTTCCTGGATGGTAGAATCGGCGATCCGCATCAGGGGAGGCTGCCTTTGACATAGAGTGCCCCCGCCTGGATATGCTCATCCAAGGTCTTGGAAAAATAATGCCTCCCTTCTTCGGGGTTGACCAAGCGGAAATAGAGGTATTCGCTGGAAGCTGGATTGAACGCCGCGTTCAAGGCCGCGGGGCCAGGGGAAGCTATGGGCCCCGGGGGAAGGCCGGGCTGAATATAGGTGTTGTAGGGGTTTTGAATTGCCGTGTCCCGGTCATAGAGGACCTGGGGATGGGGCCGCCCCTGGATTTCGGTGATCACATACTCCACCGTGGCGCAGGACTGTAGGGCCATGCCGATCTTCAGCCGGTTATAGAAGACCCCGGCCATGAGGGGCGCTTCGGCGTCCACGCGGTATTCCCGCTCCACAATGGAGGCCAGGATAATCCGCTTATTGAGTTCCCCGGCATCAAGTCCGGCGGCGGCGCCCTGGAATTCCTCCAGGCGGCGGAAAAAAGTATCCCCCATGGTTTTAACCGCCTGCCGGGGGGGATAGGGGGCGGGAAAAAAGTAGGTGTCAGGATAGATATACCCCTCCATCGTATCCCCCGGAATATGGTAATAATCCAGCAATTCCCGGTCCGCCGCGGCCTGGAGAAAGGCTTCTTCCGTACAGATACCGGCGGCGGCGAGGATTTTGGCTGCTTTTTTGAGGGTTACCCCGCCGGGAAGGGTTACCCGGTGAAGTATCTGTTTGCCGGATACCAAAACAGACCGTATCCGCGTTTGGGCAAGGGGAAATTTGAACCGGTACATCCCGGTTTTTATATATTCCTTATGGAGCTTGAAGAGGATATTCCAAAACAAGGGGCTCCGTATAAGGCCGGCGCTTTTTAAACGCCGGCCCACCGCAATGGCGCTCTCCCCGCCGGTTACTTCTATATATACGGTTCCGTCCGCTTCAACCCGGAGGGACTCCCCCGCCGCGGCCCGGTGCGCGGCGGGCGGGGAATTCAGATAGAGACCTATCCCCGCAAGACCGCCAATCAGGACGGACAACCCGGCGCCAGCCAGGCCGAGCAGCTTCAACGCCTTCCCCAAGCGCCCTTTGAGCCGATCCGGGGCGGATTGTTCATTTGCCCTGGAGGGGATGGAAATAAATGCGCGGATACCCCGCCATTGGATTTGCATGGATGCTCCCCCGCCGCCGGATCAGCTTTTGGCAATGATACGCGCCTTGTTCATCTGATCAGCGCAGGAGGCGATAAAATCAAGCCCGCGGCGCTCGCCCTTCCCGATGCCGGGGCAGGTGCGGGCCGCCTGGTTCCAAGTTTCCTGGGACTGGATAACAGCGGGCCAAAATGGAAAAGTCCGGCACTGCAAGGGGCGGGCCCCATACACGGAACACCCCCCTTGCCAAAAAACGCAATCAAAATTCGACTTTTCTTTCAGCGCAAGACGCGCCCGTCCGCCGTCCACCGGTATCCAGCGACAGTAGGTTTCCACAAATTCAGTATAACGCATGGCTAAAGCTATTAGCAATGAGTCCACGTCATTTTTTGAAAGAAATACATAGCCGGGCTCATGCCGGCAGCAGGCTGAACAGCGCTCACAAGAAAAAGCGAGACCTTCCGCGTAAAAAGGCCGTTCCTTCATTATTGTTCCAGGGTACTAAAAAAACCGGCGGGAGACAAGGCCGGCGGCCAAGCCCCTCCGCGCTACGCTTGAAGACAGGGGGTCAAACCAGAGGGCAAGGGCAACAAGGTAAGGAGAACCGTAAGACAAGCCCCCGGCCCTATAATCCTAGACAATATGAAGTGCCTCCCGTGATATAGACCGTGGGTTTACCTACGAAGCAGGATTTACCACATATAACACAGGAGGCAGAAGATGAAAGCAGTATACTATGCGGGGCTGGATGTCCACAAGGACACGATACAGCTGGCAGTGCTGGGGAGCAGAGGAAAAGAACCGGTAAGCAGTAAATGTTTACCGAACAACGGGATAAAAATCGTGAAGGAACTGGCGAAGTACCAGGGGAACGGCAAGACAGTGCAGGCAGCGTATGA